>DASTZX010000255.1:0-2911 GCA_035764045.1 Xanthobacteraceae bacterium | reverse complement strand
CGCGCGGTCACGTTCATGGTCCACCACGGGCAGACGTCGGCGGCGAGCTTGTGGTTGCCGTCCATCACGTTGAGCGGCACCCGTCCGCCCGCTTCGGCGACCTTGATCCGCATGTCGCGCGCCTGCTCGCGGCCCTCGGGCGAGAGCCAGGCGCGGTCGTGCCCCCACAGGCTCGGGCCCTCGGTGCGCTCGTGCGGCGCCCACGTTGCCGGATCGATGGTCCGCCCGCCCCAGCCGTACTCGACCAGGAACTCGGACGGCGACCAGGAATAGAACGAGGTGACCTCGTCGTTGACGTGGCGGCCGAGCGTGGTGCCGATCATCTCCGGCTTGCGCAGCGCGAGGTCGTAGGCCTGGCCGACGTCATCGAGAAAGCAGGTCTCCATCATCAGGTGATGGATGCCGTTCTTGCCCGTGTCGATGAAGGCGAGGCTGTGGTGGCGCGGGTTGATGTGGAAGAAGTAGGCCTTGAACGGTTTGAGGATGTAGTCGCTCGGCCGGAAGCCGAGGATGTCCTGATAGAACGGGAGCACGTCGTCGAGCCGCTCGGCGGTGAGCACCGCATGGCCCATGCCGAGCGCCCCGGTGCGGAACCCCGAGATCGACCGGCCGGGTTTGAACGGGTCGCTCGCGATTTCGGGTCCGTGAAACACCTCCACCCGGTTGCCGATCGGATCGGCAAAGACGATCAGGTCCTTGACCCGGCGCTCGTCCGCAAGCGCGCGCGAGCCGCGTGCGAAGCTGACCTCGCTCTTCTCCAGGTGCGCCGCCATCGCATCGAGCGCGGCCGCGTTTTCGACCTCCCAGCCGTAGAAGGCGGGGCCTTCGCCGTCATCCGTTTCGACGACGACGCGCTGCTTGCGGTCGTCCATCCGGAAGGCGAGGGCCTTGCGGCTCTTGTCGACGAGCTGCAGGCCGAGGAAACGGCTCGCATAGGCGTTCCAGTCCTCGAGCTTGCGGGTGCGGATGCCGACATAGCCCAGCGCTTGCAAGTTCATGTCCGGCTCCTGCGGATGGCTGCGCCTGAACGCCGCGAATCTAGCACGCCGTGGGGGCTCAAACCACGGCCGCAGTTGCGCTACCATCGAGAGAACCCCCCGAGTCTCAACAAGGGCGAAATTGGGAGGTTGAAATGATGATCGCCGGACCCGGAGTTCTTATCGCAGCGGGCGTCGCGTTCGTCGCGATCTGGCTGGTGGTGCTGTGGGGCTCGCGCTATTTCGGGCCGCAATAAAGGGATTGGCTCAACAAAGATCGGCTCGGTCGGTGCGGCGTCACCCGAGCAGCGCCTGCGTCTCCTGCCAGATGCGTGCGAGCAGGGCGCCGGCAGGTTCGGCGCGCGCGAGCGCGGCGGACTGCCCGGCCCAGGCCTGCATGCGCTGAAGATCGCCCGCCTTGGTGCCGGCCGCGCGCATCGCGGCGGTGAGGGCGCGCTGCACCGGATAGGGTGCGGGCGCTGGAGCGTCGGGCGCGGCGGCGGCGCGCGCATAGTCGGTCGCGATCGCCCGGCCGGCGCGGCCGCTGAAGGCGCGGCTGAGCATGGTGCCTTCGGGCGCGGTCTCCGCCAGCGCGTCCGCCCATGCGGGCGGAAGCTTCGCCTCCGGGCAGCGCAGGAAGCCGGTGCCGATCTGCGCAGCGCTCGCGCCGAGCATCAGCGCAGCCGCGACCCCGCGGCCGTCGGCGATCCCGCCGGTCGCGACCACCGGCAGCCTGACCGCGTCGACCACGGCGGGCACGAGCGAAAACAGTCCGACCGACTCGCGCTCGGCGTCGCCCGCCTCGAACGAGCCGCGGTGGCCGCCCGCTTCCATGCCCTGCGCCACGATCACGTCCGCGCCCGCCGCATCGGCGGCGCGCGCCTCCGCGACGGTGGTCACGACCGCGAACCAGGCGATGCCGCGCGCCTTGAGCTTGGCGACGAAATCCGGCGGATAGACCCCCATCACCGAGGACACGATCGGCGGTCCGGCCGCGAGCAGCGCCTCGCATTGCGCCGCGAAATTCGGCGGCCGCGTCTCGGCCGCATCGGCCGCTACCGGCGGCCCCCACTGGCCGAGGAAGTCGCGCACGCGCGCCTCGTGCGCCGCATCGCGCCGTGGCGGCGGGTCGGGGATCCACAGGTTGAGCTGGAACGCGCCATTGGTGCCGGCGCGCACCTCGTTGGCCCAGGCCCCGATCTCGTCCGGCTTCATCAGCAGCGCGCCGCACGAGCCGAGCCCGCCCGCATTGGCGATCGCGACCGAGAGCGCGGGCGCCGGCACCCCCGCCATCGGGGCGAGCAGGATCGGGACGCGGAGGTTGAAGCGGGCGCAGAAGTCTTTGGTGCGATCGGGGACGGGGGCCATGGCGCGCATGGTCGCCCGCGCCGACCGCGAAGGCAATTCGGATTATTCGTCAGCTGCCTTCGAATCCCGCGAAGGTGCAGAACTCGTCGAGCCCCGCGCGCGTCGAGCGGAAGCCGTTGGCGGGATGCGCGCGGTCGCCATAGCCGATCGCCACGCCGCAAAACAGCATGTGCTCGGGCGGAACGCGCAGGAATTCGCCGACCGTCTTGTACAGGCGCGCCCAGGATTCCTGCGGGCAGGTGTCGAGCCCATAGCCGCGCGCCAGATACATCAGCGCATGGATGTAGCCGCCGAGATCGGCCCATTGGCCCGGCCCGAGCTTGCGCTCGATGGTCACGAACACCGCGACCGGCGCGTTGAAGAGCTGGAAATTGCGCTTGTACTGCTCGAGCCGGCCCGCCATGTCGTCGCGCGCGATCTTCAGCGCGCCGTAGAGCTGATAGCCGTGCTCGGCGCGGCGCGACTTGTACGGCTCCCAGATCGGATCGGGATAGATCGGATACTCCGCCTGGTCGTGGCGCGGGTCGTGGCCGGCGATGCGCGCGGCGGCCCGCCGCTTGAGCTCG
>DASTZX010000254.1:0-2237 GCA_035764045.1 Xanthobacteraceae bacterium | reverse complement strand
GTCTTCGCCGTGCCGGGCTCGCCGCTCGATCCGCGTGCGGAGGGCACCAACAATCTGATCAAGCAGGGCGCGACCCCGGTCACCGAGGCGAATGACGTGATCGCGGTGACGCAGCCGATCCTGGGCCGGCCGCTGCCGGTCGCGGATGCGGCGGTGGCGGCGCCGGTGCCACCCGCCGCCGAGCCGGATGACGCCGAGCGGACCCGCATCATGGCGCTGCTCGGTCCCACCGCGGTCGCGATCGATGACCTCATTCGCCTGTCGGGCGCCTCGCCGGCAAGCGTGCGGACCACCCTGCTCGAGCTCGATGTGGCCGGCCGGCTCGACCGGCGGCAGGGTCTCGTGGCGCTGGTGTGAGCGCTCTTGTCAGCCCGCATTGAGCGCAGCGAAATGCGGGAGTGCGACACCCTGATTTCGCGGAGCCTGTCCTCGGGCTCGCCAAAGTCGAGACCCGTCGGCTCTATCCGGGCTACGAAGATTGTAAGAAGGGGGCGCCTGAGCAGAACAAAGCTAGCCGAAAAAGACCAATGATTTCAGTGATCCCTCATCAGCCGTGGTCGCCGCGGCCGCCGCATCAATCGAAATTTAAGCCGACCACCCCCACATACTACCTGGGGCACGGGAGGTGGGCCGGCGCCTGCCAGAACGCCCTGAGCTGAGCCGGCCGGGCAAAAAAAGTCGGTGAGTGACCTTAAGACACTGATCCTAGGGGACAATAGCTTTGCGACCGGCCGGCGCGCCGAGGTTCGTTGGAAGCCGTTTCTCTATCTAAATACCGCCGCCGATTTGACAGGCGCTGGTGACTTACCCATTTTTCCGCGAGCGTGGCACTCCGATTCCCGCCTGAGGCGGCTCGGCGAATCCACAAAAAGATATGGAAAATCATGAACGTAGTCGTCGTCGAGTCGCCGGCTAAGGCCAAGACCATCAATAAGTATCTCGGCCGGGGCTACGAGGTCCTGGCCTCGTTCGGCCATGTCCGAGATCTTCCCCCGAAGGATGGATCGGTCGACCCGAACCACGATTTCAAGATGATCTGGGAGGTCGACGGGAAGGCGCAAAAGCGCCTCGGCGACATCGCCAAGGCGGTCAAGGGCGCCGACAAGCTGATCCTCGCCACCGACCCGGACCGCGAGGGCGAGGCGATCTCCTGGCACGTGCTGCAGGTGCTCAAGGAGCGCAAGCTCCTCAAGGACATCGACGTCGAGCGCGTGGTGTTCAACGCCATCACCAAGGCGTCGGTCACGGAAGCGATGAAGAACCCGCGCCGGATCGACCAGTCCCTGGTCGATGCCTATCTGGCGCGCCGGGCGCTCGATTATCTGGTCGGTTTCACCCTCTCGCCGGTGCTGTGGCGCAAGCTGCCGGGCGCGCGCTCGGCCGGACGCGTCCAATCGGTCGCCCTGCGGCTCGTCTGCGACCGCGAGCTCGAGATCGAGAAGTTCGTCCCGCGCGAATTCTGGTCGCTGGTCGCAACGCTGGCCACCCCGCGCGGCGACCTCTTCGATGCGCGGCTGGTCGGCGCCGACGGCGAAAAGATCCAGCGCCTCGACATCGGCTCGGGACGAGAGGCCGAGGACTTCAAGCAGGCGCTCGAGCGCGCCGCCTTCACGGTCGCGCTGGTCGACTCCAAGCCCGCGAAACGCAACCCCTACCCGCCCTTCACCACCTCGACGCTGCAGCAGGAAGCGAGCCGCAAGCTCGGCTTCGCGCCCGCGCACACCATGCGGGTCGCCCAGCGCCTGTACGAGGGCGTCGACATCGACGGCGATACGGTCGGACTCATTACCTATATGCGCACCGACGGCGTCGACATCGCCGAGGAGGCGATCGGCGCCATCCGCGGCGTGATCGGCGACGATTTCGGCGCCCGCTACGTGCCCGATGCGCCGCGCCGCTACCAGGCGAAGGCAAAGAACGCCCAGGAGGCGCACGAAGCGATCCGCCCGACCGACGTGACGCGCCGGCCGAAGGACGTCGCGCGCGCGCTCGACGCCGATCAGGCCAAGCTCTACGAGCTGATCTGGATCCGCGCCCTCGCCTGCCAGATGGAATCGGCCGAGCTCGAGCGCACCACCGTCGACATCACCGCCAAAGCCGGCGGCCGCACCCTCGAGCTGCGCGCCAACGGCACCGTGATCAAGTTCGACGGCTTCCTCGCCGCCTACCAGGAAGGGCGCGACGACGAGCCGGAGGACGACGAGTCCCGCCGCCTGCCGGAGATGAGCCAGGGCGAG
>DASTZX010000253.1:0-3946 GCA_035764045.1 Xanthobacteraceae bacterium | reverse complement strand
GATCATCGCGACCCAGCTCGCCAACTCGATGATCAGCCGCGGCGGCCCGACCCTCGTGGCGCGCATCGCCGACGAGACCGGGGCGGCGCCTGCCCGCATCGCTGCCGCCTTCGCGGCGGTGCGCAACAGCTACGACCTGATTGCGCTCAACGGCGCCATCGAGGCGCTCGACAACAGGATCCCCGGCAAGCTGCAGCTCGATCTGGTCGCGGCCGTGCAGGATCTGCTGCTCGACCGCATCGTCTGGTTCCTGCGCAACGTCGATCTCGCTGCCGGGCTCGCGTCGGTGATCGAGCATTACCACTCCGGTATCGCCGCGGTCGCGGCGGCGCTCGACCGCGTGCTGCCCGAGGACGCGCGGGCGGCGCGCACGGCGCGCCTCGCCGAGCTCACCGGCGCCGGCGTGCCGGAGCCGCTCGCGCGCCGGATCGCCGATCTGCCCTGGCTCATTCCGGCGGCCGACATCGTGCTGGTCGCGGACCGGTCGGCGCGGCCGGTCGCCGACGTGGCGGCGACCTACTTCGCGGCCGGCGCGTTTTTCCGCATCGATCGCGTTGCGGCGGCCGCACGCGCCATTCCGATCGCCGATTATTTCGATCGCCTCGCGCTCGACCGCGCGCTCGACTCGATCGGCGATGCGGAGCGGCGGATCGCGGCCGAGATGATGGCCGGCGGCGCCGCGGGCACGAGCGCGGTGGAGCAGTGGGTGGCGCGCCGCCGCGAGGATGTCGAGCGCGTGCGCATGGCGGTGCACGAGATCGCCGCCTCCGGGCTCACCTTGTCGAAGCTTTCGGTCGCCGCCAGCATGCTGGGGGATCTGGCGAGGGGGTAGCGCGCGTCACCCTCCCCTGGAGGGGGAGGGTCGACGCACATTGAGCGCAGCGAAATGTGCGTTGGGGTGGGGTGCTGGGACGCGCCGTCACCCCACCCCGGCGCCGCTCACTTCGTTCGCGTCGCCGACCCTCCTCCTACAGGGGAGGGTGAAGAAGGAGACCCGCCATGCCCGCATCAACCGACCCGCGCTGGCCCGAGCTGCCCTACGCCGCCTGGAAGGACACTGCCGCGACCCTGCAGCTATGGACGCAGATCGTCGGCAAGATCCGCCTCGCCGCCACCCCGTGGCTCAATCACTCCTGGCATGTGACGCTGCGGGTGACGGCGCGCGGGCTCGCGACCCCGCTGATCCACAGCGGCGCGCACGATTTCCAGATCGAGTTCGACTTCGTCGACCATGCGCTCTGGATCCGCACCGCCGAGGGCCACTTCCGCCAGGTCATGCTGCGGCCGGTGCCGGTCGCCGAGTTTTTTGCCGACGTGATGATCGCGCTCGACGAGCTCGGGATCAGGCTCACCATAGACGAGATGCCGAACGAGATTCCCGACGCCATTCCGTTTCGCGAGGATCGGACGCACGCCGCCTACGATCCCGATTACGCCAACCGGTTCTGGCGCGTCCTGGTGCGGACGCATGCGGTGATGTCGCGCTTTCGCACCTCGTTCCTCGGCAAGGCGAGCCCGGTGCATTTCTTCTGGGGCAGCTTCGACCTCGCGGTGACGCGCTTCTCGGGCCGCCGGGCGCCGCCGCATCCGGGCGGCATCCCGCATCTCCCCGATGCGGTGGTGCGCGAGGCCTATTCGCACGAGGTGTCGAGCGCCGGCTTCTGGCCGGGCGGCGGCCCGATCGATTACGCCGCGTTCTATTCCTATGCGTATCCGGCGCCGGAGGGATTCGATGCGGCGCCGGTGCGGCCCGCGCAGGCGTCGTTCAGCAAGGAGCTGGGCGAGTTTGTTCTGCCCTACGACGCGGTGCGCCCCGCGTCCGATCCCGACGCCGCCTTGATGGCGTTCCTCGACAGCACCTATGCGGCGGCGGCCGATCGCGGCAAATGGGACCGCGCGAATCTGGAATGCGCGCCGGGTGAGATCGGCAAGCCGCGCGCGGTGTGACTTCACCCTCCCCTGGAGGGGGAGGGTCGGCGAGCGAAGCGAGCCGGGGTGGGGTGATGCTGACTCTGCCACCCCACCCCGACCGCCTTCGCTTCGGTGCGGCGGTCGACCCTCCCCCTCCAGGGGAGGGTGAACCTCTCAATACTCAATATGTGCGCCCGAGGCCGCGATGATCGGCGCCCATTTGGCGAGCTCGTCCTTGACGAACGCCACGGTCGAGGCGGGCGTGCTGCCCGGCGTCGGATCGATGCCGGCTTTCTCCAGCGCGGTGAACACCGCCGGATCGGCCAACGCGGCGTTGATCGCCTTGTTGAGCTTGTCGACGATCGGCGCCGGCGTGCCGGCGGGCGCGAGGATCGCATTCCAGGTATAGCACTCGAACCCGGCCAGGCCCTGCTCCTGCAGCGTCGGCAGCTCCGGCATATCCTTGATCCGTTTCGCCATGCCGGCCGCGATGGCGCGGATCGCGCCGGCCTTGGCGAGCGGCATCGCGGTCGGGGTGGCGTCGAACGCCATCGGGATCTGGCCGCCGACCAGATCGGTATCCATCGGCGCCGAGCCCCGATAGGGCACATGCACCATCACGAGGCCGCCGGCCTTGGCTTTGAATTCCTCGCCGCACAGATGCAGGATCGAGCCGACGCCCGAGGAGCCGAAGCTGTATTTGCCCGGATTGGCCCGGATCAGCGCGATCAGGCTTTTGGCGTCGGTGGCGGGCAGCGACGGGTTGACGGCGAGCAGGGTGGGCGTGACGCCGATCCGGCCGATCGGCGCAAAGTCGCGGATCGGATCGTAGGGCATCTGGCGGTAGAGGCCCGGATTGATGGCGTGAGTCGAGACCGTCGCCATCAGCATCGTGTAGCCATCGGCGGGCGACTTCGAGACCACGTCGGCGCCGATGTTGCCGCCCGCCCCGGTGCGGTTCTCGACCACGACCTGCTGGCCGAGCAGGGTCGCCATCTTGTTTCCCATGATGCGCCCGACGATGTCGGTCGGACCTCCGGCCGCGAACGGGATCACAAGGCGGAGCGGCCGTGTCGGAAAAGCGTCTTCGGCAAAACTGCGCGCGCTCAAGAACGCGAAGACTGGCGCGAACGCCACGACGGCGAGCGCCCATGTGGCAAGCAATGTGGCAAGCAATCTGCGATGCGTCTTCATGGTCTCCTCCCAGATCGCATGAATGCCGTCGATTGCAGGGAGGAGGATAGCATAGGTGTGAAGCGAGCGTGCCTTTCTTCTCCCTCCCCCGTAAACGCGGGAGGGGACGGCGGCGCAGTGCCTTACTCCGCCAGCTCGCGCATGACCTTCATCAGCTCGGCCTTGCCCTCGAAGCCAATGCCGGGCAGCTCGGGCATCATGATATGCCCGGCCTCGACCCGCACGCTGTCGGGGAAGCCGCCGAACGGCTGAAACAGGTCGGGGTAGTTCTCGTTGCCGCCGAGCCCGAGGCCGGCCGCGATGTTGAGCGACATCTGGTGCCCGCCATGCGGGATGCAGCGGCGGCGCGACCAGCCGGCGGCGTCGATCGCAGCGAGCGTACGCTGGTACTCGCACAGGCCGTAGGACAGCGCGCAATCGAACTGCAGCCAGTCGCGGTCGGGCCGCATCCCGCCGTAGCGCAACAGGTTGCGCGCATCCTGGTGGCTGAACAGATTCTCGCCCGTCGCCATCGCGCCGGGATAGAACTCGGCGAGCGCCGCCTGCAACGCGAAGTCGAGCGGATCGCCCGCCTCCTCGTACCAGAACAGCGGAAACTCGCGCAGCATCTTGGCGTAGTCGATCGCCTGCTCGAGCGTGAGCCGGCCATTGGCGTCGACTGCGAGCTGCGCCCGGCCGTCGATCTCCTTGAGCACGCCCTCGATGCGCGGCAGATCCTCGGCAATCCCGTTGCCGATCTTCATCTTCACGACCGTATAGCCGCGGTCGAGATAGCTGCGCATCTCGGCGCGCAGCTGCTCGATGCCCTTGCCGGGATAATAGTAGCCGCCCGCCGCGTAGA
>DASTZX010000252.1:0-47645 GCA_035764045.1 Xanthobacteraceae bacterium | reverse complement strand
GCGGCCGGAGCGGCGGCGGGCGCAACACTCGTCGCCGTATTGCCGACCGCGCAGCCGGCAAGCGCCGCGGCGAGACTCAGGAAACAGAGACGCGACACGGTCCTGGGTACCAACATCACAAGAGACTCCGTGCATTCGTGCGAAGCGGCATCGGCGCGAGCCGCCGATTCGCACCTCGCGCCCCTCGGCGGCCGCACGTGCCCGTGGCGGGCTCGTCGCGCCAATGACGTGGAACAGAACACACAGCTTGCGGGATTCGGCAAGCGGAAGCGCGGAAAGGCGGTCAGCGCCGCTTCGGCGGCTTGAAGCCGCCGCGCATGCCGGGCCGGCCCATCGTCGAGCGCGGGCCGCGATAGGGCGCGGACTCGGCCCCGGGCCCCATCTCGTCGAGCGTGGGCTTGCGCGGGCCGGCGCTCGCGCCACGCCGACGCGCTTCGCGCGCCGATCCTCCCGCGCCAGGGGAGGGTGCAGCGATGCGCTTCGCGGTCGGATCGTCGATCACGGCGAGCTCGGTGGCGCGCAGGCGCTTGACCTCGTCGCGCAGGCGGGCGGCTTCCTCGAAGTTCAGGTCGGCGGCGGCCGCGCGCATGCGCGCTTCGAGGTCGGCGATCACCGCCTCGAAATTGTGCCCGATGGTCGCTGTCTCCTCGAACTCGCCGGCCCCGCCGCCGGTCGCGATCAGCACGTGGTCGCGCTCGTAGACGCTGTCGAGGATGTCGGCGATGCCGCGGCGGATGCTCTCCGGCGTGATGCCGTTCGCGGCGTTGTACTCGCTCTGCTTCTCGCGCCGGCGATTGGTCTCCGCCATGGCGCGCTCCATCGAGCCGGTGACCGTGTCGGCGTAGAGGACCACCTTGCCGTCGACGTTGCGGGCGGCGCGGCCGATGGTCTGGATCAGCGACGTCTCGCTGCGCAGAAACCCTTCCTTGTCGGCGTCGAGGATCGCGACCAGCGCGCATTCCGGGATGTCGAGGCCCTCGCGCAGGAGATTGATACCCACCAGCACGTCGAAGGCGCCGAGCCGCAGGTCGCGGATGATCTCGATCCGCTCCAGCGTGTCGATGTCGGAATGCATGTAGCGCACCCGCAGCCCCTGCTCGTGCAGATATTCGGTCAGGTCCTCGGCCATGCGCTTGGTCAACACCGTGACGAGCGCGCGATAGCCTTTGGCCGCCACCGCGCGCACTTCGCCGATCACGTCGTCGACCTGGGTGCGTGCGGGGCGCACCTCCACCGGCGGGTCGATCAGCCCGGTCGGGCGGATCACCTGCTCGACGAATACGCCGCCCGACTGCTCGAGCTCCCAGGCGCCGGGGGTCGCGGACACCCCGACCGACTGCGGGCGCATCATGTCCCACTCCTCGAAACGCAGCGGCCGATTGTCCATGCAGGAGGGGAGGCGGAAGCCGTATTCGGCGAGCGTCGCCTTGCGGCGGAAGTCGCCGCGATACATGCCGCCGAGCTGCGGAATCGTGACGTGGCTCTCGTCGATGAAGACCAGCGCGTGGTCCGGAACGTATTCGAACAGGGTGGGCGGCGGCTCGCCCGGGCGGCGGCCGGTGAGATAGCGCGAGTAATTCTCGATGCCGGCGCAGCTCCCGGTCGCCTCCATCATTTCGAGGTCGAAGATGGTGCGTTGCTCCAGCCGCTGGGCTTCCAGCAGACGGCCGGCGCGATTGAGCTCGTCGAGCCGCTGCCGCAGCTCGGCCTTGATGCCGGCGATCGCCTGAAGCAGCGTCGGACGCGGCGTGACATAGTGCGAATTGGCGTAGACCTTGACGAAGGAGAGCTCGTCGGTCTTCGCACCGGTCAGTGGATCGAGCTCCTCGATCTTCTCGATCTCGTCGCCGAACAGCTGAATGCGCCAGGCGCGGTCCTCGTAGTGGGCCGGGAAGATGTCGATCACGTCGCCGCGGACCCGGAACGTGCCGCGCGCAAAGTCGGCGTGCGTGCGCTTGTACTGCAACGCGGTGAGATCGGCGATCAGCCGGCGCTGCTCGATGCGCTCGCCGCGCTTGAGGGTGAACGTCATCGCCGTATAGGTCTCGACCGAGCCGATGCCGTAGATGCACGACACCGACGCGACGATGATCACGTCGTCGCGTTCGAGCAGCGCACGCGTCGCCGAGTGCCGCATCCGGTCGATCTGGTCGTTGATCGAGGATTCCTTCTCGATATAGGTGTCGGTGCGCGGCACGTAGGCTTCGGGCTGGTAGTAGTCGTAATAGGAGACGAAGTACTCGACTGCGTTGTCGGGAAAGAAGCTCCTGAACTCGCCATAGAGCTGGGCCGCCAAGGTCTTGTTGGGCGCGAGGATGATCGCCGGACGCTGCGTCGCGTCGATCACCTTGGCCATCGTGAAGGTCTTGCCCGATCCGGTCACCCCAAGCAGCACCTGGCTGCGGTCGTGACGGTTCACCCCTTCGACCAGTTCGGCGATCGCCTGCGGCTGGTCGCCCTTGGGCTCGAAATCGGACTTGATGACGAAGCGCACGCCGCCTTCGCTCTTCTCCGGCCGCGGCGGCCGATGCGGCGTCCAGACGCGCGGCGTGCCGCTTTCGTCGAGGAACTCGCGCCGGCCCTCGCGGAGCAGCTTTTCGAGAGATTGAGCGGTGGCCGCAACGCCGAAGCTGCTGAGGTCGGGGCGCGCAACGCGCGGCCGACGGACGGTTGCATCCCTGTCGCCGCGGACGACGTAATCGTTCGCCTGCTCCGCAGAGGCTTCCGGCGGGGGGCCGCCCGTTTCGGAGGAGAGCGCCGGCGGGGTGCCGGCGTCGTTGTCATCATTCTCGATTCCCAAGATCCGCGCCAGCTCGGGGGAGGCCTCGCGCAGCTCGGCATTGTCGCGATAGGGGGACTGCGGGACCTCTCCAAAGCCGCTTGCCGTCGATTTGCGCGCCCGGTGGGCGGCCGAGAAATCGGCGCGCCGGTCGCGCGAATTATCCGGCGGCGGCTGCAGTCCCGTCTGCGACCCGACCCCCGCTTCGCCGCGGTTGATCGCCGGGTTGAGCAGGTCGGCGAGCGCCGGCCCAAGCGGCTGCGTCGCCGGCCGCGCCGCCTTGGCGCGGGTCGGGCGCGCGGGATCGCGCGGCGGTCGCGGCTTTGAGGGAGGCTTCGCCATGCCGCGAATATGGGCCGTCGATCGTGGCCGCGAAAGGGCCGCCGACCCAATCGGCAATCCCAACCTTTCTGTTGCGCGCGGGGACAAACCGCTGCAAGAACGCCGTTCCGATGATGGCCAACGCGACCACGACCGCTCTCGAAGTGCCGCGCCGATTGCGCGCCTGGGTCCGCGCGCGCGAGGCCGGCACTGCGACGCTCGGCGCGGCGGTCGGAGGGATCGCGGGTCTGGTGATCGCTGTGATGGGCGGGATCGTCGACTCGCTGCATCAGCTGTTTTTTCTGGTGCCGCCCGGCGCGCGCCTCTCCGCCAGCGCCGCAATCAATCCGATTCCCGCCTTGCTGGTGCCAAGCCTCGGCGGCCTTGTGCTCGGACTCGCCGGGCTATCGATCAGCCGGCTGGGCAGGGAGCGATTCATCGACCCGATCGAGGCCAACGCGCTGCGCGGCGGGCGGATGTCGTTCCGCGGCAGCATGATCGTGGCGCTGCAGACCATCTGGTCGAGCGGCGTCGGTGCCTCGGTCGGCCTCGAGGCCGGCTATACGCAGGCGTCGGCCGGCATAGGTTCCTGGCTCGGCCGGCGCTTCCACCTGCGCCGTTCCGACCTGCGGGTGCTGGTCGGCTGCGGGGCGGCCGGCGCGATCGCCGGCGCTTTCGGAGCGCCGTTCGGCGGCGCCTTTTACGCCTTCGAGCTGGTCATGGGCGGCTATACGGCCGCCACCCTGGTTCCGATCGGCATCGCGGCCCTCAACGGATTCCTGGTGGCCCGCCTGTTCGCGCCGCTGCCGCTCGGCATCTATGCGGACGCGATGGGCGCGGTGACCGGCCGCGATCTCGTGATCGCAAGCGTGCTCGGGCTCGCCGCCGCCCTGGTCGGCATCACCATGATGCGCGGCGTCGCGCTGTGCGAGCAGCTGCTCGAGCGCACGCGGCTCTGGCCGCCGCTGCGCCCGGCGCTCGGCGGGCTCGCCGTCGGCGCGATGGCCATCGTCACGCCGCAGGTGATGTCCTCCGGCCATGGCGCGCTGCATCTCTCCGGCATGATGGATCGGCCGCTGCGAATCATCGCGCTGGTCTTTGCGCTCAAGTCTCTGGCCTCGGTGGTTTCGCTCGGCAGCGGATTCCGCGGCGGCCTGTTCTTCGCGTCGCTTCTGCTCGGTGCGTTCGGCGGCCGGCTGTTCGGCGCGGGCGCCAACGAGCTCTGGCCGGGCCTGATGCTCGACGCCAACGTCTACGCCATCATCGGCATGGGCGCGCTGTCGGCCTCGATCATCGGCGGCCCGCTGACCATGACCTTCATCGCGCTCGAGACCACCGGCGATTTCTGGCTCGCGACCGCGGTGCTGATCGCCGTGATCATCGCGACCCAGATCACGCGTGAGGTCTTCGGCTATTCATTCGCGACCTGGCGCTTCCATCTCCGCGGCGAGACGATCCGCAGCGCGGCCGACGTCGGCTGGATCCGCGATCTCACGGTCGGCCGCATGATGCGTCCCGATTTCCACACCGTTCAGCGCGACACAACGCTCGAGGCGTTCCGCACACAGTTTCCGCTCGGATCGACCGCGCAGGTGATCGCGGTCGATCCCGACGGCCACTATTCCGGAATGGTCAGCGTGCCGGAGGCGCATGGCATCGAGACCGGGCTGGAGAAGCCGGTCGATGGGATCCTGCACCACCGGGAGACGGTGCTGCTGCCGTCGATGAACGTGCGCGAGGCGGCGACTACATTCGATCGGGCGGAGGCGGAATCGCTCGCGGTCGTGGATTCGGCAGTCTCGCGGCAGGTAGTCGGACTGCTGAGCGAGGCGCACACGCTGCGCCGCTATGCCGAGGAGTCGGAGCAGCGCCGGCGCGAGCTGGTGGGCGAGTAAAGCAGCGTCATGTGGGAACGGCGTTCGCCCGCGCCGGAATTCAGAACCCTTTCATCACCTCGCGCACATGCTCCACCTCGGGCGGTTGGGCGAAGCAATGGCCGACGAGCTTGCGCCACTCGGCGAAATCGGCCGAGCCGCGGAAGTCCACGGTATGGTTTTCGAGCGTGTCCCAGTGCACGAACAGGCGGTAGCGGCCGGGGCGCTCGACCGAGCGCTGCAGCCCCATGCCCTTGCAGCCCTTGGCGCGCCGGAAGAGCGGCGCCGCCTTCTGCACGCCGGCCTCGAAATCGTTCTCCATGCCGGGCTTGACGTCGATCTGCGCGATCTCAAGGACCATGTGTGCTCCCCGCCGTCATTCCGGAAGCCGAGCGAAGCTCGGCTGTCCGGAATCCAGGATGTTCAATCCAGAAGCTCGTTACTGGATTCCGGGTTCGCCGGCTGCGCCGGCGCCCCGGAATGACCAGAAACAGGTTACGCTGCCGCCTGGTCCACCCCTCGCTTGAGGGCGGCGATCGCCTCGTCGGCGGTCTGCACGTCGCCGAAATGGGAATAGAACGCGCGCAGTGTGGCATTGTGCGTCTCGTCGTCATAGGTGGCGAGCACGTCGTGCACCATGACGGTCTTGAAGTTGAGCATCATGGCGTCGCGCGCCGTGCTCTCGCAGCACACATGGGTCGCAGTCCCGCCGATCAGGACCGTGTCGATGCCGCGGCCGCGCAGGTGCGCCTCGAGGTCGGACGAGCCCTGGATGAAGGCCGAGAAGCGCTTCTTGACGATCTGCGCATCCTCCGGCCGCACGTCGAGCTCGGACCACAGCGCGTGCCCTTCGTGGCCGGTCTCCATGCTGGCATAGCGCCGGTCGCGCCGCTCCGGCGTCATCAGCCAGTCGTGAAACACGCTCCAGCTCTCGCGCGTGTCGTTGGTCGCGTTCTTGATCCACACCACATGCCCGCCGAGCTCGCGCACCGCCGCGGCAAGCCGGTTGACGTTGGGCACGATCTCCCGCGCCATCGCGATCTCGCCAAGGAACCCCGGTTTCATGAAGTGGTTCTGCATGTCGACGACGACGAACGCGGTCTTCGCCGGTTCCATGACATCGAAGGGATGCGGCCGTCCTGCGCGCGCCACGACGCGGGCGGTCAGCTTCGGCGGGATCGACAGTTCGTGCATGAGAGCCTCCCAAGGATGTCCGGACCCGATTGTGGCCGGGCGCGGGCAAGCCATGCAAGGGGGTCGTTCCGGCCTCGCGCCGCACGATTTCTAACCGGAATTTAATCTGCCAGTCAGCCACGGTTCAGCTTTTCCGCCTTATTGTGAGGCGAAGTTCCAGCGAGCGATATCGGGGCTTGGATGGCAACGGACAACCAATACGACGCGGCGTTGGCGCTGCATCGCTTCGGCTTCGGGCCCCGTGGCGACACGATCACGCGGCTCGCCGCCGATCCGCGCGGGGCGCTGTTGGCCGAGCTCGACCGGTCCGGTGGCGCGCTGATCGACGATACCGACCTCCTCGATACCGGCGAAGCCGCGCGGGCGGTGTTCGACTTCCGCCAGGAACGCAAGGCGGTGCGTTTTGCCCAGCGCGCCGGGCAGCCGCCGGCAGGCAACGCCAATGCGGGTACGAACGGCGAGAAGCCGCGTCATCCCGGTCCGGCCCTGCCGCAGCAGATCTATCTTGCGGAGGCCAAGGCGCGGTTCGACCGCGCGCTCGAGGCCGAGACCGGATTGCTCGAGCGGCTGGTCTGGTTCTGGTCGAACCATTTCTGCGTCTCCGCCGACAAGGTGCGGCCCTATGCCGGAGCGTTCGAGCGGGAGGCAATCCGCCCGCACGTGCTCGGCCGTTTCGCGGACATGCTGCTCGCGGTCGAGAGCCATCCCGCGATGCTCGTCTACCTCGACAATGCACGCTCGATCGGCCCGGAGTCGGTCGCCGGCCGCAACCAGCAAAAGGGGCTCAACGAGAACCTCGCGCGCGAGATCATGGAGCTGCATACGCTCGGTGCGCGGAGCGGCTACTCGCAGGCGGACGTCACCAATTTCGCCAAGGTGATCACCGGCTGGACGATGTTTCCGCCGCGCGACCCGGATCGCGGGGGCGAATTCACCTTCAATCCGCGCATGCACCAGCCGGGCGTCCAGACGGTCGCCGGTCGCAGCTACGCCGGGACGGGCTTCGATCAGGGCACTTCGGTGCTGTACGATCTCGCCCGCAGCCCGGCGACGGCGGCCCATATCGCGACAAAATTCGCACGCCATTTCGTCGCCGACGAGCCGCCGCCCAAGCTGGTCGAGGCGCTCAAGACCTCGTTCGTGCGCTCCGGCGGCAACCTCAAGGCGCTCGCCCGCACGTTGATCGAGGCGCCGGAGGCGTGGAGCACGCCGCGTTCCAAGCTCAAGTCTCCGGGCGAATGGCTGATCAGCGCGACGCGGGCGACCGGCGTTGCGGTGCCGGACGTGCGGCCGATCATCGGGGCGCTCAACATGCTGGGGCAGCCGCTGTGGCGGCCGCCGGCACCCAAGGGATTCGACGACGTCAACGCCGCCTGGCTCGACGGCCTCGCGCAGCGGCTGGACATCGCCGATCAGTTCGGACGGCGGCTCAACCGGCCGGTCGATCCCAAGGAGCTGGTCGAGGCGGCGCTTGGCCCGCTCGCCGCGCCGGAGACGCGGGAAGCGGTCGCCCGCGCCGAGAGCCGGCCACAGGCTGTCGCGCTGCTGCTGATGTCCTCGGAATTCCAGCGGAGGTGAGCATGGCCGTCAATCTTCATGCGCCAAGCCGCCGCGAGCTCCTCTTGTCCTCGGGCGTGCTGTTCGCCTGGACCTGCCTGCCCAAGCTCGCGCGCGCCGAGGGCCGGGATCCGCGCCTGCTGGTCATCATCCTGCGCGGCGCGCTCGACGGCCTTGCGGCGGTTGCGCCGGTCGGCGATCCGGCCTGGAAGCAGCTGCGCGGCGACAAGGCGCTCGGGCTCGACAGTCCGACCCCGGCGCTGCCGCTCGACTCCTTCTTCGCGCTCAATCCCGCGATGCCCAACCTGCACCGCATGTACCGGGCCGGGCAGGCGACCATCGTGCACGCGGTCGCCTCGCCCTATCGCGAGCGCTCGCATTTCGATGGCCAGGACATGCTCGAGAGCGGGCTGACGCGGCCGGGCTCAGCCGACTCGGGCTGGCTCAATCGCGCGCTGGCCGGACTCGATTCGGCGGGGCAGATCAGCGTCAAAGGACGCGAGGCGTTTGCGGTCGGGCCGGTGACGCCGCTCGTCGTACGCGGCGCCGCGCCGGTCATGTCATGGACGCCGCCGCACCTGCCGCCGCCGACCGACGAGACGGTGATGCGGCTGCTCGATCTCTATCGCCACACCGATCCGGCGCTGGCGCGGGTGCTGGAGGAGCGCATGGATCTTGCGGCCATTGCGCGCGCGGGCGGGATGGATCGGCCCGAGAAGTCGCAAGCGCCGGCCCAGGGCGCTCCGCCGCTGCCGGGCGCCGCGCAGCGCAAGTACTTCGCCGACAGCGCCGGCGCTGCGGCGAGCTTCTTAGGCCGGGCGGACGGTCCGCGCATCGGCGCGCTGTCGTTCGACGGCTGGGATACCCATCAGGACGAAGGCGCCGCCGACGGCCGGCTCGCGATCCTGCTCGGCGCGCTCGACGGTGCGCTGGGCGCGGTGGAGACCGGCATGGGCGCGGCCTGGAAGGATACGGTGGTCGCGGTGATGACCGAGTTCGGCCGCACCGCGCGCATCAACGGCACCGCCGGCACGGATCATGGCACTGCGACGGTCGCGCTGCTCGCCGGCGGCGCGCTCAAGGGCGGGCGCGTCATCGCGGACTGGCCCGGCCTCAGGGACGGCGATCTCTATCAGCAGCGCGATCTCAAGCCGACCACCGACCTGCGGGCCGTGCTCAAGGGCGTGCTGCGCGACCACCTGCGCGCCGACGAGCGGGCGCTCGGCACTGCGGTGTTCCCTGACAGCGCGCTGGTGAAGCCGATCGGCGGGCTGATGGGGTAACGTGATGCGTCATGCGCGGGCTTGACCCGCGCATCCACGTCTTCCTTGTCGGACATGAAAGGCGTGGATGGCCGGGCATAGGCGAGCGAAGCGACGCCGTTGTTCGAACGGCTGTGCCCGGCCATGACGAAAAGACTCACTCCGCCGCGGTGGCGCGCGCCTCCGGCTCGGCGTCGATGAAGCCGCCGGACTGACGGCGCCACAGCGCCGCGTAATGGCCGTTGTGGCGCAACAGCTCCTCGTGCGAGCCTTGCTCGACGATATGGCCGTGATCGAGGACGATCAGCCGGTCCATGCGCGCGATGGTCGACAGGCGGTGGGCGATCGCGATCACGGTCTTGCCGGCCATCAGGGTGTCGAGGCTCGCCTGGATGGCGGACTCGACCTCGCTGTCCAGTGCCGACGTCGCCTCGTCGAGCACCAGGATCGGCGCGTTCTTCAGGATCACGCGCGCGATAGCAATGCGCTGGCGCTGGCCGCCCGACAGCTTGACGCCCCGCTCGCCGACGTGGGCGTCGTAGCCGGTCCGGCCGCGCCAGTCGAAGAGATCGCCGATGAACTCGTGCGCATGGGCGAGCTTGGCCGCAGTGACGACCTCCGTCTCGGTGGCGTGCGGCCGTCCGTAGCGGATGTTGTCGCGGATCGAGCGATGCAGCAGCGATGTGTCCTGCGTGACCATGGAGATCTGGGAGCGCAGCGATTCCTGCGTCATGCCGGCGATGTCCTGGCCGTCGATCAGGATGCGCCCGCCTTCCAGGTCGAAGAAGCGCAGCAGCAGGTTCACGACCGTCGACTTGCCGGCGCCGGAGCGACCGACCAGCCCGATCTTCTCGCCCGGCCGGATCGACAGCGCGAAGCCGTCGAGCACACCGCTCTCGCGGCCGTAGCCGAAGTGCACGTCCTCGAATGCGATGCCGCCGCGGGCTATCGCGAGCGGACGTGCGTCCGGGCGGTCGACGAGCTGCAGCGGGCGGGCGATCGTGATCATGCCTTCCTGCACCACGCCGATCTGCTCGAAGATGTCGGTGACCTGGAACGCGATCCAGCGCGACATGTTGGTGAGCTGGAACGCGAGCGGCAGCACCATCGCGATCGCGCCGACCTCCACCTTGCCGTAACGCCAGAGCAGCAGCGCCAGTGCGCCGGCTCCGAAGACAAGGAGCGCGTTGAGCACCGCCAGTATGGTGCCGAACGAGGTGATCAGGCGCTGCTGGGCGAGGAAGCGGCCGGTGTGGAATTCGACCGAGTCGCGCACATAGTCGTCCTCGTCGCGCGGGCGCGCGAAGAGCTTCACGGTGAGAATGTTGGTGTAGCTGTCGACGATGCGGCCCATCATCAACGAGCGCGCTTCCGACGTGAGCTTGGAGCGGTCCCGCAGCCGCGGCACGAAATAGATCAGCAGCGCCACGTAACCGGCGAACCAGGCGAGGATCGGCGTGGTGAGCCACCAGTCGGCCGCCGCGGTCATCACGATGGCGGTGGTGCCGTAGACCACGATGTACCAGACCGCGGTTACCGAGGCGACGAGGCTTTCGCGCAGCGCCGGCCCGGTCTGCATGACGCGATTGGAAATGCGGCCGGCGAAATCGTTCTGGAAGAACGCCCAGCTCTGGCGCACGACGTGCCAGTGGCTCTGCCAGCGGATCAGGTTGGTGAAGGGCCCGGCGATCGCCTGGTTGGTGACGAGATAGCGCGCCAGGACGATGCCCGGCCGCGCGATCAGCACGGTCGCGGCCATGCCGACGAGCCAGGGCCAGGTTTGGGTGAGGAATCGCTCCGGCGGGACGTGGCTCACGAACGAGACGATGCGGCCCATGAACCACGGCACCGCGGTGTCGAGCAGCGCCACGACGAGCTCGATGACGAACAGCGCGATGAGGAGCTTCTTCACCTGGCGGGCGAAATGCCAATAGAACGCCAGCAGCCCCGGCGGCGGCACCGGCCGCTCGGGCTCGCGGGTCGGATCGAGCGTGGTCTCGAAACGGCGGAACATCACAGCTTTCTAGCACGAGAACGACGCGAACGGCTGCGCCCCGCGCCGAGAGCGCGGATGCGAGCCGTCGCATATGGATGAACGGACCGCGCGTTTAGCCGGCCTTCGTGGCCGCAGGATGGCGGTCGGTGCCCCGACTCGCAGCAGGACGAGCTGGTCGCCAGCTCAGTCCGCCGACTCGTACCCCGTGATCTTCCAGCCGCTCGCGTCCTTGATGTAGCAAATCTGGCTCATGCCGATCGGCAAGAGCGACGTGAGTGACACGAAGCCGGTGCGACCCGAGGGAAGCGCCACACGGGCGAACATCGGCGGCTGCATGTTCGGCCCCGCATTACCGGGCGGCGGTTGGTCGGGCAGGACGCGGACCAGGTTCATGCCGAGCTTGTCGATCACCGGGGCGTTCGGCTGCCCGGCGCTGCGCACCTCCACATTGGGCGTGGTCGGGACCGCCCAGTCGCCTGCATCGGTGCCGGTCGCCTTGGCGAGCGCCTCCAGGCCCTTGTCGTCGAACACGGGGCCGGCCGGACCGCACATCACGCCTTTGCGCTCCGCCAATGGCTCGAGCGTCGAGTCCTCCGCGGCCGCTGAGAGTGCGTCCCAGCCCTCGGCGTCGCGGCCGGAAAAACCGCCGAGCGCCTGTTCGAGATTGGCAATGCCGGGCTTCTTGGCGTCGGCCTGGTTGCCGTTCTCGCCTTCCCAGAAGAAGCCCTGTGTCACGACGAGCCGGGCGAGGGCGGCGCGGTCCTTGCGCTGGGCGATGTCGGCGAGCTGCTTGCGAAAAGCCGCGAAGCTCGGGTCGTTCGAGGGGGTCGGCAGGGTGACCGCCAGCGGCTTGTACGGTTTGATCGGGGCCATCTGCATCTGGCCGCCCGGTCCACCAGGGCCCCCGGCGCCACCGGGCCCTCCTGGCCCAGGCCGCTGCTGCATCGCTGGCGGCGGGCCGCGTGGCGCCTGGCCAGGCCGCTGCGATTGAGCCGCCGCGGGCAAGGCGACGATCAGCGCCGCCGCGACCAGAAGCGAAGAACGGACGGTCGGACGACGCGGGGACTGCAGTGCGCGCATGGAATCTTTCTCCGAATGGGTGGCGAAACCGGGTCGAATAGCAGCCGATTACGACCGGCCTGAGACCCGAGAGGGTGACTTGCCCTATTGGTCGTGCCAGCCGGGTTGCCGGTTCACGAGCGAAGCCCATTGGGCCCGCTCTGGCATTGCCGCCGACCCGGGAGGGGCTGGCGCTCGCGGTTTGCCCGCGCCGCCGAGCGCAGTACGGCCAGGCCGCCGACGCCGACGACCGCGAGCGCGAGCAGGGCCGGCGCCGCGAGACGGTCGAGCGGATCGTCCGGGATGGCTGCGAGCGCGTCGGCCCGGGCGATCCCGATCGTGACGGCTGTCGCCGCGACCGCAGTGGATACGACCAGCGCGAGCAAGGCGATGACCTGCGCGATGGCGGCGGCGTGGTCGCTGCGGGCGCGCACATGCGGGCGTGGCGCAAAGCCCATGAGGTCGATCATGTCCGGTGTCATGGCGAGGGCCTCCGAATCACCCTTCCATCGGAGACAAAAATCCCGGGCCATGCGGGCGGGGATTCGACCAGACTTGGGCGCCGCCGTTGAGGACCGGCGGCGATTTCGTGACAATCCCTTAACGAGAAGTTAACGCGGGCATATCCGCCGCGCGTCGCGCTGCGCCGGGCCTTACTCGGCAATCTCCATGGCGGTCGGCTCCCAGTTGATCTGCACGTGGCCGGGCTGGTCGGCGACGCGCTTGAGCCAGGCACGGATCGAGGGAAAGCCGGTCAGATCGAACGCGCTCTCGTTCGCGGTGTGGGTATAAGCGTAGAGTGCGATATCGGCGATCGTATAGCGGTTGGCGGCGAAGAAATCGTGGGTCGCGAGGTGCTTCTCCATGACGCCGAGCGCCTGATAGCCGTTCTCGATCCAGACTTCGAGCGCGTGGGTCTGGAGCTCGCGCCCGCCTTTGATCAGGGTGAGCCAGAAATGCGCCGCGCCCAGATTGGGCTCGACGCTGTGCTGCTCGAAGAACATCCATTGCAGCGCGTCGGCGCGATCGACCCTGTCCTCGGGCGCGAGCGGGGTGCCGCCCGCGATGTACCAGAGGATTGCGCCTGATTCGGCGAGATAGCGGCCCGGCGTCACCTCGAGCAGCGGCACATGGCCGCTCGGGTTCTTCGCCAGAAACTCGGGCGTGCGGCTTTCGCCCTTGAGGATGTCGATCTCGACCTGGTGGAACGGGATCTTGAGCTGGGCGAGGGCGAGCCGCACCTTGTAGCAGTTGCCCGACCGCCGCATCGAATAGAGCGTAAGCATCCTGGTCCGTCCGTGAGTGTTACGCCTCTACTTCTGTGCTCGCGTGCGATTGAGCGTCAAAGCGTGGCCGTTGCGTGGCACTCAACCCGAAAGAGTGGAAGCGAATAGCCGCAGGCTCGTCGCCGGAACGATTTGCTTCGGCCCGAAGCCGGCGGAAAAAACTATTCCGGCCGCTCTGGCATCCCACGTGTTTGGCGCGCGAACGATTGACGGGTGATTCCGACCGCACGGTCTGGGTGTGGGCACGCGTCCACCGTTCGCTCGCTGCGATTGTAAGAGCCGTCGGCGCGGAAGGCCACGAATTTAATCTCAGGAGGGGCGGGCCGGGGCGAGGCAGCCGATGGACCCGGATAGGGTGATCGCCGCGTGCAACCGTCGCCTTCGGCGCCCCTGATTAATCCTTGCTTAACCGCGCGGGCGGAACGTCAGGCAGGCAGCTCACGGGCTGGGTCCGATCATCGTCCTTGGTGGGGAACGCATGCTCCCGAATTTCGCCGGCGTACTGACGAGCAAGCTGCTCGACATCGTGTCGGGCGTCTATCCGAATGTCGTGGTGGTTGCTGCGATCTGCACGGCGCTGACCCTGTTCGCAAGTCAGGCCTGCAATCCCGGAAAGGTCTGGTGGCGCAGCCCCGATTTGCTGATCGACGGCTGCTACTGGCTCACCATCCAGTTCATCGGACCGTATATCCGCACGGGGCTGCTGGTCGCCATCGCGGCCCTGATCATGTGTTTCGCGAGCGCTGACGCGCTCAACAGCTACATCGACCACGGCAAGGGTCCGATCGGCGCCGCTTCGTTCTGGTGGCAAGTCGCGATCTATCTGATCGTCTCCGATTTTCTCTTGTATTGGATCCACAGGATTTTCCACGGTGAGCGGATGTGGGGCTATCACGCCATCCATCACTCCGCCGAGCAGGTGGATTGGACGACCTCCTACCGCTTTCATCCGGTCAATCTCTGCCTCGGCCCGTTCATGGTCGACGCCATCATGCTCTATCTGGGCGTCGCGCCGGCCGTGCTGCTCTATCTCGTTCCGTTTCAGGCCATGTCCGGCATGTTCGTCCACGCCAATCTCAACTGGAGCTTCGGTCCGCTGAAATACGTGGTCGCAACGCCGGTCTTTCACCGTTGGCACCACAGTCCGCCCGACGAGGGCGGCAACAAGAATTTCGCCCCCACGTTCTCCCTGTGGGACGCGCTGTTCGGCACGTTCTACATGCCGGAAGGCCGCCTGCCGCAGACATACGGGGTCGACGATGCGCAATTCCCGCGCGGCTTCCTGCGGCAGCTCATCTATCCGTTCGTCGCTCGCGAGCGCACAGTCGGCGGGTTGGCCCAGTCGCTCAGTGCGTCGGCATCCGCGATCGGATCTGCTGGACCGCCGCCGCGATCCTGATGTCGAGCAGTTGCTTGCCGCGTTCGGGCGACGCGGTGGCGGGATTGCCGATGATGCCGTTCGGCTGGAGCGTCAACGGCTGGGCGCGCAGCCGCTTGAGATCGACCCCCTGCGGGTGCACCGCCATCAGCTCCGATGTGTCGATGATGCTGGCGTGCTGGCCAATCGCCGCGCGGCTCTCGCCCTGACTCTGCAACATCGCGATCTGCCCGCCGTCATCATAATAGGCGTCGACGTGGATCACGGTGACGCCTTGCTTGGCCCATTCGGCATTGAGGCGGGCCGCCACCGCGGCTTGCGGCGCTTGGCTGTCCCCATGGTCGGCGATGAAGCAGATCGTGTGGAAGCCCCCGGCCTTGAGGCTGCGGGCGATGCCTTCGATCACGCCCGCATAGACCGGTTCGGGCACGCCGATCGTCCCGGGAAAGCGCATATGGCCGCTCGGCGGCTCGTAGCTGCCTTCCGGCACGTATGAGACCACCGGCGCAACCAAGGTCTTGCCAAGCTCGCTCGCGATGCGGTGGGCGGCATGGGCGACGATGTAATCGTGCTTGCCGAGGATCATGTGCGGACCGTTTTGCTCGATCCCGCCGGTCGGCACGATCACGGTGGTGTAGCCATGGTCGAGCGCGGCCCGCACTTCGAGCCAGGTCATGTCGGCGATGTCGATCGTCTCGGCCAGCGGCGCCGTCAGCGGCCGATTGACGACCGCGAACGCCATCGCGAGGCCGGCGAGCGCGCTGATCCCGACCCCGACGGGCGAAAGTTTCGGCATGGTGAGGTCTCGTCGGCGAAGCCCCGCGGACCGATCTCGTGCGGGCCCGGGCGGGACCGATGCTAGCGCTCGCGGCGTTAACGGAGCCTCAATGCCCCAGGGCTCGGCCGCCTGGCCGCCGCGTGGGCGCCACGCCGACGTGATGCGGCAAGACAGTGAATTTCATTGGTTCCGCCGAGCCCCGACCCTTGCCGGACCGGCATGCACCCATTAGGAGACATCGCAGTGCAACAAAGACCCCGCGCCGCCTGTCGGCGGGGCGAGCGGAGACGCGACATGGCCTTCCTTGCGGACGCGCTCAAGCGCATCAAGCCGTCAGCCACCATCGCGGTGACCGACAAGGCGCGCGCGCTCAAACTGGCGGGGCGGAACGTCATCGGGCTCGGGGCGGGGGAGCCGGATTTCGACACGCCCGACAACATCAAGGAAGCGGCGGCCAAGGCGATCCGCGACGGCCGGGCCTCCAAGTACACCAATGTGGACGGCATCGCCGAGCTCAAGGAGGCGGTGTGCCGAAAGTTCAAGGCCGAGAACGGCCTCGACTACAAGCCGTCGCAGATCAGCATCGGCACCGGCGGCAAGCAGGTGCTCTACAATGCGCTGGTCGCGACCCTCAATCCGGGGGATGAGGTGATCATCCCGGCGCCGTATTGGGTGAGTTATCCCGAGATGGTGCTGCTCGCGGGCGGCGAGCCGGTCGCGGTGACGACCACCATGGAGTCCGGCTTCAAGATGAGCGCGGAGGCGCTGGAGCGCGCCATCACGCCGAAGACCAAATGGCTGCTGCTGAACTCGCCGTCGAACCCGACCGGCGCGGCCTACACCAAGGCCGAGCTCAAGGCGTTGACCGAGGTGCTGGTCCGGCACCCGCATGTCCATGTGCTCACCGACGACATGTACGAGCACCTGGTCTACGACGATTTCGCGTTCTTCACGCCGGCGCAGATCGAGCCGCGGCTGTACGAGCGCACGCTGACGCTCAATGGCGTCTCGAAAGCCTATTGCATGACCGGCTGGCGCATCGGCTTTGCGGGCGGCCCGGAGCCGCTGATCAAGGCGATGGCGATGATCCAGTCGCAGTCGACCTCGAACCCCGCCGCCGTGTCGCAGTGGGCGGCGGTCGAGGCGCTCAATGGCCCGAAGGATTTCATTCCGAAGCACAACAAGATCTTCAAGGAACGGCGCGACCTGTGCGTCGCGATGCTCAACCAGGCGAAAGGCATCACCTGCCCGAAGCCGGAAGGTGCGTTCTACGTCTTCCCGTCGTGCGCCGGCACGATCGGCAAGACCGCCCCGACCGGCAAAAAGCTCGCGACCGACGAGGACTTCGTGACCGAGCTTTTGGAAGCGGAAGGCGTCGCGGTGGTGCAGGGCACGCCATTCGGCCTCGGCCCGGCGTTCCGCATCTCCTATGCGACCGCCACGTCGTCGCTGCAGGACGCCTGCGAACGCATCCAGCGCTTCTGCGGAAATCTGCGCTAAATTAGCGATCACGCCTTCATTTCTGCGCCGCGGCCTGCAGGATCGGGGTGAGGCGCGCGACCTCGCTCTTGACCAGCGCAGCGAGCGGCGCCGGGCCGCGCCGACTCTTGTCCGCGATCGCGGCGCCGAGCTCGGTGAGCCGGTTGCGCGCTCCCTCGTCATCGAGCGTGGCATCGAGCGCGGCGGCGAGCGCCTCGACGACCGGCGCCGGCGTGCCCTTGGGGGCGAACAGGGCGAAGAATGGCGAGGCGGAAAATTGCGGCAGGCCTTGCTCGGCCGAGGTGGGCACGTCGGGCAGGAGCGGATGCCGTGTCGCCGCCGCGATCGCCAGCCCCTTGAGGGCGCCGGCGCGAACGTGCGCCATCTGGGCGACGATCGGGTCGCAGAAATAGTCGACCTGTCCGGCGAGCAGCGCATTCGTCGCCGGCGCACTGCCAGTGAACGGCACCATGGTCGGCCTGATGCCGATCGCGGAGTTGAGCAGCACGCAGCCCACGTAGGAGATCGAACCGACGCCGGAATGCGCCATGTTCAGCTTGGCCTCGTTCGCCTTCGCGTATTCGACGAACTCCCTCAGGGTATTCGGCGGCAGGTCCTTGCGCGTCACCAGCACTTCCGGCGTTTCGTCCACCAAGCCGATCGGCGCGAAATCGGTGGACGGGTCGTAGGCCAGATTGGGATAGAGCGCGACCGACGCGGCGTGCGTTCCCATGTGGCCGAGGACAAGCGTGTAGCCGTCCGGGGCGGCGCGCGCCGCGCGGATGGCGCCGAGCGTGCCGCCGGCGCCATTGACGTTCTCGATCACGAACTGCTGGCCGAGCCGCCTCGCCATCTGCTCGGCCACGATGCGCGCGGTGACGTCCGAGGGGCCGCCGGCGGCGAACGGAACGATGACGGTGACCGGGCGTGTGGGATAAGGCTCGGCATGCGTGGCGCCGAGCGCCATCCATCCGAGAGCCATGATCGACAGCAGGAGCCGTTTGCGCATTGTGGTCGCCTCGTGAGGGGGTCGGCCCGATTGTATCAGCGATCCGGATGGGCGGGAGTGCATCGGCGGCTCCCGGAAAGCACCGCTCACCGCTTGCGCTCGCCTCCTCGTTTCGCTTTATCTGCGGCTTCTGCGCCATCAGCCAAGGACGTTCTCGTGCCCGATACAGTCGCCGATATGCGCTACGAGCTTGCCGTCGCAAACCGCATTCTCGGCCACGAGGGGGTGCTCGATGCCTTCGGCCATGTGAGCGTGCGGCATCCGGGCGACCCCGGCCGCTATCTGCTGCCGCGCTCGCGCTCGCCCGAGCTGATCGAGCCGGCCGATATTCTCGAGTTCACGCTCGACTCCGCCCCCGTGGCGCCGCCTACCGCGCAGCTCTACTCGGAGCGCGTGATCCACGGCGAGATCTACAAGGCGCGGCCCGACGTGATGGCGGTGTGCCACCATCATTCGCCCGCGGTGATGCCGTTCTGCATCACCGGCGAGCCGCTGGTCCCGGTGTTCCATCTCGGCGCGACCATCGGGTCGGAGGTGCCGTTCTGGGATAGCCTGGACGAATTCGGCGATACGAACCTGCTGGTGGTGAAGCCCGAGGAGGGTGCCTCGCTGGCGCGGGCCCTCGGGCCGCACTCGGTGGTGCTGATGCGCCGCCATGGCGCCACGGTGGTCGGCGCGGATCTGCGCGAACTCGTCTTCCGTTCGATCTTTTCCTGTCTGAACGCCGTGTACCTCAGTGAAGGCAGGAAGATGGGCAGGGTCGGGCCGCTGACGCCCGGCGAGATCGAGATGGCGGGTGCAATCAACAAGATCCCCAGCGTTCCGCTGCGGACCTGGGAATACTGGGCGACGCGGCTCGCCAAACGCGGCGGAATGCCGCCGCGCAAGGCGGCTACCGCGACCCCCCGCAAAGGTTCATCGTCGCGCCCACGACCGCGGGCGCAGGCCGCCCGGGGCGGCTCGGACAAGGGAAAAGGCAAAAGGAGCAGACAACGATGAGACGCATTGCGGTATTGGCGGGAGCGCTGGCGTTCCTCAGCCTGCCAGCCGCGGCCGAGGACTCGTTCAAGGTCGCGATCGGGCAGATCAACAATTGGGAGAACCAGGCGCCGACCCTCGGCCAGGACGCCGGCTTCTTCAAGAAGCACGGAATCGTGCTGGACAATTTCGGGACTGCGGGCGCGGGCGAGACCCTGCAGCCGATCATCTCCGGCAGCGCCGACATCGGCGCCGGCGTCGGTGTTGCTGGCGCCATGCGCGCCTTTTCCAAAGGGGCCCCGGTGCGCATCATCGCGCCGGCGTTCACCGGGACCGGCGACCTCTATTGGTACGTGAAGGCGGATTCGCCGATCAAAAGCCTGAAGGATCTGACGGCCAGCAACACGATCGCTTATTCGACCAACGGCTCGAGCTCGAACAACATCGTGGTCGCCTTCGTCAACGAGCTCGGCGCCAAGGGCAAGCCGACCGCCACCGGCAGTCCGCCCGGCACCCTGACGGCGGTCATGTCCGGACAGGTCGATGTCGGCTGGGCCGCGCCGCCGTTCGGCCTGAAGGAGATCCAGGAGGGCAAGATCCGCATCATCGCACGCGGCAGCGACGTTCCATCGCTGCGCGGCCAGACCGTCCGGGTGCTGATCGCCAACGCCAACATGCTGGCGCAGCGCAAGGATGCTGTCGCCCGCTTCATGCAGGGCTATCGCGAGGCGGTGGACTGGATGTATTCGAGCCCCGACGCGGTCGCGAAGTTCTCCAAGAAAACCGGCGTGGCTGAGGATCTGGTGCGCAAGTCGATGCAGGAGTTCCAGCCCAAGGAGGCGCTGCAGACCGACAAGATGGCGGACCTCGACGGCGCGGTCCGCGATGCCGTGAAGCTCAAGTTTCTCGACGCGCCGCTCACCAAGGAGCAGCTCGCCGAGCTGATCCAGATCCCGCCGCGGAGCAAATAGCGGCGAGGACGGCCAAGGGGCGGCGACATCCGAGCGAGGCGGCCTTGCGGCCGCCTCGCGCGTTTTTGCGCGCCGCCGCAGGTCCGGATTTCCCTCGAGGGCGAAACGCTATAACGTCGCTGGCGAATCCGCGCACGAAGGGAGACAAGGCCCGATGTCCCGGACACCGTCAACAATGCCGAGCCGGCGGCGCGTGCTGGCCGGCGGCGCCGCCGCGGCGAGCTGCCTCGGCGCGCCCGCGTTGGTGCGCGCGCAACCGACCTCGCTCAATATCGCCGTCCTGCTGCCGCGCTCCGGCTACCTGGCGCCGGCCGGACAGAGCTGCCATCGCGGCGCGCTCGTCGCGCCCAAGGTCCTCGCCGAGTTCGGCTACCGGGTTCAGCTGGTGCACGTCGATATCGAATCCAATCCCGACGTGGCGCGCACCCAATGCGAGCGCGTGATCAATGAAGGGGCGCAGTGCATCGTCGGAGCATTCGATTCCGCCTCCACGCTCGCGATGGCGCAGGTGTGCGAGCAACGCAAGGTGCCGCTCGTCGTCAATATCGCGGCCGCGCCCCAGCTCACGGAACAGGGTTACCAGTTCCTGGTCCGCAATTTTCCCACCGCCGGCATGCTGGTGACGAACGGCCTCAAGCTGATCAACGATCTGCTCGCCGCCACCAAAGTCGATCCGAAGACCGCGGTGTTCCTGCACGCCAACGACACCTTCGGCATGGCGCAGCGCCAGGCCATGGACAAGCTCTTTCCGACCGCGAACCTGCCGTTCCGGCTGCTCGAGTCGATCGCTTACGATCCGAAAGCGCAGGACCTGTCAGTCGAGGTCACGAAGCTGCGGGCCCTCAATCCCGACCTCGTCCTGGTCGTGACGCGCGCCGCCGATGCGATCAAGCTGGTGCGCGACATGGTGCGCCAGCATTTCGAGCCGATGGGGATCATCTCGCCGGGGTCGCCCGGGCTCTATGACGAGGAGTTCTATTCGGCGCTCGGTCCGCTCGCCGACTATCCGATCTTCAACATTCCGTGGGCGAACCCGCAGGCCCGGATGTTGCGGGCCCTCGAGGCCGCCTACAAGCCCGCCAATCCCAATTTCCGCTTCGCGGTCGAATCGTTCAACGTCGGCTTCACGTTCGAGGCGCTGCTGGTCGCCGCCGACGGATTCAAGCGCGCCGGGACGGCCGACGGCCCGGCGCTGATGCAGGCGATCCGCGCGACCGAGCTCGCCGAGCACATCATGATCGGACCTCCGATCAGGTTCGACACCAAAGGGCAGAACGTCGGGATCCCATCGGCTGCGATCCAGAACCGCGGCCGCGCGCCGGCCGTGGTGCTTCCGGCCGCGCTCGCGACCATGGCGCCGGTGCTGCCGATGCCGGGTTGGCAGAAGAGGTCGTGAGGCTGGCGCAGCAACTGGATTCCCTTTCCCGGTTCTTGCGGGCAGAGGGGCGGGGTGAGGGGCGCCGCTTGCCCCATGCGCGCGAATTCACCCGATCCCGCTGCGCGTTTGCGATCCGATCCTTGCCCTCCAGGCGAGCGCGAAGCAGCGCACGATGATGTGGTCGATCTACCTCAACGTCGTGGTCCAGGGTGTGCTCACCGGGCTCGTCTATGGATTGATGGCGCTCGGCCTGTCGGTGATCTTCGGCGTCGTGCGCGTCGTCAACTTCGCGCATGGCGAGTTTGCAGTCGTCGCCATGTACGCGGCCTTCCTGCTGTTCAACTCGCTCGGGCTCGATCCACTCGTCACCATGCTGCCGATCGCGGCGGCGTTCTTCGTCCTCGGGTTTGCGCTGCAGGCCACGCTGATCAACCCGTTCGTCGGCCGGCCCGAGCATGACCAGTTCATTCTCCTGGTCGGACTCGGCATCGTCATCGTCAACGGGCTGCTGATGATATTCGGCCCCGACGCCCACGCCGCCAATCTGCCTTATGCTTTCGACAGCTACCTCATCGGACCGCTCATCATCGACAAGGTGCGCGTCTACTCTGCGGTCGCAGCAGTCGCGATCGCGGCCGCGCTGTTCGCGTTCTTCCGCCGTACCAGCACCGGAACCGCGATCCGGGCCTGCGCCGACAACCTCACCGGGGCCGCGGTGGTGGGGCTCAACGTCAAACGGCTCTACGCCATCACCTTCGGGATCGGCCTTGCCTGCGTCGGCGCCGCCGGGGCCCTGATGGTGACGATCGCCGACGCAGCCCCCGGTCTGGGCCCGGCCTATACGCTGCTTGCCTTCATCATCGTCATCGTCGGCGGTCTGGGCTCGATGACGGGGGCGCTGGTCGGCGGGATTCTCATCGGGGTCTCGGAAGCGCTTGCGGGGTTCGTCATCGCGCCTTCGATGAAGAGCATGTTCTCGTTCGCGCTGCTGATCGCGGTCCTGGTCCTGCGTCCGCGCGGGCTGATGGGGCGGCGCGCATGATCGCGCAGTGGCGGGAGCTCCCTCTGCGCGCCCGCTGCCTGCTGTTGGCGTTCGCCGCCGCGCTGACGGGGGCGCCGCTGGTCGCCGACCGCTATCTGCTCTCAATCCTCACGTTGATCTTCTACTTCGCCTATGTGGGGCAGGCGTGGAACCTGATGATGGGATACGCCGGCCAGCTCTCGCTGGGCCACGCCCTTTATGTCGGCCTCGGCGCATATGTGGCCGCGCTGCTCTGGATTGATGTCGGCGTCGGGCCCTGGCTCGGGGTGTTCCCCGCGATCCTGATCGCGGCGACCTTCGGTGCCATCGTCGGCGGGCTCGGCTTCCGTTTTGGCGTCGAGGGCGTCTATTTCGCGCTGCTCACCATTGCGGCGGCCGAGTTCACGCGCATCGCGTTCGACCATCTGGGCTTCGCAGGCGGCTCGGGCGGGCTTTTTCTGCCCTACGAGGAGCGCCGCCTCGGCGAATGGTGGAACCTGAGAGGCGGGCAGTTGGTCTTCTACTACGTGGCGCTTGCGCTCGCGGCCGGTGGTGTGGCGCTCGCAGCGCGTCTGGCGCGCTCACGGCTCGGCTTTCAATGGCGTGCCGTGCGCGAGGACGAGGCGGCTGCGAGCGCGCTCGGAGTCGATGTCTTCCGCGCCAAGATGGCGGCGGTCCTTTTGTCGTCGGGCATGACGGCGGTCGGCGGCGTGTTCTACGCTTTCTATTACAACAACCTGTTTCCAGCGCAGATCTTCGATATCGGCCGCTCAATCGAGCTGATCCTGGGGCCGATCGTCGGCGGGCTCGGCACCGTCTTCGGGCCGGTCGTCGGCGCCTTCATCCTGACGCCGCTCGGCGAAGGTCTGATCGCGCTGACCGCGCGGTTTGGCCTCGACGCGCCGGGCCTCAAGGCGGTGTTCTATGGGCTGACGCTGATGGCGATCATCTCCTTCCGGCCGAGCGGCGTGTGGCCATGGCTCGCCCGGATGATCGGCGTCGCGGGGCGCGCGCCATGACGGCGCTGCTCGCTGTCGAGGGTGTCAGCAAGCGCTTTCGCGGTCTGCTCGCGGTCGACCAGGTGAGCTTCTCGGTGCAGCCCGGCGAGATCCTGGCGGTCATCGGACCGAACGGCGCCGGCAAGACCACCTTGTTCAACATGATTGCCGGCGTGCTCCCGCCGGACGACGGCACCATCAGGTTCCGCGGGGAGCGAATCGATGGGCTTCGGCCGGATGCGCTGTGCCGGCGAGGAATCGGCAGGACGTTCCAGATCGTTCGGCCGTTTCCCGCGATGACAGTCGAGGACAACGTCCTGGTCGGTGCATTGTTGCGCCGTCCGGATGTTGCATGCGCAAGGCGATACGCACGGCAGGTGCTGCAGCGGCTCGACCTGCTCGATCGCGGCGCGCAGCCCGCATCGGCCCTGACGCTGCCCGACCGCAAGCGGCTCGAGGTCGCGCGCGCGCTGGCTACCGATCCGAAGCTCCTGCTGCTGGACGAGGTCATGGCCGGGCTGCGCCCGGCCGAGACCGACCGCATGGTCGCGACCCTCGTTGCGTTGAGCCGCGAGAGGGGACTGACCATCATCCTGATCGAGCACGTGATGCGCGCCGTCATCGCGCTCGCCCAGCGCGTGCTCGTGCTGCATCACGGTGCCACCATCGCGGGCGGCGCGCCCGAGGGAATCGTACGCGATCCGGTGGTGATCAAGTCCTATCTCGGCGCCGAGGTCCTTGGCTGATGCTGGCGATCGAGGGACTCGACCTCTTCTACGGCGATGCCCAGGCGCTCGACGGCGTCTCGCTCGAGATTCCGGAGCGCGCGATCGTGGCGATCGTCGGGGCGAACGGGGCGGGCAAGAGCTCGCTCATCCGCGCCATCGCGGGACAGAATCGCCCCGCGCGCGGGCGCATCGTCTTTCGTGGCGAGGACATCGCGGGCTGGCCCAGTCATCGGGTGTGCGATCGGGGTGTCGGCCAGGTGCCGGAAGGCCGGCAGGTCTTTCCGACACTCACGGTGGCCGAGAACCTTGCCATGGGCGCGCTCCTGCCGCGCGCGCGTGCCGCACGCGCCCGCAACCTCGAACGGGTGCTTGCGCTGTTCCCGCTCCTGTCGGAGCGCTCCGCCCAGCCGGCCGGCACGCTGTCGGGCGGCGAGCAACAGATGCTCGCGATCGGCCGCTGTCTCATGGGCTCTCCGGAACTCGTCATGTTCGACGAGCCTTCGCTTGGGCTGGCGCCGGCGGTTGCGCAGGCCGTGCTCGCGACCATTCGCGACCTCAACCGCGACGGGCTCACCTGCATGCTGGTCGAGCAGAACGTCGCGGCTTCGCTCCGGCTCGCCGACCGCGCCTACGTGCTGGAGAACGGCCGCATCACGTTCGCAGGCAGCGGTGCCGCGCTGCTCGCCGACGACCGGGTCAGGCAGGCTTACCTCGGGCTCTAGCGACCCTGTCGTGCGGGAGGGGCTGGGTGGCAAAGGCGCGTCGGCGCGATATGGTGGCCTCCCGCTATTTGCGATCCATGCAGGAGATCATCCGATGAAACTCTATTTCGCCCCCGGGGCGTGCTCGCTGTCGCCTCACATCGTGCTGCAGGAGGCCGGCATTGCGGCCGACCTCGAGCAGGTCGACAACCGGGAAAAGAAGACGAAAAGCGGGAAGGACTACTGGGGCGTCAATCCCAAGGGGCAAGTGCCGGCCTTGCAGCTCGACAGCGGCGAGATGCTGACCGAAGGGCCGGTGATCGTGCAGTACCTGGCCGATCAGAAGCCGGCGACGGGCCTCGCCCCGGCCGCGGGCACAATTGAGCGGTACCGGGTACAGGAATGGCTCAATTTCATCACCTCGGAGCTGCACAAGAGCTTCGGGCCGATCTTTCGCCCCACGACGCCGGACGCCTACAAGACGATTTCGAAGGAAAATATCGGCAAGCGCTTCGATTGGCTCGACCAGCAGCTCGCAGGCCGGCAGTACCTGATGGGCGACAAGTTCACGATTGCCGATGCCTATCTGTTCACGGTCCTGCGCTGGTCGAGCCGGGTCGAGATCGATGTCGCCAAATGGCCGAACCTGAAGGCGTACATGGACCGCGTTGGCGCGCGGCCGAAGGTGCAGGCGGCGATGCGGGAAGAGGGGCTGATCACGTGAGCATCGGGCTCTGACCGGCTGAACCGGCGGCACCCGTAAGACGGCGGGACGACGCTTGCGTTCCCGCTGTCTATTCTGTCTTGGCCCGGCTGGGGAGCTGACCGCATGCCCGCGACGCATCCTCGAGCATTTCGGTCAGGTTCTCGCGCAACGGCTTGTTCCTGATCGTCACGAAGGCGCGCATGAGGCGCAGGCTCTCCTCGGGCGATGGTCCGTGGTCCCAAGTATCCGCGCCCACGTGGCCGCTGCGCTCCTTGGCCGGAAACGGCAAGACAGTAGCGGACGGTAGCTGGCTCTTGTCGTCCATCTTAACCCTCGTCGGATGCGCTCCCACGGGCAGTCCGCCCATACCGCCACGCGGATTCGCAACCGCAATGCGAGTAAATCCGTACAACCTAAAAATGTTGTGCGGGGGAGAGTCTGTCATTAAGGGAAGTGTTTGACTTTGTGAGTCCAGAACTCATAATTTGCGGAGTATCGGCGACCGGTCGGCGATTGCTGGGTGCGACTGCCAGCGCGCCACACCGGCGAAAGCCCCCCGCAGCCGTCTTTCGTCCGACGAAACGGACGGTCCTGAAAGCGTTTTACCGATGGAACTTCGCCATCTCAGGTACTTCGTCGCGGTCGCGGAGGAGCTGCATTTTTCTCGCGCAGCCGCGAAGCTGAACATCGCCACGCCGACGCTGAGCGCGCAGATCCAGGCCCTGGAGGCCATGCTGGGAGCGCAGCTCCTGACACGCAAGACCCGGAGCGTCGCGCTGACCCATGTCGGCAAGCGCTTTCTCGAAGAAGCGCGTGCGACCCTGCACCAGGCCGACCGCGCCGAGCTCGTCGGCCGACAGGCGGCGAGAGGCGATCTCGGGTCGATCGCGGTCGCCTATGTTCTGTCCGCCGCCTGCGCCGGGTTAGTCACCTCCGCGATCCAGGAATTCCGTAAGAGCCATCCTGACGTGACATTTCAGCTGCGTAAGATGGAAACGATCCCGCAGATGAAGGCGCTGGTCGAAGGGACGCTCGATGTCGCATTCACCCGTGCGCCGGATCGTTATCCGACGGGTCTGACCGGCTTCCTGGTCGACCGACAGCCCTACGTTCTGGTGTTGCCGGAAGGTCATCGGCTCGCGATTCATAACGAGGTCGCGCCGGAGATGTTCGCCGGGGAGTCATTCGTCGCGACCCTGCTCGAGATGGAAATGGGGTTCTGGAGCAACATACGAGCGATCGCGCCGAGCGGCACATCGATGCGGATCGTCACGCGGGTGCCGGACGCATTTTCCGTGCTGGCGTCGGTGGCGGCGGGCACAGGGATCGCCGTGCTCTCCGCCTCGCTGGCGCGAATTGCGTTTCCGGGGGTGGTGTTCCGACGAATCGCCAAGCTGAACAGCACGTCGGACCACGTTGCCGTATATCGCAAGAACGAGGGAGCGCCGGTGGTCAGGGCATTCATCGCGGCGCTGCGCGGAGCAACGCGAAAGACCGCGGGGCGGCATCCCGCTATGGACGAAGACGTCGTTGCAGCATCGTGAAGATGTTGGCCCAATCCTGCTCGGTCGCCGCGGTGTCATGCACGTCGCGATCCGGCAGCGCATAGCCGTGATGGGCGCCGCGATGCATCTGCGTCTTGACACTCAGGCCGGCGACGCTCCGTAGGCATTCGGTCAACTTGCTCACCACCTCGGGAGGCGCGCCGCGATCGTACTCGGCGAAGCCGCAGTAGACCTCGCCGCGCATGCGCTGCACGAGCCGGTGCGGCGAATCATCAGCCGGCGTGACCAGCCGGGAGCCATGCAGGCTTGCGGTGGCCTGGAAGCGCTCGGGAAATTCCTGAGCGGCGAAGAACGCCTCGCGACCGCCCATGCAAAACCCGATCGAGCCCGCGGCACCGTCGCACACCGGCTGGTGGCCGCAGAAGTCGAGGATGGCAGAAAGATCCGTCCTCAGCGTTTGCCGGTTGAGCCGTTCGGCTCGGACGCGCATCTCGCGTTGGATGTCCTCGGGAAGGAGATGGAACGATACGGCGCGGCCAGCGCTGTCGAGCTTCACGAAGCTGAACTTCCCCTCGCGATGAAAAAGGTTCGGTACGAGGCAGTAATATCCCTCGGCGGCGACGCGCCGCGCGATGCCGAACAGCTCCTCCCGCAAGCCCCAGATATCCATGAACAGGATGACAAGCGGAAACGGGGCGTGCTCGTCGGGATGGGCCGCGTAGGCGTCCATCACCCCATCGGGCGTCGGAATATCGATCGAGCTCGCGATCATGTGGGCGGCCTTGCTACTGGTCGACCGAAATGTTCGCCGCCGCGATCACCTTGGACCATTTGGCCCGGTCATCCGCCATTTGCTGGCGCAGACGTTCGGGCGGTCCACCGAGAGCCCGATAGCCGACCTTGGCGAACCGACTCCGCGTCTCCTCCCGCTTGAGTAACCCATCGATGATGGTGTTGAGCCTGGCGACAATCTCGGGCGGCAATCCGGCAGGCCCGAACAGGCCGGCCCAGGTCGCGCCGATCACGTTGGGGAAGCCGCTTTCCCGCATCGTCGGAATATCCGGCAGGAATGAAACCCGCTCCTCGGTGGTGACGGCGAGAAGTTTTGCGGCGCCGACCGACGCGCCGTAGGCGATCGAGCCGACGTCGATGTGTCCGCCACCCAGATCCGTGAGGATCGGCGGGGACCCGGCGTAGGCGATGTAGTTGGCGTCGAACCCCGCCTCCGACGCGAACAGCAGTGCGATGAGATGACCCATCGTGCCGGGTCCCGAATGGCCGATCGTGAGCTTGCCGGGATTTCGTTTTGCGTAGGCCACCAGCTCGGGGATGGTGTTCACCCCAAGGCGAGGACTGACGGCGATCAAGTTGGGCGCCTCGCCTACCAGCGCGACGGGGGTGAAATCAGCGACGGGATCGAAATGGACCTTGCTGTCGATGAGCGGACGCAACACCGCCGGGCCGATCGTCGTCATCATCAGCGTGTACCCGTCGGGCGGCGCCTTGGCGACCGAGAGCGCCGCGATGACCCCGCCGCCGCCGGTTCGGTTCTCCACCACGACGGTCTGGCCGAGCTCCTTGGTGAGTTCCTGCGCGATCGCGCGCGCCGCAAAGTCGGTCGTCGTGCCGGGTGGGAACGCGACCAGCAACGTGATCGAATGAGCGGGCCAGGGTTGCGAATTGGCAACCGCCGGGCCGAGACAGCATGCCAGCAGGGTTAGACAGATGGCCACGAATGGTCGCGCGACAGGCGGCATTCTCATCGGCTCCAGTTGATTGATTTCAGGTCACAATGTTCGCGCGCCCGGGAGCGGCTGGCAAGGCACCCGCGCGGGCTTCCGTCCTCACGCATCGAGCGCTTTTGCGGCTGATGACCCTTGCGCGCGACGCCGATCCCGGTTGCGGGATCGGACCGGCTTATGTCCGCTGATCGGACGCTGGGGCGAAGATTTCCGGATTTTCCGTTGCTCGCAATTCGATCTCTTCGAGCAAATGATCGAGATGGCGAGCCATCGCTCGCTGTGCTCCATCCGGATCGCGCGCCTTGAGCGCGTCAAGGATCGCGGCGTGATCCAGATAGCTCTCCATCTGGCGCTTCGGGTGGCGCAGCAAAGTCCGGGTACGGGCGAGACTGCTGCGCGCCGCCTCGACCAGGCCCTTGGCGCGATCGTAGGCCAGCTCGGACAAGAGCAAGCCGTGGAATGCCGTATCGGCCTGGAAGAAGCGAATGGCGTCGCCGTCATCGATGGCGAGCTTCTGCTCGCGCAGGTTCGCGTCCAGCCGCCGGATGAGATCCTGACTGGCGGAGAGGGCGATCACCCGCATCGCTTCGCTTTCGAGAGCGCGACGGATGAACATCGCCTCGCGGCAGGAGGCGATCTCGACGCGGCGTACCCTGGTGCCGCGTTGTGGCAGGACCTCGACGAGTCCTTCGTCGGCGAGCCGGCTGAACGCCTCGGAGACTGGAAAGCGGGAGACGCCCAGCCGCTTGCAGATCGCCTCCTTCTGGATGAACTCACCCGGCGTGAAGGCGTGCGCTATGATTGCCTCGCGAATGAGATCTTGCACGCGTTGCGTCGTGCCTCCCCGGCCATTGCGGAGGAGGGTCGGCAGGAAATCATAGAGCAGGGCTTGGGGCGGTTGCGCCATATCCCGATGCCGGAGCTTGTGATCTCAATCGCTTCCAACACCCGAGCGCCCGGTTTCTTCCATGCTGGATCGCGGGCGGCCGCAAAATGCGCCGCGCCCACAATCCCGTAAAGTGTCATTTTTGACAGTTTCACCTCAGCGGGGGGCCGATCGTCACCGTCAGCTTGCCAACCCCCTCAATCTCGCATTCCAGCTTGTCGCCCGCGACCGTGGCGGCGACGCCGGACGGCGTGCCGGTCATGATGATGTCGCCGGCTACGAGCTCGACCATCTCGGAAAGGTTGGAGATGATTTCGGGCACGTTCCAGATCATCTGGTTGAGGTCGCCATCCTGGCGAATCTTGCCGTTGCACTTGAGCGTGATCCGGCCCTTTGTGGGATGGCCGATCTCGGATGCGGGCCGCAGCGGGCCGCATGGGGCCGAGGCGTCGAACGCCTTGCCGATCTCCCAGGGACGCTGCTGATTGCGCGATGCGATCTGCAGGTCGCGCCGGGTGAGGTCGATGCCGACTCCATAGCCCCAGACGGTGTCGAGCGCCTTTTCGACCTTGATATTTCGGCCGCCGCTCTTGAGCGCCACCACGAGTTCGACCTCGTGGTGCATGTCCTTGGTAAGCGACGGGTAGGGGGCCGTGGCGCCGTCCGGAACGACCGCATCGGCCGGCTTGGCGAAATAGAACGGCGGAAGCCGCTCGTCCTGCCCCATCTCACGGATGTGCTCGACGTAATTGCGGCCCACGCACCAGATGCGCCGGACCGGAAAAAGCTTGTCGCTGCCGGCCACCGCGAGGGTCGCCTGCGGGGGCGGAGAAATGACGTAACGGCTGGAATCGGTGCTCATGAGCGATGTTCGTCGGACTCGGGAGTGGAAGGAAGGGTGAATGCCGGGCCCCGGCGGTGGACGGCTGCGGGATAGACGGACGGAGCGCCGCCGTCAATTCGGGTCGGAAACGGGTCGCAGGCCGGCGCCGACCGGGGTGCTCAGCCGGCGGCGGTGGCGGGCACGGGATACCCGGCATCGTGCTGCAGTTGCAGGCGGTAGAAAGAGGCGTAGCGTCCGCCCCGGCGGAGCAGCTCCTCGTGGCGGCCTGACTCGGCGATCTGACCGGCCTCCACCACCAGAATGCGATCGGCATGCATGATCGTCGAAAGCCGGTGGGCGATCACAATGGTGGTGCGGCCCTTGCAGAGCTCGGCGATCGCTTCCTGAACGTGGCGTTCGGATTCGGAATCGAGCGCGGCCGTCGCCTCGTCGAGCAGGATGATCGGCGCGTTCTTGATGAGCGCGCAGGCGATGGCGATGCGCTGGCGTTGTCCGCCGGAGAGCTGGACACCGTGCTCGCCGACCGGAGAATCGTAGCCTTTCGGGAAGCTCGAGATGAAGTCGTGCGCGTGGGCGGCGCGTGCGACAGCGATGACCTCGGCCTCGCTGGCGCCCGGCCGGCCGAACGCGATGTTGTCGCGGATTGAGCCCGCGAACAGTTGGATGTCTTGCCCCACATAGGCGATCTGCCGCCGCAGCGAACGTCGCGACAGCGCCGAAATGTCCTGCCCGTCGATCATGATCCGGCCCGCCTGGGGATCGTAGAACCGCAGGATCAGGTTGAGCACCGTTGATTTGCCGCCGCCCGACTGTCCGACCAGCGCCGTCATCCTGCTCGGCTCGGCCACGAAGGACATGGCCTTGAGCACCGGCTCGCCCGGACGGTATGCGAAGCTCACATTCGAGAACTCGACCCGGGCCTGAGTCAGAGCGAGGGGCGTAAGGCCGTCCTCGATCGGCTCGCTCGGCACGCTGTCGATGATCTCGAACAACAGGCGGACGCCGACAAGGTTGGCACTGAGATCGATGTTCAGGCGCGCCAGGCGCTTGGCCGGCTCATAGGCGAGCAGGAAGGCGGCGATGAACGCGAAGAATGCACCCGGTGTCTCCCCGCCGATGATCACCCGATAGCCGCCATAGATCAGGGCCAGCGCGATCGCGATTCCGCCGAGAGTCTCCATCAGCGGGCTCGCCCGGTTGGCGACACGCGCCATCTTCACCGATTCGCGCTCGACGATGTCGACGCTCGCGTCGAACTTGGCCCGCATGCGCTCTTCGAGCGTAAAGGCCTTCACGATGCGGATGCCCTGCACGGTCTCCTGCAGAGTCTCCATGATCTGTGCGCCGCCCGTGAACTGGCTGAGTGCGATCGCGTGCATGCGGCGGACGAGCTTGCGCAAGACCAGCACCGCCGGCGGCATCACGATGAGGCTGACGAGCGACAGCACCGGGTCCTTGAGCACCATCACGATGACGAGGCCGACGACCGAAAGAAAGTCGCGGCCGGCAGCGGTGATCAGCAGGTTGATGGTGAAGCTCGCCGAATTGGCGCCGGCCGAAAGCCGTGCGAGGAACTCTGCCGAATGGCGCGTGGCGAAGAATCCAAGGCCCTCGTTGAGCAACTGGTCGAACATGGCGCGCTGATTGCGCGCGACGATGCGCGCGCCGATGCGCGCGAGCATCACCGCTTGGCCATAGTTTGCAGCCCCTTTGGCGGCGAACAAAGCAACGATGACGCCGGCGAGCGCGACGACGCCCGCAAAGCTTCGGTCGACATACGCTTCATTGATGACATTGCCGAGCAGATAGGCGCTAGCGGCCGTGCTTCCGGCGACGACCGCCATCAGCGTGACGACGACCGCATAACGCCGCCACTGCGGCAGTGCGTGCTCGGTCAACAGCCGCCGCAGCAGCGCCGGCGCGCCGTCGCGATCCGTCATTGGAGATGTCGTGCCCGAACCGGTTGCCGGCCCGCCCCGCGGAGGACTCATGCCGATTCCTTGCCCGCTGGGGCGCTGCTTTTCAAGCGAAATCGGCCGCGACATTGCGGCTGGCGGTCCCGCAGGCCGCGGGCGCGCCGGCCGTGGGGCGCGAGTTCCCACGCCGGCGCCTTGCGCGGAACTGTGTCGCAGTTGCGTATGGCGATGATGCCTGACGGCGGGTATATCGGTCCGCTGGACTCCCATGACGGACGTGCTGTTCATCAAGACCTCGTCGCTCGGCGACGTGATCCATCACATGCCGGCGCTCGCGGAGGCGCGGCGGCAGCGCCCCGATGCGCGCTTCACGTGGGTGGTCGAGGAGGCATTCGCGCCGTTGGTCCGCCTGCATCCCGCCGTCGATAAGGTGCTGCCGGTTGCGTCGCGCCGCTGGCGGCGCGCGCCGCTCGATGCATCCACCTGGGCGCAGGTGCATGCCTTCGTACAAAACCTGCGCGCGTGCGCGTATGACGAGATCATCGATACGCAAGGCCTCTTGCGCACCGCACTGATCGCGCGCCTCGCACGCGGACGCCGTCACGGCTACGACCGGCACAGCATCCGCGAGCGCCTCGCGTGTCCGTTCTATGACGTGCGTCACCGGATCAGCCGGCAATGGCATGCGATCGCCCGCAACCGCGCGCTGACAGGTGAGGCGCTCGGCTACGCTCCGGAGGGCGACATCGATTTCGGCCTCGATCGCGCCGCGCTCGCCGGTTCGCCGACTGCGCCCTATGGCATCCTGCTCCACGCCACTGCCCGCGCGCGCAAGGAGTGGCCGGAGGAGCGCTGGGTCGCGCTCGGCCGCCGGCTCGCGGCACGTGGGCTCGCGCTGCAGCTGCCATGGGGAAATGACGCCGAAAGGCTGCGCGGTGAACGCATCGCAGCCGGCATTCCGGGCGCGCGCGTCGTCGACCGCCAGCCGCTCGATGCGGTCGCGCGCGGGATCGCGGGCGCTCAAGTGGTGATCGGGGTCGACACCGGACTCCTGCATCTCGCGGCGGCGCTCGCCGTGCCGTTGATCGGCATCTTCGTCGGCAGCGAGCCCGGTCTCACAGGGCCGAGGGGCGGCGGTCCGATCGCGGTCGTCGGCGGCAATGGCGCTGTGCCGGCATCCGAGGACGTGCTTGCGGCGCTCGACCGGATCGGCACAGCGCTGACGCGGCAATGAAGTTGGGACACTGTGCCGTGCTGCGGGATCCGGGCCGCTACATCGGACGCTGATCGGCAGACACTCAGCTCTGCTGCTTGAACAGGTTGCGCTCCACGATCTCGCAGATCGCGTGAGCAGCGGTCATGTGGATTTGCTGAATGACCGGCGTGTCGTCGCTCGGTGCCGCGACCACGAGATCGCACAGCGGCCGCATGGCGTCCGCGCCGGGCGAATTGCCGGTGAAGCCGATCGCGACAACATCCATTTCGCGCGCGGCCTTGAGCGCCGCGAGCACGTTGGGCGACTTTCCCGAGGTCGAAAGTCCGATGAAGACGTCGCCTCTGCGGCCGAGCCCGCGGAGCGGGCGCGCGAACACATGCTCGTAGCCGTAGTCGTTGCCCACCGCGGTGAGAACGGAGGTGTCCGTCGTCAGCGCGATCGCCGGCAAGGGATGCCGATCGAAGCGGAGCCGCGACAGGAACTCGCCTGCGATGTGCTGGGCGTCACCGGCGCTGCCGCCGTTCCCGGCGAGCATCACCTTGCCGCCGGCGCGCAGGCTGGTCTCGACCTCGCGCGCCACGCCCAGCACGGCAGCCATGAAGGTGCTGTCCTCGGCAGCCCTCGCCAGCCCATCGAGCGAGCGTTGCAAATGCGCCGCGACGAGCTCGCTCTCCGACATTGAATCCGCCCTCGCATGGAATGGGGCGCGGAATGCGCCCGAGGCTACGTAAGCCCCGGCGCAGCGGCACGCAAGCAATTAGGCGGGGGCGGGCGCGAGCGCCGCGAGCGTCGCGGCCACTACCCGCTCGGCCGGAATCTCCCGCATGCAGCGGTGATGGCCGTAGCGGCAGGTCGGCTTGTGGCACGGGCGGCAGCTCACCTCGGTGGTGGTCTCGATCACGGCCGCCAGCGGATTGAGTGGCGCCCAATGCCAGGGGCTGGTCGGGCCGAAGATGCCGATTGAGGGGGTGCCGAGGGCTGCCGCCACATGCAGCAGTCCCGAATCGTTCGAGACCGCCACATCGGCCGCGGCGAGGGCGACGATCGCGTTGCGCAGGTCGGGGCCGGTGAGGTCGCGCACCGCGTCTGACCCGGCCCGGATCTCCTCGGCCAGCGCCCGCTCGCCCGGTCCACCCAGGATCCAGATCGAAAATCCCCGGTCGGCGAGCCGTCGGGCGGCTTCGGCATAGGACGCCGCGGGCCAGCGCTTGGATGGGCCGACTGCCCCGGGTGCGAAGGCGGCGATCGGCCGGGCGATGCCGAGGCCGAGGCGCTGCCGCCAGGCGCCGATCTCGTTCGGCGCGACATGGAGTTGCGGCAAGGGATAATCGGCCGGCAAACCGGCATCGCCCGGTAGCGCCAGCGCGGCGCAGCGGTCGACCATGCGGGGCAGGGCCCGCTCGCCCCGGCGGAGGTCGTTGATGAGCCCGAACCGCATCTCGCCCACAAAGCCGGTCCGCTGTGGAATGCCGGCCAGGAACGGCGCCAGCGCGGACTTCCAGGTGCGCGGCATGATCAAGGCGCGACCGTAGCGTTCCGCCCGCAGACGGGCCGCGAGCGCCCGATGCTGTCGCAACGCCAAGCGCTTGCGAGGGAGTTCTGCGACGACGCCTTTGCGCACTCCCGGCATGTAATCCAGCAGTGGCGCGACCATGGCGGTGGTCAGCACGTCCACCGGGCTGTGCGGGAACCGTGCCCGCAGCAGCCGGACAACCGTGTGGCAGCGCACGAAATCGCCGATCCACATATACGGCACGATCAGAATCGGTCGGCCGTCGGCCTCGCCGGTGGCGAGCATTTCTTGTGAATCTCTATGCATTCTATAAGCTTAGAGCGGCGCCTTCACGTTAGTGTCGGCCTTGTGGCATCGACGAAAGCCGTAGCGAGCATCATGGGGGCCTGTCCAGCATCGTTGTTCGAGGAAAGCCGATTTGGCGCCCTGCTGCGCGATGTTGCGCCATCCGCGCGGCTGGGGCAAAGGGAGGGCCGGCCACGACGGGCCGGGGATGGGCGTCCATGTTGTTGGTGACCGGCGGGGCGGGTTTCATCGGATCGAACGTAGTTGCCAGTCTCGAGGAGGCCGGCGGCGTCGACGTTGCCGTGAACGACGTCCTCGGCAGCGAGGCCAAATGGCGCAATCTGCAGAAGCGCCGGATTGCCGACTTCGTGCCGCCGGCCGAGCTGCCGCGCTGGCTCGACGGCCGCAAACTCGATGCCGTGGTCCATATGGGTGCGATTTCGGATACAACGGCCCGCGACGGCGATGCAGTGATGGAAAACAATTTTCGCCTCTCGCTTCGCCTGCTCGACTGGTGCGCTGAGACCCGCACGCCCTTCATCTATGCCTCATCGGCGGCGACCTATGGTGATGGGGAGCAGGGGTTCGACGACGACAACGCGCCGGCCGCGCTGGCGCGGCTGCGGCCGATGAACCTGTACGGGTGGAGCAAGCATCTCTTCGATCGCGCCATCGTCGAGCGTGCCGCCAAGCGTGCGAAGCTTCCGCCGCAATGGGTCGGCCTCAAGTTCTTCAACGTGTTCGGGCCCAACGAGTACCACAAGGGCGAGATGATGAGCCTGATCGCCAAGCGGTTCGAAGACGCAAAGGCCGGCCGTTCCGTCATGCTGTTCAAGTCGCATCGCGCCGGCATTGGCGACGGCGAGCAGCGGCGGGACTTCGTATGGGTGGATGACGCAGTCGGTGTGGTGCGCTGGTTGCTCGAGACGCCAAAGGTCAGCGGCATTTTCAACGTCGGCAGCGGGAAGGCGGAAAGCTTTCGCGACCTGATCGGCGCGATGTTCGCCGCACTGGGACGCGCTCCCGCTATCCACTACGTGGACATGCCCGACGGCATCCGCAACAGCTACCAGTATTTCACTCAGGCGCCGGTCGAAAACCTGCGCCGCGCCGGTTATAACGCCGGCTTCACGCCGCTGGCGGACGCGGTCAAGCGTTACGTCCTGTCGTACCTCGACACCGCCGACCGGTATCGCTGAGGCGCTCGGGATTCATGTACGACATCGAAACAGCCATCGAGCGGATCTCCGAGCAGACCGTGCTCTGCATCGGCGACTTGATGCTCGACGAGTTCGTGTACGGCGAGGTCTCGCGCGTCTCGCCGGAGGCGCCGGTCCCGGTGATCGCGGCGGTTCGCGACGAGAAAGTGCTTGGCGGCGCCGGCAACGTCGCGCGCAACATCGCGAGCCTTGGCGCGCGCTGCCTGTTGATCGGGGTGATCGGGGCCGACGAGGCCGGCGCCACCATCAAGTCCGGCTTCGCCGAATTCCGCAAATCGATCGAGCCGCATCTGGTGGTCGACCGTTCGCGGCCGACCACCCGCAAGGTCCGCTTCGTTTCCGAGCACTATTCGACGCATCTTCTGCGCGCCGACTGGGAAACCGCAGCTCCGCTCGCGGCCGACGTCGAAGCCGAGCTGATCGATCTCGTGGCCTCCATGCTGCCTCGGGTCGGCGCGGTCGTGATCTCCGACTATGCCAAGGGCGCGCTCACGCCGCGGGTGATCCGCGCGGTGATCGACGGCGCGCGCAAGCTCGGCACGCAGGTCGTGGTGGATCCGAAGGCGCTCGATTACACGATCTACAAGGGCGCGACGGTCATCACGCCGAACCGCAAGGAGTTGGCCGACGTGACGCGCCGCCCGGTCGGGACCCAGGAGGAGATTGCCGCGGCCGCATCCGAGCTCGCGCGCCTCGTGACGGCCCAGGCGGTCCTTGCGACCCTCAGCGAGGACGGGATGCTGCTCTATGCCAAGGGCGCTGCCCCCGTGCACGTGCCGGCCTACGCGGTACGCATCCGCGACGTCTCTGGCGCGGGCGACACCGTCGTCGCGACGCTGGCCGCGCTGCTGGCGGTCGGCGCGGATCTCGAATCGGCGGTGCGCGCGGCGAACGCCGCCGCGTCTGTCGTCGTCGGCAAGTCGGGCACCGCGACCGTTTCGGCGATGGAGCTGCGTGCGCGCATATTGCCGTCCGCCGCGCTGGCGGCCGAGGAGAAGATCGCCTTCGATTGGACGGTCGCCGATGAGCGGGTGCGCGCCTGGCGGGCGCAGGGGTTGCGCGTCGGGTTCACGAACGGCTGCTTCGATATCCTCCATCCCGGACACGTGACGGTGCTCACCAGGGCGCGGGCCGAATGCGACCGGCTGGTTGTCGGGCTCAATGGCGACGACTCGGTCCGCCGCCTCAAGGGCGAGGGACGGCCGGTGCAGGATGCTCACGCGCGCGCCAATGTGCTCGCCGCGCTCGAGGCAGTGGACCTCGTCGTGATCTTTGATGAGGACACGCCGCTGACGCTGATCCGGCGCCTTCAGCCGACCGTGCTGGTCAAAGGCGGCGACTATCGCAAGGAAGAGGTCGTGGGCCGGGAGGTGGTCGAAGCCGCGGGCGGAGAGGTGATCCTGGTCGATCTGCTTCCCGGCCATTCGACCACCGGAATCGTGCGACGCTCGGCCGGGCCGGCGAACGCCGGCCTGCGCGCGAAGTCGCCGAAGTCCGGGCCGAAGGTGAAGGCTTGAGCTTGCCGGCCGGAGAACGCCGCTGACGCGCCTGAGCGCCATCGTCATCACCCGGAACGAGGAGGCGAACATCGCGGCCTGCCTCGACGCCCTGGCGTTCTGCGACGAGCGCATCGTCGTCGATGCCGGCAGCACCGATCGCACCGCGGCGATTGCGGCCGAGAAGGGCGCCCGCGTGGTGACGCATGAATGGCGGGGATTCGGCCCGCAGAAGAATTTCGCCCTCTCGCTCGCGCAGGGCCAATGGGTGCTCTCGATCGACGCCGACGAGCGGGTCTCGCCCGCGCTCGCCCGCGAGATCGCACAGGCCCTGTCGGCAGAGCGAGCCGATGGTTACGAGATTCCGCGGCTATCGAGCTTCGTCGGCCGCGAGATGCGGCATTCGGGCTGGTTCCCCGATTACGTGCTGCGCCTTTTCCGCCGCGGCAAGGCGCGCTTTTCCGACGATCTGGTGCACGAACGCGTCATCTGCGACGGCCGCGTCGCGCGGCTCACCGAGCCTCTGGCTCATCGTTCGGTGACGCGGCTCGAGGACGCGATCTCGCGCATCGACCGCTACTCGACCGCCGGGGCGGAAATGCTCGTTGCCTCGGGTCGTCGCGTGTCCTTCGCCCGGGGCATCCTGCACGGAGTGTGGTCGTTCTTTCGCGCGTATGTGCTGCGGCTCGGCTTCCTCGACGGCCGCGAAGGATTCTTGCTGGCGGTCGCCAACGCGGAGGGCACCTACTATCGCTACATGAAGGCGTGGCTCGCAGGGCGGCGTCATGGCTGATCTGATCTCGGTCATCGTCGCGACCTATAACCGGGAGGATGCCCTGGCTGCGGTGCTGCGCTCGCTCTCGCGCCAGACCGATCGCGATTTCGAGCTGCTCGTCGCCGACGACGGCTCCGGCACTGCGACCGCCCGCGTCATCACCGAATGGGCCGCGCGCATGCCGGTGCAGGTCAGACACGTCTGGCACCCCGATCGCGGCTTCCGCCTCGCTGAAATCAGGAACCGCGCCATCCGGGCGAGCGCCGGTCGTTACTGCGTGTTCCTCGACGGCGACTGCATCGCGCGCCCGGATTTCGTTGCCGCGCATCGCCGTCTTGCCGAGCCGGGATGGTTCGTGACCGGCAACCGCATCCTGCTGTCGCGCGAATTGACGGAGCGCATCCTGCGCGACGGGCTGGAGCCGGAGAAATGGGGCTTCGCCAACTGGATCACCGAGCGCGCTCACCGCAACGTCAATCGCTTCGCGCCGCTGCTCGATCTTCATCTCGGGGCCCTGCGCAAGCTGAAGGCGCGGACATGGCGCGGCGCGCGCGGCAGCAACATGGGATTCTGGCGTGCCGATCTCGACAAGGTCGACGGCTTCGACGCCGGCTTCAGCGGCTGGGGCCGTGAGGACTCCGACATCTTCATCCGCCTCATCCGCGCCGGCGTCACACGCAAGGACGGCCGCTTCGCGACTGGCGTGCTGCACCTCTGGCACCCGGAGGCCGATCGGACGCGACTTGCCGAGAATGAACAGCGGCTCGCCGACGTCGCCGATGGCGTCCGTGTGCGGGCAAAGCAGGGGCTGTCGCGCGTGATCGAGGAAGTCATCTCCTCGGCAGCCGAACGATGACAGCGAAGCCGCCCGCGCTTGCCTCGCGTCCGCGCCTGCTGGTGGTGGCGCTGCGGCGGCTCGGCGATGTCCTGCTCTCTACTCCGCTCATCCGCAGCCTGCGCCACGCCTGGCCGGAGGCGCGCCTTGACGCGCTCGTGTTCGCCGATACGGCCGGCATCCTCGACGGGAATCCTGATGTCGACCGGGTGATCGCAATGCCGGCGCGCCCGACCATGGCAGAGAGCCTTGCGCTCGCGGCGCGCCTCTTCAAACGCTATGACCTCGCGGTTTCGACCCAGAGCGGTGACCGTCCGATTCTGTTTGCGCTTCTCGCTGGTCGGCAGCACGCCGGGCTTGTGTGGCCCGGCGACCGGATCAAGCGCCACCTGCTTCATCGCGCGGCCAATGCGGAGCACGGCGTGCACCGGGTCGAGGAGATGTTGCGCATTGCCGATGCGCTCGGCATCGCGCGCGCCGCCGAAGTGGTATGCCCGGCGGGCCGCCTCGGGCCCGATCACCAGGTGACAGGGCCTTATGCCGTGATCCATGCCTCGCCGAAATTCCGCTACAAGCAATGGACACGTGACGGCTGGCGCGCACTTGCCGCGGCACTTGCCGAGCGTGGTCTGACGGTTGTCGCGACCGGCGGGCCGGAGGATCGCGCCTATCTCGACGCGCTGTGGCAGGACACGCCGGCCGTGCGCCGGCTCGACGGGCGGCTGCGCTGGCCCGAGATCACCGCGCTGCTCGCCGATGCGCGCGTCTATGTCGGTCCCGACACGTCGATCACCCATCTTGCCGCCGCCAGCGGATGCCCGACCATCGCGCTGTTCGGGCCGACCGATCCGCGCCTGTGGGGACCTTGGCCGGCACGCGGCCTATCCATTCCGTGGGCGGCGGCCGCCACCGTGCAGCGACGCCGCAACGTTTGGCTGGTGCAAAATCCGCTACCGTGCCTTCCGTGCCAGCAGGAGGGTTGCGAACGTCGACTCGACAGCCGCGCGCAGTGCCTCGATGAACTCACGCCACGGCAGGTCCTGGCCGCGGTGGAACAGGCGCTGGCGGCAGGGAGGTAGCGTCGCGGCCGAAAGCCGATTAAGGATGGCGCGTCGGCTCCGCGGGGGCCCTGACCGAGCACGAGGATGACCCGGCTGAGGAACTTCACCCCGCGGATGGGGCTGATCCTGGCGCATGATCTGATCGCCACCGCGATCGCCATCGTCGCGAGCTTCTACATCCGCTTCGAGGGTGCGGGACTCGCCGCGCGCTGGCCGGTGCTGATCGTCATGCTGCCGGCATTCGTGGCCTACGCGGGCGCCGTCTACGCGGTGTTCGGGCTGTTCAAGTCGAAATGGCGATTCACGTCCCTGCCGGACTTCATGAATATCCTGCGCGCCGCCAGCGTGCTCGCTGTCACACTGCTCGTGATCGACTACGTGCTCGTCGCGCCCAACCTTCTGGGCAATTTCTTCTTCGGCAAGATCACCATCGTCCTCTACTGGTTCCTGCAGACGGCATTTCTCGTCGGTCCGCGGGTTGCCTATCGCTATTTCCGCTACACCCGCACGCTGCACCGCGCCAAGGCAGCCAACAGCATGCCCACGCTCGTGCTCGGTCGCGCGGCCGATGCCGAGGTGCTGCTGCGTGCCATCGAGAGCGGCGCGGTGCGCAAGATCCAGCCGGTCGGCATTCTGTCTCCGTCGCGCGCCGACCGCGCGCAGGCGATCCGCGGGGTTCCGGTGGTCGGCGACCTCGGCGATCTCGATCAGACGGTGGCCGATCTTGCGGCGCGCGGCATCAACGTGGTGCGCCTGGTGATGACGCCGAGCGCGCTCGCGCCCGAGGCAGCCCCCGAGTCGATCCTGATGCGGGCACGCCGCCTCGGCATTGCCACGAGCCGGATGCCGGCGCTCGACGAGGGCGGCGAGGCGCTGAGGCTGGCGCCGATCAATGTCGAGGACCTGCTGCTGCGGCCGAGTGCAAAAATCGATTATGGCCGGATCGAAGCGCTCGTCAAAGGAGTGTCCGCCATCGTCACCGGCGGCGGCGGCTCGATTGGTGCGGAGGTCTGCGAGCGGCTCGTGACGTTCGGCGTAGCTCGGCTGCTGGTCATCGAGAACTCCGAGCCGGCCCTGCACGCCGTGCTCGAGACGCTTGCGGCGAAGAAGACAGCTGCCGCCGTCGAGGGCCGAATCGCAGACATTCGCGACCGGGCACGCGTCTTGCGGCTGGTGAAGGACTTCAGGCCCGACATCCTGTTCCATGCCGCTGCGCTCAAGCACGTGCCGATTCTCGAGCGCGACTGGGACGAGGGCGTCAAGACGAACGTATTCGGCTCAGTCAATGTCGCCGATGCCGCTCTCGCGGTCGGGGCGCGCGCCATGGTGATGATCTCCACCGACAAGGCGATCGAGCCGATCTCGGTACTGGGCGCGACAAAACGCTTTGCCGAGATGTACTGCCAGGCGCTCGACGCCGACCTGAAGCGGCGCGCCGATCCCGACAAGGCGCCGCCGATGCGGCTGATCGCGGTTCGCTTCGGCAACGTGCTCGCCTCGAACGGATCGGTGGTGCCGAAGTTCAAGGCGCAAATCGAGGCAGGTGGGCCAGTCACGGTCACTCACCCGGACATGGTGCGCTACTTCATGACCATTCGCGAGGCATGCGATCTCGTCGTCACGGCGGCGAGTCATGCGCTCGGGCCGGAGCGCTCCGACGTCGCTGTCTACGTGCTCAACATGGGCCAGCCCGTGAAGATCGTCGATCTCGCCGAGCGCATCATCCGGCTCTCCGGGCTCGAGCCCGGCCGTGACATCGAGATCGTCTATACCGGCATCCGGCCGGGCGAGCGGCTGCACGAGATCCTGTTCGCGCGCGAGGAGCCGGTCTCGGATATCGGCATCTCCGGCGTCGTCGCCGCCCGCCCAATGAGCCCCTCGCTGGAAACCATGCGGCTCTGGCTCGGCGAGCTGGAGCAGGCGCTCAAGCGCGAGGAGCGCGGATCGATCTACCGCGTCCTGCGCGAGGCGGTGCCGGATTTCACGAAAGAGGCGGTCTGAGAGACTTTATCCGGAGCGGGGTCGCGACCGGAGCGAGGCGGGAGCGCTGAAATACCCGGCCGTTCACGAGCGGCCGGGCGCAAATTTCTCGTACCTCGTTGGCAATCCACGCCGTATTGCCGCGCGCTCGATACAAGGCAACCCAGGTGGACGGCCGGGGGAGCCGCCCACCGTCGAGCCGCCGGTCAGGCCGTCCGTGAAATGCGCGACTTCCGCTTCAGGGCCGCCGGTCGCCGGCCGCCCGGCATCCGCCGGCGCCGGGGTGACGGCTGGGCCGGCATGGTGAGCCGGAGGAATTTCCGATTGGTCAACAAGGCTGTCAGCGCGTCGGTGACGTCGCCCACTTGCAGGTTCCGCGCGACCGGGATGCAGCGGTCGAACTCTTCGAGTTCTTCCTGCAGGCATTGCAGGACGAAACGCGCGGTCGTGAGATTCTGGACGGTCATCAGCGACTCCCCTGGGTACCTATGTGACGAGAACGACATTCCCGGAGAATTGTTGCAAAGTTCTGAAGCAAAGAAGGCTTGTATAACTCTGGGGATAAGCTCGATTCCGGCTTGCTTTTTTCAAAATCCGTGCGCCGACCGTCCAGACGGGCGGCGCCAGGATTCCGGAGCGGTGCGATCCCGTCGATCAGCCGGATGCCGTCCATCGGCCGCTCACCCCTTGAACCTTTTCGCCAGCGCGTCGGCACCGCGCGCGAGCAGACCGAGATCGGCACCGACCGCGACGAACGTATAGCCCCACTGGATGAAGCGCTTCGCCTCTTCCTCGTTGGGCGTGAGAATGCCCGCGGGCTTGCCGATTTTTTTCAGCCGACGCACTGCATCTTCGAGCGCCGACTGCACCTCGGGATGCGCCCAGTTTCCGATGTGGCCGAAGGAAGCGGCGAGGTCATTGGGGCCGATGAAAATGCCGTCGATGCCGTCGACCGAGGCGATCTCCTCGATGCGATCGAGAGCGCTCTTGGTCTCGACCTGGACGAGCAGGCAGATCTCCTGGGTCGCATTCTTCAGGTAGTTCGTGACCCGGCCGTAGCGGCTGGCGCGGCCGCTGCCGGTAATGCCGCGGATGCCGTCCGGCGGATAGCGGGTGGCCTCTACGGCCCGGCGTGCTTCCTCAGCCGTCTGGACGAACGGGATCAGCAGATTCTGCGCCCCAATGTCGAGGAAGCGCTTGATCAGGACGATATCGTTCCACGCCGGCCGCACGATCGGGGAGGCGCTGCCCGCCTGCACGGCCTGGAGCTGCGACAGCACGTCAGGCACTTCGTTGGGAGAATGCTCCGTGTCGAGCAGCAACCAGTCGAATCCCGAATGGCAGACGATTTCCGCTGTGATCGGGCTGCACAGGCTGCACCATAGGCCGATCTGCAACTCGCCTCTGGCGATGGCGTGCTTGAAGGCATTGCGCGGCAGATCCATGGGCGATCCTCAGACGAATTGGACGGCGATGCCGCCGAGCGGCCCGAAATCGGCGTGCAGCGTGTCGCCCCTGCCGGCAAAGACCACCCGCGTGAACGAGCCCGCGAGCACGAGATGGCCGGGCTCGAGTCCGACGCCGTGGCTTCCGAGCTTGTTGGCGAGCCAGGCCACGCCCAGCGCGGGGTGGCCGAGAACGCCGGCCGCCACCCCGGTCTCCTCGATCTCCGAGTTCTTGTACATGATCCCGCCGACCCAGCGCAGGTCCACGTCGAGGGGGCCGACCGGCCGCCCGCCGGTGACGATGCCGGCGGCAGCACCGTTGTCTGCCACCGTGTCGACGATCTTGCGCGGATCCTGGATGCGCGCGTCGACGATCTCGATTGCCGGGACCACGTACTCCGTCGCGCGCAGCACGTCGGGCAGCCCCACGCCAGGCCCTTTGAGCGGCTTGCCGAGAACGAAGGCGAGCTCGATCTCGACGCGGGGCCGGCAGAAATTCGCATGCGGAATTTTCGCCCCGTCGGCGATCATCATATCGTCGAGCAGGTGGCCGTAGTCGGGTTCGTCGATCTGCGACGATCGTTGCATCGCCTTGGACGTGAGCCCGACCTTGTGGCCGATCAGTCTGGCGCCGGCCGCGATCTTCCGCTTCGCCACCTCGCTCGAGATCGCATACGAGTCCTCGATCGTGATGTCGGGCCACGTGGTCGAGAGCTGAACCGCCTGTTTGCGCGTCTTCTCGGCGTTCATCAGGATGTCGGCGGCCTTCTTGCGGTCGGCATCAGAGAGCATGTGTTTGTCCTTCCCGGGTGGTCGAGGGTCTAAACATATCCGGGTTCGGTTCCATCGACGAGGCGGCGGCGGTGAGCGAGTTCGGCGCCCGGGCGCTGCGCGCCTAGCGAATACCGCGCGGCCCGCCGCTTGCGAAGGAGGCGAGCAGCAAGCCCACGGCGGCCGCGCCGAGCGCCAGCCCGAGTGCCTGCACCCATCCGGATGGGGCGATCACGGTCATGACCGCCAGGGCGGCGAGGGCAACGTTCACCGCAAAGACCCGCGCGACCACCTCACTGACCGAGAGAGCACGTTCGGTGGCCCGCTGATAGAAATGGCCACGGTGCGCCTTCAGCACGTTCTCGCCGCGCGCAAGCCGCCATGTAAGCGTGAGGCTCGCATCGGCGAGGTAGTAGAGCGGAAGCAGCAGCGCCGCCACAAGGTGGCCGGTGGCGGCGAGCTGCAGCAGAAGCCAGAACAGCAGCAACCCGATGGGCAGGCTGCCCACGTCGCCGAGAAAGAGCTTCGCCACCGGGCGGTTGAACGGTGCAAATCCGATAATGCCGCCGAGGAGGGCGACCGCGACAGCCGCATCGCGCGCCTCCAACGCGCCGAACAAGGACAGCATCCAGAGCCCCGCTGTCACCGGAGCTACTTCGGCGACCGTCATCCAATCGAGACCGTCCATGAAGTTCACGACGTTGACGAGGTAGACGCCGACGACGAGCAGGGCGGCTCGCTCGATCCCCCATGGCACGAGCGGGACAATCCTCGTCCCCGGAGGCAGCGCCGCAACGATCAGCCCGACTGCGATGAACTGCAGAACCAACCGCGGCCCGATCGAGAGATGAAGGACGTCGGCGCCGGCACCGGCAAGGACAAGCACGGCAAGCGCGGCGGCGAGTGCCCACAGGCTGGTGAGCGCGGCCGGCGTGATCGCCGAGACGACGGCGGCGGTGAGCACGCCGAGGATGGTGCCTGTGATGACCGCAATGCCAGCCCACTGGGGTGTCGGGATCCGATGCGAAGAGCGCGCATTCGGCTCGGCCAGCCAAAAACGGGCAAGCAGTGGGCGCAAGATGAGAATCAACCCCGCGCTCGCGGCGGCGGCAATCACGAGAACCGGAATGAGGCCAACGGCTGAGATCACCCGCGCTACCGATCGGCTGAGGTACGAGCGCCTGTCTTACGCTAACCGGACGTGCGGACAAGCTGCAAATAAAGCTCGGTGACGGCACGGCCGATCGCGTCCGCGGAGAAGCGTGTCTCGGCGAGGCGGCGCGCCGCCGCGCCGAAGCGGGCGCGCAGGTCCGGCGCCTGCGCCAGCCTCTCGATCGCCTGGGCGAGCGCCGCCGCATCATCGGGAGGAACAAGCAGCCCCGTCTCGTTCGGGATCGCGACTTCACGGCAGCCCGGCACGTCGGTTGCGATCATCGGGCGGCCGCAGGCGGCCGCCTCGAGCAGGCTCTTGGGCAGCCCTTCGCGCCGCGATGGCAGCACCGCGATATGCGCGCGTGCCCATACGGTCGCGATATCGTCGACATGGCCGAGCCAGGAAATCCCGGGCTCGCGGCTCCAGGCCTCCGCCTCGGCTCGGGACACTGAGGCGGGATTGGCGGGATCGGGCGTGCCGGCGATGAGCAGGATGACGGGCAAACCTCTGGCCCGGAGCAGCCGATGCGCGGCGATGAGAACACGAATGCCCTTGTCATCGAGCAGTCGTCCGACGAAGCCGAGCGTTAGCGGACCCGCTGGGTCGGGCAAGGGCTTGAGCCGTGCAACATCCACGCCCGATCCCGGAATGAGAACGATGCGTTCCGGCGCGATGCCGAGGCCGAGGAGCAATTGCCGGTCATCCGGGTTCTGCACCAGCGCAACGCTGCGCGGACGATCGATCAGCTGGCGCAGCGATCTGCCGATGATGCCGCGCATCAGCCGCGCCTTCCTCGATTGCGAAATGAATGCATGGCCGAGGCCGGTGATAGCATTGACCCGCGCCGCCGGAGCGCCAACCGCCGCGAGCGAGCCCAGGATCGTCGCCTGCAGGGCCACGTGATGCACGAGATCGGGCGCGAGCGTCCGGTGCAGCCGCCGCAGCGCCCGGATGGTGGCAAGTGTGGCGAACGGTGACAGCCGCCCGCGCGCAAAACGGACCGGATGCAGAATGAAGCCTTCGCGGGCGATTGCGGCGGCGCCGTCTGCCACATTGGTTGCGACATGCACCTCGAATCCGGCCGCCCGCGCGGCGCGGGCCATCGGCAGGCGGTGGGACAGGAAGAACCAATCCTCGGTCACCACATAGAGCAGCCGCGGTGGCCGGGGCTTGGCGCGAGCCGGCGGCGTCCTGGAATCGGCGTTCGCCTCGTGCTGCATTGGTCAGGCCCTGGGCTCACGTTCAGGAAGGCGATCCGTGCACGGTTCAATCAAGTCGAAAGTGCAGCGGCTGGAGATCGGCGAAGGCGTCCATGGTGCTCGTTGGTAATGCAGCCCGGTGAGAAGTCCAGCGGCTGAAGGCTCGGTGGCGGTGGTCCGGGCCTTGGTTGCCGATCGAAGCGGCTGGATCCTGGTTCGACTACGTTCTGCTAATGGGATCCGTCGCTTGGTTGGGTTCGTTCTGGCAATTCGGCTGCTCACACCCGGGGTGTTTCGCTCCGCGAAGAGAACCCGCTCTGGATTAGCCGCTTTCGTTTTTACCAGAATAG
>DASTZX010000251.1:0-9118 GCA_035764045.1 Xanthobacteraceae bacterium | reverse complement strand
ACGCGCAGGCCGAGCTGGGCAAGCTGGGCCTTCTGCGCCGCGCCGACGCGGGTGATGCCGCCCGCAAGCCAGCCGGAGAGCTCGAGCGCGCGATCGTTCGTGGCGGCGATGACCGTGACCTTTGCGGCGAGCGGGCCGATGCGCTGGACAGAGGATGAGAACACGTCGATGTCGATGTCCGGCGACGCGAACACCACGGCCCCGATGCGATCCGCCACCGCGTCGCCGTGGCGGGTATAGAACTGGCGCAGCGCCTCCATCGCCAGCATGCTGCCGATGCTGTGCGCCACGATGTTGATCTGGCCGACCGAGGGGCTGGCCGCCAGCCCGTCGAGCACGTCCTGAAGCGCGTCCCGCGACCACATCGCGCTTTCGCGGTCGTAGCCGTAGTCGAACAGGTTCGCCTTGGACGGCCAGGAGAACACCATGGTGTCGCCATGGAAGCGGATGGCGTCGGAGAGCTGGACAGCGTCGAGCACGGCCGTTTCGAACGTCTGATTGAAGCCGTGCACGTAGATCAGCACGTCGCGCGCCCCGGCCTGCGGCCCGAACAAGTCTCCCACCCGTCGGACACGTTCGATGCCGTCGATGCGCCACTCGCCCAGGCCGATCGAGGCCAGCGAGAACCGGTTTCGGCTTGGCGGCGTGAGCTTCACCCGCGCCACGGTCATCGCGCCGGCGCGCCCAGGGCCGAACCATGGGCTTGCGGTCGCGCCATTGACGGCTTTGCGCGTGGTGGCGGCGAGGAGGGTCGGATTGGCCTCGAGATCCGAGACGTCGACAGTGGTCCCGCTTGCGGCGAGGCCGGCGCAGCCGCCCAGCCCCAGGGCAGCGGCCGTCGATCCAAGCCCGCGCAGCACGGCGCGGCGCGAGGGCACAGCCTCGACAGGCATTAAACGACGCAGAACCACGAGATCATCCACCCGGCCGGCGGGCGAGTCGCCGCCCGAGGGTTGGGTGATGCTCGATCGCGGCAAGAGCGCGGCAGAACGGCGATAACAGAGCGAATGTGATGGAACCGGTGGTGGATGAGCACCGCAGCCGGGTGGCTGGCGCGGATCGGGCAGGGCGGTGCGCCGACCGAGGCGGGCAGGCAGGCCAGGATCTGCTCCGCCCCACGGCGGCTGGCGTCTGTCGCTTTTGTCGCGGCCTTTCACTACCCCAGATTGTTGCGATCCTGCAACTCGCGAGCACCTTCTGTGGTACCCTGTGACGCATTTCATTGCCGACTGCACACATCCTCGGTTAGCAGCACTCCTGACGCCCCGTTAGGTGAGCGATGGGCAGCCCCGATAGGAAGACGACGCAGCACGCTATGACCGGCGGGCCTGTCCCCGCCGCGCGCGCGCACGCGTCGACGAATCTGTTTCAGGAAAACAATCGGTTCGTTTTCGAGAGCGACCAGGTTCCGGCGACCGTCCGCATCGACATGACCCGCGACCTGGCAGGCCGGCTGTTCGGCGGCATCGATCTGCTTCCGACCAACGATCCCGGTTTTCGGGCCGGCATGTGGGCGTCACGCGCCGGTGACGTGGTGTTCGGCAGCGGCTACGTCACATCGATAAACTTCCGTTTCGGGTCTGCACCAAATTCCCCCTCTTGCCAGATGCCGGGCCGCGAGGACGAGGAAGGCGTTTTCTGGATCTACCTGAGAGGTGGGGTGACAGTGCAGCAGGGCCGGCTCGCCGGCCCGCAAGACGCGGGCTCCGCATGGTTCATGCACGCCGACATGCCGGGCACCGGGGTGACAGCAGGCACTCAAGTGCTGGGGATCAATCTGCCCAGCAAGGCGCTGCGCCGCGCCGTCGGACACGATCGGCACCTCGCGCCGGTCGCACTGGCCAGGGGCAACCCCCTGATCCAGCTGCTCACCGGCTACATCGAATCAGCCAAGCAACTGCCGGCGGATACCGATCCCGCATTGCTGACCTCGATCGGAAACCATTTGATTGATCTCGTCGCGATGGCGCTGGGGCCGACCCGGGACGCCGCCGCACAGGCGGAAAACGGCGGCCTCAAATCGGCCCGGCTCGACGCGGTGCTGCGCGCGATCGACTCCAACTATGCGGATCCCGAGTTCTCCGTGGCCGATGTTGCGGCACGGCTGAAGCTGTCGGTCCGATACGTGCAGGATATCCTCCACGAGACCGGTATTGGATTCTCCGAGCGAGTTCTGGACTTGCGTTTGCAGGAAGCCTGCAATTTGTTGAGCCGTGCCCACATTACAAACCGCAAGGTCAGCGACATCGCGTTCTCCTGCGGCTTCAACAATCTCTCTTATTTTCACCGTGCCTTCCGCCGCCGCTTCGGGGTGACCCCGGCCGGCGCCCGGTCGTCTTAGCGTCCAATCATTCCAGACGGGTTCGCCGCGCGGGAGGCTGCTTTTCCGATGGCAGCGCCCTTTTCCGGTGCCTCGAGCAAACGATCCGGCGCGTGCGTCATTCGCTTGCGCGGCCCATTGGTTTATTCCGGCGCCAACCAGACGGCCGCTGCCAGCGGCCGGCTGTGGCAACCGCTTGGCGATCGGCGACGTCGATTGCGCTCTTGTGCATACGAATGGTGCGCTCCAGTGCACGACTTTTCCTCGGTGATCCGGCAAGGTGTTGCCACACATCGCAACCGAATGAGACGACCATGACCACCTTGCACACGAACAAGACGACAGCCGAGCCGCCGTAGGCAGGACTGCATCCGGGCCTGGCTCGCGAGCGCGGACCGGAGCGGAGCGCAGAAACGGCGCGCAAGCGCGCTGTTGGCGGCGACGGTTAACGTACAGCTCTCTGCAAACTTTCAAATATCCGTGCGTATCCACCGATCGGAGGACGCGGCGTGCGCCGGCTATCGACATTGTCGCGTCGTCCCCGACTCGTCACAGCGAAATGCGATCGCGTGATCGCGATGAGGCGGACGTCCTCGATTTGATCGACCTCACGCCAGCGGCCCCGACGATCGCCAAAAAATTTCTCGACGCCGGCTCGAACCTTTGGCGGCCTCGCCCGCACTAATGCAAACCGAGTCACAACACAGGAGACTGAAGACCATGTCCACGACCATCTCAACCGATGCCAAGGTGAACAATGGCGTCAACGTGACGGCGCTGCTCGGTGCACGCGAGGCCTTGGAGAAGGCTCCCGAGGCGGCGCAGTTCAAGTGGCGCGCAAGCTGCGAGTGGCTCAACGGCACGCACAGCCGCTCGGCGATCGGCGACTTCTTCGGGCTCGGGACTGAGCAGTCCCGCAACAAGACGTTCACGGTCGAGGCGGATCATCCGCAAGTCTTCGCGTCCGAGGACAACGCTCCGACTCCCGTCGAGATCGTTCTCTCGGGCTTGGCAAGCTGCCTCACGGCGGGTGTCGCGGCGGTCGCGCAGCGGCGCGGCATCCAGCTGCATTCGGTCAAGGCGACCGTCGAAGCCGACATGGACCTGTACGGAATCCTCGGCATCGACGACGACGTGCGCAATGGCTTCGGCGCCATCCGTGTGCATTTCGACATTCGGGCCGACGCGAGCGCGGACGACATCAAGGCGGTGGTCGCCCAATCGCAGAAGCGGTCGGCCGTCTTCGACATCGTCACCAACCCGTCGAGCGTCTTCGTCACCGTGAACTGACGGCTGGATCAAGGAGCGCGTGTCGTGAGGTTCGCGACCACCATCATCATCGGTGCCGGCCAATCCGGATTGGCCATGAGCAGGCATCTCAGCGCCCGCTCGATCGACCATGTGGTCATCGAGCGCGGCGAGGTGGCCAACTCATGGCAAACGGAGCGGTGGGACTCGCTTCGGCTTCTGACGCCGAACTGGCAGAGCCGGCTCCCCGGCTATGCCTATCACGGCGACGATCCGAACGGCTTCATGGCGATGCCGGAGGTTGTCCGATTCCTGCGGCGCTATGCCGAGGTGTCGCATGCTCCGGTCGTGACCGGAACGCGCGTCACGCAGGTGCGGCCGGCGGACGGAGGCTACGAGGTCTCGACCAGCCACGGTCCGTGGCGGTGCCGCATGCTGGTGATCGCGAGCGGGGCTTACAACGTCGCCGTGGCCCCGGCGCTCAGCGCCGATCTGCCGCCCGGCGTCACAAGCCTCACGCCCGCGCAGTACCGAAATCCCGCGCTGCTGCCGGATGGCGGCGTGATGGTCGTCGGCGCTTCGGCGAGCGGCATTCAGCTCGCCCGCGAGATCCAGGCGTCGGGCCGCCGCGTGCTTCTCTCCGTCGGCGAGCACGTCCGTGTCCCGCGCATCTACCGCGGGCGGGACATCCTGTGGTGGATGGATTCCATCGGCGCCATGGATGTCCGCTACGATGCGCTCGAGGACATCGGCAGAGCGCGAAATCTGCCCTCGTTCCAGCTGGTGGGCACGCCCGAGCGCGTGACGGTCGACCTCAACAGCCTGCGCAAGGCGGGCGTCGAGCTCGTCGGGCGGCTGGTCGGCCTGCGCGACGGCAAGGCGCAGTTCTCTGGATCGCTCGCCAACAATTGCGCACTGGCCGATCTGAAGATGAATCGGCTCCTCGCCGGCATCGATGAATGGGTGAGCGCGAACGGGTTTGCGGAGCGGTTTCCCGCGCCGCATCGCTACGAGCCGACGGATGTCGGGACGGAAATGCGACTGAGCATCGACCTGCGCGACAGCCGGATCGGCACGGTGATCTGGGCGACAGGATATCGCCCCGACTACGCCTGGCTCGACGTCCCGGTGCTCGATCGCAAAGGGCGCATCCGACATGACGGCGGCGTGGCTGCCGCGCCGGGGATGTACGTCCTCGGCCTGCCGTTCATGCGCCGACGCAAATCCTCGTTCATCGACGGGGCTGGCGATGACGCGGCGGATCTCGCCGCCCATTTGAGCCTCAACCTCGCGCGCGCGGTCGCTTGAGAGGACTGACAATGGACGCGCTCTGCAGCTTCGAGCCACGCTACGATGCGGTGATCATCGGCGCGCGCTGTGCCGGCGCCGCCACGGCACTGCTTCTGGCCCGGTCAGGCGCAAAGGTCCTGGTGGTCGACCGGCAATCCTACGGCTCCGACACGCTGTCGACGCACGCGCTGATGCGGGGAGGGGTTCTCCAGCTCACACGCTGGGGCCTGATTCCCGCCATCAAGGCGGCAGGAACGCCCCCGATCCGCACGACGACGTTCCATTATGGCAGCGAGGCGATCGGCATCGCCATCAAGCCGGAGCATGGCGTCGAGTGCCTTTACGCGCCGCGGCGCACGTTGCTCGATCGCTTGCTGGTCGATGCCGCTCGCAAGGCCGGCGCCGACGTTCGCCACGGGGTCAGTCTGTCTGAGCTGCAATTCGGATCGGACGGCCGGGTTGTCGGCGTCATGCTCAAGGATGCGAGCGGGACGTCCAAGGCGGTCCGCTGCGACATTGTCATCGGCGCCGACGGGCGTCAGTCGACCGTCGCGCGGCTCGTGAATGCCCGGGCTTATGTCGAAGGCATGAATGCCTCGGGCGTCGTCTTCGGCTACTACGAATCCCTCGCCCGGAATGGCTCCCATTGGCACTTCGCGAAAGGTGCCGCCGCAGGCGTGATCCCGACCAATTCGGGTCATTGCGTGTTTGCGGCAGTGCCGGCTCAGCGGTTCGCCGCGGTTTTCGGCAGCGGTCTCGCGCGCGGCTTTCATCAGGTCCTGGAAGCGTGCTCTCCCGAATTGCGGGCCGACGTCGAAGGCGCCCGGCTGACCGGCCACCTGCGCGGCTTTGGCGGGACGCGGGCCTATCTGCGCGACGCCCAAGGACCCGGTTGGGCGCTCGTGGGCGATGCGGGCTATTTCAAGGATCCGCTGACCGCGCACGGTATCACCGACGCACTTCGCGACGCGGACCTGTTGTCGCGTGCGATCGTCGATGGCGGCACGCGCGCGCTCGCGGCGTACCAACGCGACCGTGACGCGCTCTCGCTGCCGTTCCTGCGCACCACCGACGCCATCGCGTCGTTCTCGTGGGAGCTCGACGACGTCAGTCGGCTTCATGCGGCTTTGAGCGCCGCCATGAAGGAGGAAGTCGAGCACATCGCGAGCTTGGCGCGATCGCCATCCCTTGCAGCGTAGGAGATGCTGAAATGCCGAACAAATCGCCCTGGATGCAAACATTGGCAGGCCGCCCCGTGCTGGGCGCGCGCGCCGAGCGAGCCCGCGCGACCACGATGCGCGATGTCGAAATGTTCACTGCGATGACCGGGGACAGGAATCCGATCCATTATGACGCCGCGTTGGCGGCCCAATCGCCCTTCGGCGGCCTCATCGTGCAGGGCGGCGTCACGACCGGCCTCCTGAATGCGGTCGTCGCCGAAGATCTCCCGGGACCCGGCACGGTCTTTCTCGAGACGAACTGGCGGTTCGTGAAGGCCGTCCGGATCGGTGAGACGATCATCGCCAGCGTCAAGGTCGAGCAGGTCCGCGACGACAAGCCGATCTGCAGGCTCGAAACCACTGTTCGCAATGCGGACGGGGACACCTGCGTGGTCGGGACCGCGACCACTTACACGATGCCGCTGCTTCATCGCGAGACCGGCCGCGCGAAGGACGTGGCGTAGCTCGAAGGTGCGGTCGCGTTCGCGGCGGCGCCGCCGCATTTTTCAGCCCGAGTGTCATGCGAGTCGGCGCACGCGCCCGGTCGAGAGATGACGTTGTTTGGATTTGACGAGCCTCAAGCCCGATGAGCGCACAACCCGCAGACGAATGGACCAGCATGGCGCTCGCCCGCCGTGACCCTCATCGCCGGCGGCGGACGCGCAGCAGCGCCCGCGGAACCCTCGTCGTTCTGGCGGCGACGACCGCCATGGCCATGGGATTCGGTGGCCTGGGGCTGATCACCGTGTTCATGGGTCCGATGGAAGCCGATCTCGGATGGTCGCGGTCGGATACGAGCCTCGGCTACGCCTTGTCCACGACCGGGATGGCCATCGGCGGCATGGTCTGGGGGCGGCTGTCCGATCGCGTGGACGTGCGAAGCCTGCTGGCGCTCGGCGGCACCAGCATGGTCGCTGCCTTGGTGGCGATGTCGATGCTCCAGTCCCTGCCCGTGTACTACATGGCTCATGTGGTCTACGGCGGATTCGGCTTCTCGGTGCTGTACGCACCGCTCCTGTCGACGAGCGGCGAATGGTTTCCGGAGCGGCGCGGATTGGTGACGGGGCTCGTCACGGCCGGCGGAGCGCTCGGGCAAGGCGTGCTCCCGTTCTTCGCCAGCTTTCTCATCAATGTATTTGGCTGGCGAGGCGCCTTCGTCGGAATTGCCGGCACGCTTCTCGCTGCGCTTGCGCTCGCCTTGCCTGTGCTGAAATGGCCCAAGGGAACGCGGGCGCCCGTGTCGTCCTCCGCCGCGCCGCGCGAGAGGGGAAAGACCGAGACCAATACGGTCGCCATCCTGGCGCTCGCCGCATTTCTCTGCTGCATGTGCATGGGCGTGCCGGTCGTGCACATGGCGAGCTTCATCGGTGCGGTCTGCAGCTCACCCGGCGTGGGCGTCACCAGCCTGCTCATCGCGATGATTGCCGGCACGGTGGGCCGCGTGTGCTGCGGTCTGGTGGCCGACAGGATCGGTCCCCTGAAGACCTACGCCATCGCCTCGTCGATCCAGACGGCTTGCGTCATGGCTTTCCCGCTGCTCAGCGACAGGCTGTCGTTCATGGCGCTGTCCGCCGTCTTCGGCTTCGGTTTCGCCGGCAACATGACCTGTCTCTCGCTGTGTGTGCGCGAGGCGGTGCCGGCGAACCGCTTCGGTGGGGCAATCGGCGTCGTGATGATGGTCGCGTGGGCCGGAATGGCGGCCGGCGGCTATGTGGGTGGTGTGCTGTTCGATCTGTCGCGGAGCTACACGCTCTCGTTCATGTTGGCGGGCATGGCCGGCATTCTCAACCTCGCGGTGCTCGGTGCATTTGCGATGACGAAGAATGCGTCCTCGATCCCGGACATCCTCGACGGCAGCAGGACTGTGCCCGCGAAGATCGCAAAGGCGACGTAGCACCGCCGATCGATCATGGATCCGGACGGCCAAGACCCGACCGGCCGGGCATGAGATGAGCCTGGCCGAGGACTGTTGCGCGGCCGGACCGTTCCAGCATAGCCTCCGCCGATAGTTGGAGGGCCGCCAGAATGTTACCCCGTCGCGATCTCCTGAAACTGCTGGCACTCGGGAGCCTCGCGTCAGCCGCGAAGGTTCCCATGGCTGCTGCGCAGACGTCGGCGAAGCCGCGTACGCGGGTTGTGTTCCTCGGGACCAAGGGCGGCCCGCGCGTCGAAACCGGCCGTTCCAATCCCGCAAATCTCATCGAGGTCAATGGAACGCGCATCGTCCTCGATTGCGGCATGGGCGTCAGCCATCAGCTGGCCGAGGCGCATGTGCCGCTCACCTCGATCAAGTACATCCTGATCAGCCATCACCATTCCGATCACAATCTCGAATACGGCAACCTCGTCTACAGTGCTTGGGCGGCCGGCCTCTCGACCCCGATCCATTCGTTCGGGCCGAGCGGCATCGAGGCGATGACGAAGGCATACTGGGAGCTGAACCGGTTCGACGTCGAAACCCGGATCGCCGACGAGGGCCGTCCCGATCCGCGCAAGCTGCTGATCGCCAAGGACATCACTACCGACGGCGAGGTGCTCAAGACGGACGACTTCACCGTGACGGCATTCCGCACGCCGCATCCGCCGATCACCGACAATTTCGCCTACAAGTTTACGACTCCCGACGGCGTGATCGTGTTCTCGAGCGACACCGAATACAATCCGAAGCTCGCTGAGTTTGCGAAGGGCGCCGATGTGCTGGTGCACGAGGCGCTGTATGCGCCTTTCGTGGACAGGCTGGTAGCGCGGGTGAAAAACGGCGCGACCCTCGGCAAGCATCTGCTCGCCAGCCACACCACCACCGAGGACGTGGGGAAGATCGCGGCGGCGGCGGGCGTGAAGCGTCTCGTGCTCAGCCATCTGGTGCCGGGCGACATCGAGATCAGCGACGATCAGTGGATCGCGGGCATACGCAAGGCCTATTCCGGCCAGGTCGTCGTCGCAAAGGATCTGATGGAATTGGCGCTGCCGATCTGAGCAGCGCCAGCTTCCCGCTCGGGACCGGGGCTTCCAGCGAAACCGATGCGCGTCGCGCGCCGCC
>DASTZX010000250.1:0-6264 GCA_035764045.1 Xanthobacteraceae bacterium | reverse complement strand
TTTTCCACGCCTTTTTGCCGCTTCAGGACTTGGCAAACGCCTCTTGACGTTTTAAATACGTCCCACGGGCGTGCCGGCCCAGTGATGTCGGCGCGCCTTTGCGCGTCCTACGAAAAACATGGTGATGAGGACTTTGGTCCTTTTGGAGACCCCCCTGGGCTGATCTGAAAGGTCTGAAGGGTCTTTGTCAGCGCGTTTTGCGTGACGTGCGGTCCTCCGGCGGTTCCGGATGACCTGAAGTCCTGTCCGAGACTGCAGGTGCCTGGGCTTCGGCCCGGCTTAATCCAAGCCAAGGCCTGCACAGACGGGTGACGATCGGTACCGGGGGGAAACCCCCGTCAACGGTTCGAACCTCGAGGAACCCGGGGCGGCATCAGCCTTCGGGGGGCAGGGCATCCAGCGTCGTCCCTGTCCTTCGTTCGCCGCCAGGCGGGCCGGGGTCATGGGCGGCAAGTCGCAACCGGCGGCTTGGTTGTCCCAGTGACAAGGGCCGCCTACCGGAGAGAGCAACCAGTGGATCGAGCGGCCAAGACAGAGCTCGTCACCGAACTCAACGGGGTTTTCAAGACCTCGAATGTTGTGGTGGTGGCTCACTACGCAGGCCTCACCGTCGCTCAGATGCAGACCTTGCGCAAACAGGCGCGGGCTGCCGGCGCGTCGGTGAAGGTGGCGAAGAACCGTCTCGCCAAGATCGCTCTTGAAGGCACGGACGTCGCCTCCGTCGCGCCCCTGCTCAAGGGGCCGACTGTGATCGCCTATTCGGGCGATCCGGTGGCTGCGCCCAAGGTCGTCAGCGACTTCGCCAAGGCGAACGAGAAGTTCGTGATCCTCGGCGGAGCGATGGGAAAGACCGCCCTGAACCCGGACGGCGTCAAGGCGCTCGCTGCGCTGCCGTCCCTCGACGAATTGCGCGCCAAGATCGTCGGCCTGTTGCAGGCGCCGGCGACCAAGGTCGCTCAGCTCGTCAACGCGCCGGCCTCCAAGCTTGCCCGCGTGGTTCAGGCCTATGCCAACAAGAGCGAAGCCTGAGTGAGGCGCTCGCAAACTCCGACCTCGAAGTTCGAACCGAAAAAGGACTGAAATCAGATGGCTGACCTGTCGAAAATCGTCGATGAACTCTCGGGCCTGACCGTGCTCGAGGCCGCCGAGCTCGCGAAGATGCTCGAGGAGAAGTGGGGCGTGTCCGCGGCCGCGGCCGTCGCCGTCGCCGCCATGCCGGGCGCCGCGGGCGGTGCCGCCCCGGCCGAGGAGAAGACCGAATTCACGGTCGTGCTCGCCGCGGCGGGCGACAAGAAGATCGAGGTCATCAAGGAGGTGCGGGCGCTCACCGGCCTCGGCCTCAAGGAGGCCAAGGATCTCGTCGAAGGCGCGCCCAAGCCGGTCAAGGAAGGCGTCGCCAAGGACGAGGCCGAGAAGATCAAGGCCACCCTCGAAAAGGTGGGTGCGAAGGTCGAGCTCAAGTAAGCGCGACTGGCTTCGGCCCCGGGCGGCAGCAACGCGACACCCGGGGATCTGTGTCATGCGGCGTTTGCCGCAAGGCAAGGCGCGCCAGGCCGATCCGGCCGGCGAAGAGAACAACGACAGGACGGTTCCGGGGTTCCCGGAATCGTCCGAACCCGCTGTCGGGTGGCGGGCCGAGTGACGAGTTCAGAGTTCAAATGATCCGGGAATTGCTCCGGGTCGCGTAACAAGACGGGGCCTGCGCGGCTCCGCCGATCACAGGCTTCCGGCTCCGGTCTATTCCGACCCGCCGGGAGGCGCGCCGCCGCATGATGCGGCGGACGAAGCGAGAGGCCACGATGGCAGAGACGTTCACCGGTCGCAAGCGGGTCCGCAAGTTCTTCGGCAAGATCAAGGAAGTCGCCGAGATGCCGAACCTCATCGAGGTTCAGAAGGCGTCCTACGATCAGTTCCTGCTCGTCAAGGAGCCGCACGGCGGCCGCCCGGACGAAGGCCTGCAGGCCGTGTTCAAGTCGGTGTTCCCGATCTCCGACTTCTCCAACACCGCCCAGCTCGAATTCGTCCGCTACGAGTTCGAGCCGCCGAAATACGACGTCGACGAGTGCCGTCAGCGCGGCATGACCTACGCGGCGCCGCTCAAGGTGACGCTGCGCCTGATCGTGTTCGATATCGACGAGGAGACCGGCGCGCGCTCCGTCAAGGACATCAAGGAGCAGGACGTCTACATGGGCGACATCCCGCTCATGACCAACAACGGCACCTTCATCGTCAACGGCACCGAGCGCGTGATCGTCTCGCAGATGCACCGCTCGCCCGGCGTGTTCTTCGATCACGACAAGGGCAAGACCCATTCGAGCGGCAAGCTCTTGTTCGCCGCCCGCATCATTCCGTATCGCGGCTCCTGGCTCGACATCGAATTCGACGCCAAGGACATCGTGCATGCGCGCATCGACCGCCGCCGCAAGATTCCCGTCACCTCGCTGCTCTTCGCCCTCGGCATGACCGGCGAGGAGATCCTCAATACCTTCTACAAGCAGGTGATCTACAAGCGCTCGAAGGACGGCTGGCGCGTGCCGTTCGACGCCACCCGCATGCGCGGCTACAAGGCCATCAACGACCTCGTCGACGCCGATACCGGCCGCGTGGTGGTCGAGGCCGGCAAGAAGATCACGGTGCGCCAGGCGCGCCAGCTCGCCGAGAAGGGCCTCAAGGCCCTGCGGATGACCGAGGAAGAACTGATCGGCCTCTACATCGCCGAAGACCTCGTCAATCCGAAATCGGGCGAGATCTACGTCGAGGCGGGCGACGAGATCACCGACAAGGTGCTCAAGCTGCTCAACGAGGCCGGGTACAAGGAGATCCCGGTGCTCGACATCGACCACGTCAACGTCGGGCCCTACATCCGCAACACGCTGCATGTCGACAAGAACATGACGCGCGAGGACGCGCTGTTCGACATCTATCGCGTGATGCGTCCGGGCGAGCCGCCGACGCTTGATACCGCCGAGTCGATGTTCAACTCGCTGTTCTTCGATCCGGAGCGTTACGACCTCTCCGCGGTCGGCCGCGTGAAGATGAACATGCGCCTCGACCTGCAGGCGGATGACACCATCCGCGTGCTGCGCAAGGAGGACATCATCGGCGTGATCCGCACGCTGCTCGACCTCCGCGACGGCAAGGGCGAGATCGACGACATCGACCATCTCGGCAACCGCCGTGTGCGCTCGGTCGGCGAGCTCATGGAGAACCAGTACCGCATCGGCCTCCTGCGCATGGAGCGCGCGATCAAGGAGCGCATGTCCTCGGTCGACATCGACACGGTCATGCCGCAGGACCTGATCAACGCCAAGCCGGCGGCCGCGGCGGTGCGCGAGTTCTTCGGCTCCTCGCAGCTCTCGCAGTTCATGGACCAGACCAACCCGCTGTCCGAGATCACGCACAAGCGGCGGCTCTCGGCTCTTGGGCCCGGCGGCCTCACGCGCGAGCGCGCCGGCTTCGAGGTGCGCGACGTGCACCCGACCCACTACGGCCGCATCTGCCCGATCGAGACCCCCGAAGGCCCGAACATCGGACTCATCAATTCGCTCGCCACCTACGCGCGGGTGAACAAGTACGGCTTCGTCGAGACGCCGTATCGCAAGGTGAAGGACGGCCGGGTCACCGACGAGGTGGTCTACCTCTCGGCGATGGAGGAGGGCCGGCACTACGTCGCGCAGGCGAACGTCCCGCTCGACAACCGCGGGCGGTTCACTGAGGACCTGGTGGTCTGCCGCCATGCCGGCGACGTTCTGATGGTTCCGCCCGACCGCGTCGACTACATGGACGTCTCGCCCAAGCAGCTCGTCTCGGTCGCCGCCGCGCTCATTCCGTTCCTCGAGAACGACGACGCGAACCGCGCGCTGATGGGCTCCAACATGCAGCGCCAGGCGGTGCCGCTCGTCCGCGCCGAGGCGCCGTTCGTCGGCACCGGCATGGAGGGCGTGGTCGCCCGCGACTCGGGCGCCGCGATCGCGGCGCGCCGCACCGGCATCGTCGATCAGGTGGACGCCACCCGTATCGTCATCCGTGCGACCGAGGAGCTCGACCCGTCGAAATCGGGCGTCGACATCTATCGTCTGATGAAGTTCCAGCGCTCCAACCAGAACACCTGCATCAACCAGCGCCCGCTGGTGAAGGTGGGTGACGCGGTGACGCGCGGCGACATCATCGCGGACGGTCCCTCGACCGATCTCGGCGAGCTCGCGCTCGGCCGCAACGTGCTCGTCGCGTTCATGCCGTGGAACGGCTACAACTTCGAGGACTCGATCCTGCTCTCCGAGCGCATCGTCAAGGACGACGTGTTCACGTCCATCCACATCGAGGAATTCGAGGTGATGGCGCGCGACACCAAGCTCGGCCCGGAGGAGATCACCCGCGACATCCCGAACGTCTCTGAAGAGGCGCTCAAGAACCTCGACGAGGCCGGCATCGTCTATATCGGCGCCGAGGTGCACGCCGGCGACATCCTGTGCGGCAAGATCACGCCGAAGGGCGAAAGCCCGATGACGCCGGAAGAGAAGCTCCTGCGCGCCATCTTCGGCGAGAAGGCCTCCGACGTGCGCGACACGTCGCTGCGCGTCCCCCCGGGCGTGCAGGGCACGGTCGTCGAGGTGCGGGTGTTCAACCGCCACGGCGTCGACAAGGACGAGCGCGCGCTCGCGATCGAGCGTGAGGAGATCGAGCGGCTCGCCAAGGACCGCGACGACGAGCAGGCGATCCTCGACCGCAACGTGTTCGGCCGTCTCGCCGACATGCTGGAAGGGCGCCAGGGCATCGCCGGGCCGAAGGGCTTCAAGAAGGATTCGAAGATCACCCGCGCGGTGCTCGACGAATACCCCCGCGCCCAGTGGTGGCAGTTCGCCTCCCCGAACGACAAGCTGATGGCCGAGATCGAGGCCATTCGCAAGCAGTACGAGGAGAGCAAGAAGGGCCTCGAGCAGCGGTTCCTCGACAAGGTCGAGAAGCTGCAGCGCGGCGACGAGCTGCCGCCGGGCGTGATGAAGATGGTCAAGGTCTTCGTCGCGGTGAAGCGCAAGATCCAGCCCGGCGACAAGATGGCCGGCCGCCACGGCAACAAGGGCGTGGTGTCGAAGATCGTGCCGGCGGAGGACATGCCGTTCCTCGGCGACGGCACGCCCGTCGACGTCGTGCTCAACCCGCTCGGCGTGCCGAGCCGCATGAACGTCGGCCAGATCCTGGAGACGCATCTCGGCTGGGCCTGCGCCGGCCTGGGGCTGCGCATCGGCCAGGCGGTCGACGCCTATAACGGCAAGAAGGACGTCAAGCCGCTGCGCGAGACGCTCAAGAAGGTCTATGGCGAGGACGAGACCATCAAGTCGCTGGGCGAGGCGGAGCTCGTCGAGCTCGGCGACAACCTGCGCCATGGCGTGCCGATCGCGACGCCGGTGTTCGACGGCGCCAAGGAGACGGACATCGAGCACATGCTCGATCTCGCCGGGCTCGACCATTCGGGCCAGGTGACGCTGCATGACGGGCGCACCGGCGAGCCGTTCGATCGCAAGGTGACGGTGGGCTACATCTACATCCTCAAGCTCCACCACCTCGTGGACGACAAGATCCACGCGCGCTCGATCGGGCCGTACAGCCTCGTCACCCAGCAGCCGCTGGGAGGCAAGGCGCAGTTCGGCGGCCAGCGCTTCGGCGAAATGGAGGTGTGGGCGCTCGAAGCCTACGGCGCGGCCTACACGCTCCAGGAGATGCTGACGGTGAAGTCGGACGACGTCGCCGGCCGCACCAAGGTGTACGAGGCGATCGTGCGCGGCGACGACACGTTCGAGGCCGGTATTCCGGAATCGTTCAACGTGCTCGTCAAGGAGATGCGCTCGCTGGGCCTCAACGTCGACCTGCACAACTCCAAGCAGGAGCGCGGGAGCGGCGGAAGCGGCGCCGCCGAGGCGGCGGAGTAGCCAGACGAGAGATGAGGGAGGACGGACGAAGAGACGCGGAGCGTCGGTCGTCCGTCCTCGTCGCGGAAGAAATTCGCAAATGGAGCGAATAGATGAATCAAGAAGTCATGAATCTTTTCAGCCCGCAGGTGCCGGCTCAGGTCTTCGACCAGATCCGCATCTCGATCGCGAGTCCTGACAAGATTCTCTCGTGGTCGTACGGCGAGATCAAGAAGCCGGAGACCATCAACTACCGCACCTTCAAGCCCGAGCGCGACGGCCTGTTCTGCGCGCGCATCTTCGGGCCGATCAAGGACTACGAGTGCTTGTGCGGCAAGTACAAGCGCATGAAGTACAA
>DASTZX010000249.1:0-9233 GCA_035764045.1 Xanthobacteraceae bacterium | reverse complement strand
ACCTCGCCGCGCTCCATTGCCAGCGCGACGTCGTTCGTCCCCGGATAGCCGCTGACCAGCTTGAGCTTGGCGCCGAACACGTTCTTGAACATCAGCGCGAAGATGTCGGGATCGGCGCCGGCGCCGAGACCGCCCATGGTGAAGTTCTTGGTGAGCATGTCGTTCCAGGTCTTCACCGGCGACGGCCCCCAGGTCATGCAGACGTTCACGTCGGTCGAGATGCTGCCGAGCCAGGTCAGCTTGGAGGCGTCGAACGGCGCGTCGCTGAGCAGCGGCGCGACCGCCATGCTGCGCGAGAACGTGCCGATGACGGTGCCGTCCTTGGGCGCCGCATTGTAGATATAGATCGTGGCCCGCAGGCTGCCGGCGCCTTCGCGGTTCTGCGGAATGATCGTGGGCTGGCCCGGGATGTGCTTGCCGAGATGGCGCGCCAGCAGCCGGCCGTAGAGATCGTAGCCGCCGCCGGTGCTGTAGCCGATCGCCAGCGTGATGGTCTTGCCGCGGTAGAAGTCCTCGACGCTGTCGGCGCGGGCTTGTGCGGCCGCAATCGCAAGCGCGGCAAGCGCCGCGAGCCCTATCCGCGTCATGCGCGGGCTCGACCCGCGCATCCACGTCTTGGCCACGCGGAAAGAAAATCGTGGATGGCCGGGACAAGCCCGGCCATGACGCCGTGGAGAGTCGCTCATACGCACACCAACCATGTCAAATCGGCAACCATGTCACATCGGCAACCATGTCACATCGGCGGAAAGAGATGCGGGAACTTCGACTTGAGACGCCCGCGCAGATCGCCGCTGACGTCGACCACGGTCGGGAAGGTCTTCTTGAGCTTCATATCGTAGGGGATGCAGGCGTCGATCAGGATGCGATTGTTGAAGTTGCCGGGCAGGAAAAGCGGATCGCGCTTCGACGCCCACGCCTTCTGGATGAGGTCGATATCGACATTGGGATCGAACCGCGTGCACATCGCCCACAGTACCTGGTCGAGCTCGCCAGCATCGATGTCGTCGTCGACCACCACGGTCCACTTGCCCGCATAGGCGCCGCCCTGACACGCCGCCGCGACATGCAGCGCCTGGCGGGCGTGGCCCGGATAACGCTGGCGGATCTGGATCACGGTGAAGCGGGTCGCCGGCCCGGCCTCGTGATTCCACACGCCGAGCACCTCCGGCACGCCGCAGGCGTCGAGCGACCGCCAGATCTGCGCGGCACCGGCGATGCCCTTGAGCAGCCCGGTCTCGTCGACCGGCTTGTGCTGGGGCGCGCAGCACAGGATCGGGTCGTTGCGATAGAGCACGGTCTTCACGTTGACGAAGGGACGCGGCTGGGTGTCGTCGGAGTAGTAGCCCATCCATTCGCCGAACGGGCCCTCCGGCTTCACCTGACCAGGCACCGTCTCGCCCTCGATGGCGATCTCGCAATCGGCCGGGATCGGGAAGCCGGTGTACGGCCCGCGGATGCAGTCGACGGGCTCGCCGCGCAGCCCGCCGGCGATGTCGAGCTCGCTGATCTCCGGCAGCGGGCTCGATGCGAGCATGAACAGCAGCGGGTCCTGGCCGCACAGGATCACCACCTTCATGGGCTTGCCGCGCTCGAAGTTCTTGTCGCGATGGATGCGGCCGTGCTTGCCCTCGGTGATCTGGCAGCCGACCGTCTTGCCGTCATAAACCTGGCTGCGGTAGGCGCCGAGATTGAACCAGCCCGAGTCCGGATCCTGGGTTATCACGCAGCAGGCGGTGCCGATGAAGCGCGCAGTGTCCTTCTCGTGATGGCGCGGCACGGGGAATTTCAGCACGTCGATCTTGTCGCCTTCGAGCACGTTCTGCAGAATCGGCCCGTCCTTCACGATGCGCGGCGGCAGCAGCTTCATGTCCTGCATGCGCGCGTGGTAGCGCTTCACGATATCGACCTTGCGCTCGTGCTTGAGCGGCAGGCCGAGCGTGAGCGCGACGCGGCGGATCGACGAGAAGTGCCCGTAGAGGGTGCGGAAGCCCTTGGGATAGCCCGGCACCTCGTCGAACAGGATAGCGGGCGCCGTGTTGTTGCTCTTCTCGGTGAGCATCTGGGTGATCGCGCCCATCTCGGCGTCCCAATGGGCGCCGTTGACGTGCAGGAGCTCGCCCATCTTCTGCACTTCCTCGAGCCAGCCGCGCAGCCCGCGATACTGGACGGCGCCCTCGGCGGCGGGTGTCTGGACGAAGGTGGATGACATCGCGGTCTCCTTAGAAAAAGGCGCGGCGGCCCTCGACATCCGGCGGCCGGGGCATATTGCCCCTCGCGGCGGAAGGAGATCAAGCCGATCTCAGTTGAGCTTCACGTTCGCCTCAGTGATGACCTTCTTCCACATGTCGAACTCGGCCTTGAGCGTCGCCGCCCCCTCCGCAAGGCTGGTGCCCTTCGGCTCCACGCCGAAGGTGGCGATCGCGGCCTTGAACTCGGGATTCCTGAGCACCTTGTCGTTGATGACCGAATTGAGCTTGGCGAGCACGTCGGGCGGAACGGTGGCCGGCGCGAACACGCCGAGCCATAGATCGATCGAGAAGCCCTTGATGCCGGCTTCGTCCATCGTCGGCAGGTCCGGATAGGCGCTGCTGCGCTTGAGGCCCGTGGTCGCGAGCGCGCGCACGCGGTGGTCCTGGGTGAACGGCAGCGCGCCGGCGATGCTCGAGAAGGCGAACTGGACCTTGTTGGTCATCATGTCGGGAAAGGACTGGCCGATGCCGCGATAGGGCACGTGGGTCGCCTGGACGCCGGTGCGCTGCTTGAACAGCTCGGCCGCGAGATGCGGCGTGGTGCCGGTGCCGGCGGAGGCGAAGTTGAGCTTGCCGGGATTGGCCTTGCCGTAGGCGATGAGCTCGGCGAGCGTCTTCACCGGCAACTGCGGCGCGACCACCAGCACCTCGGGCGAAGAAGTGACGATCGACACGGTCGTGAGCTGCTTGAGGTCGTAGGGCACGCTCGGCTGCAGCGAAGGATTGATCACGATCGCCGGATCCATGACCACGAGCATGTAGCCGTCCGGCGCCGAGCGGGCGACGAGATCGGTGCCGACCATGCCGCCGGCGCCCGGATGGTTCTCCGCCACGACCGGCTGGCCGAGCGCGTCGCTCATGTACTGCGCCAGCTTGCGCCCGACGAAATCGACGATGCCGCCCGGCGCATAGGGCATCACCAGCTTGACCGGTCGTGTCGGATAGCTCTGCGCGCCGGCGGGCGCGCCCCCAAGGGCGAGCAGGACCGGCGCGAGCGCCAGCACGAACCAGGATTTGCGGCTTGTCATGTCGTTCTCCACACTCGCGCGCAGCTATTCCGTTTTGTCATTGCCCGCGCAAGCGGGCAATCCAGTAAACACCGCGCCAGTGTTGTTGTCATTTGCTGCTGGATGCCCCGCTTTCGCGTCGCTTTCGCGTGGCATGACGGCTTTAGTTGCGCGGCGGGATCTGCACCAGCTCGGCGATCTGCTCCTTGGTGAGCGGCGCCTGCAGCACCTTGAACGTGATCGCATCCTGGGTGATGGCGTCGAGGCCGGACACCTTATCGGGCTGCTCGGCCTGCTTGGGCAGGAATTCGTCGCGGATCCGGATCGCCAGCGCCTCGCTGACCTTGGCGTACTGGGCGAAGATCTTCACGCCTTGCGGATTGTCGTAGAGGAAGTCGAGCGACTCGCGATAGGCCTGCATGAAGCGCCGGATGACGTCGTGCCGCTGCGACAGCACGCCGGCATTGACGATATGCACCCGCACCGTCTGGTCGTGCGTCGAGGGCACGTCGCTGCCGCGGGCGATGATGCGGATCTCGCCCTTTTGCAGCTGCTCCAGCCCGAACGGCGGCGAGGCCCAGCCGACGTCGATCTGCCCCGACATCGCCTGGGTCAGGGTCACGGCCGATGCGCCGCTCGCGACCGCCTTGGCGTTCACGCCGTAGAACTTGATCAGGGCGAGCAGGGTCGTGTGGGTCGAGGCCCCGTTGGTGGAGTAGCCCGCCGTCTTGCCGTTGAGGTCATGGAAGCTCTTGATGGGCGAGCTCGCCGGCACATACCAGTAGAGATCGCTGGCGCCGGTCGTGCCGGCGGCGAGGATACGCAGCGGCGCGCCCTTGGCGAAGGCGCCCAGCACGCCGGTGGTGCCGGCCGCAATACCGATATCGGCGCTGCCGGAGATCACCGCCTGCATGGTCTCGCCGCCGCCCTGGGTGTAGAGCATCTCCAGGTTCAGGCCGTGCTTCCTGAAGATGCCGGCGCGCTGCCCGACGTCAGGAACGCTGGTGTCCCAGTTGTTCGGCGCCCCGATCGCGAGGCGCAGCGTGTCGTCGGCGCGCGCCGGAGACATCTGCATGAGGGCCGCCAGCGCGGCGGCGAGGATCATCCGCCCTATCGTCATGACTGCGTTGCACCTCCGGAAGTCCGCCCCTTGACATAGCCGGAGCGGCTGGCGGAAGACCATACGGACATTTCGCCGCCATGGCGAGAAGGCCGCCGACGGAACGGACAATCCCGCCGGTTGCATCGTGGGCAGTCTGCCGCGCTCTGCTCGAAATGGCGATCTGCCTTCAGGAGGATACGAGTGGCGAACCAGCGTTGGGACGTTGTTGTGGTCGGTGCCGGCAATGCGGCCTTCTGCGCCGCGCTGGCGGCGCGCGAGAAGGGCGCCAAGGTGCTGATGCTGGAGCGCGCGCCGAAGGACCTGATGGGCGGGAATTCGCGCTTCACGGCCGGCGCCTTCCGTTGCGTCTATGACGGCGTCGACGACCTCACCGCGATCATGCCGGACCTCACGCCCGACGAGATCTCGCGCAGCGATTTCGGCACCTATACGAGCGATCAGTTCTTCGACGACATGTTCCGCGTCACCCAGTATCGCACCGACGGCGAGCTGTGCGACCGGCTGGTCAACCGGTCGCGCGACGCGATGCGCTGGCTGCGCGGCAAGGGCATGCGGTTCGCTCCGATCTGGGGCCGGCAGGCCTACAAGATCGACAACAAGTTCAAGTTCTGGGGCGGGCTGACCGTCGAGGCGTGGGGCGGCGGGCCGGGGCTGATCGAGCAGCACCTCAAGCTCGCCGAAAAGCAGGGCATCGACATCCGCTACGGGGTGCGGGCAATCTCGCTCATCTATGACGGCCAGGTGGTTTCCGGGATCCGGGTCAAGTCGGAGGGCAAGCTCGAGGACGTGCAGGCGCGCTCCATCGTTCTCGCCTGCGGCGGCTTCGAGTCGAATGCCGAGATGCGCACGCGCTATCTCGGCCCGGGCTGGGAGCTCGCCCGGGTGCGCGGCACGTCCTACAACACCGGCGACGGCATCCGCATGGCGATGGAGATCGGCGCCTCGTCGTTCGGCAACTGGTCGGGCTGCCACGCCGTCGGCTGGGACTACAACGCGCCGGAATTCGGCGACCTGTCGGTCGGCGACAATTTCCAGAAGCACTCGTATCCGTGGGGCATCATGGTCAACGCGACCGGCCGCCGCTTCGTCGACGAGGGCGCCGACTTCCGCAACTACACCTACGCGAAATACGGCCGCGTCATCCTCAATCAGCCCAACAACTTCGCCTGGCAGATTTTCGACAAGAAGATCATCCCGATGCTGCGCGACGAGTACCGCATCAAGCGCGTCACCAAGCAGTCGGCGAACACGATCGAGGAGCTGGCGAAGAAGCTCGAGGGCGTCGATCCACAAGGCTTCATCGACGAGATCAAGACGTACAACGCCGCGGTCAAGAAGGACGTGCCGTACAATCCCAACATCAAGGACGGCCGCTGCACGGTCGGGCTGCCGATCAACAAGTCGAACTGGGCGAACACGATCGACGAGCCGCCGTTCGAAGCCTACCAGGTCGGCTGCGGCATCAGCTTCACGTTCGGCGGCGTGCGCATCGATCCCGACAGCGGCCAGGTGATCGACGGCGACATGAACCCGATCCCCGGCCTCTATGCGGCGGGCGAGCTGGTCGGCGGCATCTTCTATTTCAACTATCCGGGCGGCTCCGGCCTGATGTCGGGCACCGTGTTCGGCCGCATCGCCGGCCATGGTGCGGCAAGGCCGGGGAACGCTTAGCTATCGATCGTCATGCGCGGGCTTGTCCCGCGCATCCACGTCTTTCTTCGTGGAGATCAAGACGTGGATGGCCGGGACGAGCCCGGCCATGACGGGTGAGTTCAACGCGCAGGTGCCTGCATGACCAACCGCATCACCATCCGCAAGCCGGACGACTGGCACCTGCACGTGCGCGACGGCGAGATGCTCAAAGCCACGCTGCCGTTCACGGCGCGGCATTTCGGCCGGGCGATCCTGATGCCCAACCTGATCCCGCCGGTGCGCACCACCGCGGACGGCATCGCCTACCGCAAGCGCGCGCTGGCCGTCCTGCCGCAAGGCTCGACCTTCGAGCCGCTGATCACCTGCTACCTCACCGACGACACCGATCCGGACGACGTCGAGCGCGGCTTTCGCGAAGGCGTGTTCACCGGCGTGAAGCTCTATCCGGCCAACGCCACCACGAACTCGGCCGCCGGCGTGACCGACTACCGCAAGATCAAGCCGGTGCTCGCGCGCATGGAGAAGATCGGCATGCGCTTCCTCATGCACGGCGAGGACGTCGATCCGGCGGTCGACATCTTCGACCGCGAGGCATCGTTCCTCGACAAGTATCTCGGGCCGTGGACGCGCGAGTTCCCAGGGCTCAAGATGATCCTCGAGCATCTCTCCTCGAAGGAGGGCGTCGACTTCGTGCGCGCGCACGCCCCGCAGGTCGGCGGAACGATCACGCCCTACCACATGGAGCTCACCCGCACCGACTGGTTCGGCTGGGGGCTCAAGCCCTACATGTACGTGATGCCGGTCATCAAGACCGAGCGCGACCGCCAGGCCCTGCGCAAGGCCGCGACCTCGGGCGAGGCCTGCTACTTCCTCGGCACCGACTCGGCGCCGCACCCGGTGGCGAAGAAGCTCGCGCTCAACGGCATCCCGGGCATCTTCAACGCGCCGGTCGCGCTCGCGAGCTATGCCAAGACCTTCGAGGAGGAGAACGCGCTCGACAGGCTCGAGACATTCGCATCGCTCAACGGCCCGGCGCATTACGGGCTCAAGCCGAACCAGGAGACGATCACGCTCGAGAAGAAGCCGTGGGTGCCGCCCGAGGAGGTGAAGGTGCCGGGGCTGGACGAGCGGGCGCTGATCTACCGCGGCGGCGAGACTTTGGAGTGGCAGGTGGTGGCGTAGGCCGACGAATGTCGTGCGTCATTGCCCGCGCAAGCGGGCAATCCAGTGCTCACGGACGCCCGCAATATTCCCACTGATCCGCTGCGGAATACTGGATCGTCTGCGTTTGCGGACGATGACGACGTCCAGAGCGCTAATCCTTGCCTTGGCTCAGCACGATGCGGCCGCGCGCGCGGCGGTCGCGGATGTCGGCGAGCGCGCTCGCGAACTTATCGATCGGCACCACCGTGGTGGGCCCGGGCTTGACCTTGCCGGCCTCGTAGAGGGCGAAGATCTCCTTGAAGCAGGCTGCCATTCGCTCCGGCATGCGCTTGCGATAGTCGCTGATCTGCAGCCCGCTCATCTCGATGTTCTTGAGCAGCAGGTAGTTCGCCTTGATGGTCGGGATGCGCCCGGCCGCAAAGCCGATCACCACCACCCGGCCGCGCCACGCCACAGCGCGGAGCGCGGCATCGAAGATGTCGCCGCCGAGCGGATCGAGCACGATGTCGGCGCCGCGATTGTCTGTGATCGCATAGACCTGGGCGCGCAGGCCCTCGCGCAGGTCGGGCAGCGACAGATCGATCACCGCGTCGGCGCCCGCCGCGTGCGCGATTGTCGCCTTGCCCTTGCTCGACACGCCGGCCAGCACCTTCGCGCCCATGGTCTTGGCGAGCTGGACGGCGGCGAGGCCCACGCCGCCGGTGGCGCCGAGCACCAGCACGGTGTCGCCGGGTTGCAGGCGGGCGCGGTCGCGCAGCGCAAACCAGGCGGTGTCGAAGGCGAGCGCCATCGCGGCGGCGTCGACGAAGGACATGCGGTCGGGCAGCCGGAAGCACTGCGCCGCCGGCACGGCGACGAACTCGCCGTAGCCGCCCTGCTCCGCCATGGCGAGCACGCGGTCGCCCGGCTCGAGCGTCGTCACCGCCGCGCCGACCTCGGCGACGACGCCGGCCGGGAGCTTGCCGGGCACGAACGGCCGCTCGGGCAGGAACTGGTACTTGCCGCCGATCACCAGGAGATCGACGAAATTGGCGGCGGTGGCGTGGATCTCCAACAGCACGTCCTGCGGCCCGGGCGCAGGCGTCGGAAAGTCCCCGATCGCCGCCGCCGTCTCGAGCGGGCCGAACTCGCGAACGATGACTGCACGCATTGCGTGGTCCCTCATGGCGGCTGGCTTTTCGCCGGCAAGCAAAGGCGATAAGAACAAGTCCCTACCCGGTCGCCTGGTCATGGCCCGCGCAAGCGGGCCATCCGGTATCCCCCCACAAGGCATATCATGAGCACCCTCGACACGCTGCTGGACGAGCTCGTCACCGCCAACCGCATCCTCGCCCGCGAGGAGGTGGTCGATTCCTTCGGCCATATCAGCGCGCGCCATCCGGAGCGCCCCGACCGCTTCCTCCTCTCGCGGGCGCGCGCGCCCGACTGCATCGAGCGCGACGACCTGATGGAGTTCACCCTGGAGGGCGAGCCGGTCGATGCGCGCGGACGCAAGCCGTATCTCGAGCGCTTCATCCACGGCGCGGTCTATGAGGCGAAGCCGGACGTGCACGCGGTGGTGCACAACCACTCGCCGAGCGTGATCCCGTTCGGCGTCACCGGCACCAAGATCAGGCCGCTGCTCCACACCTGCGGCTGCATGGGGCACGAGGTGCCGATCTGGGATGCGGGCGACAAGTTCGGCGACACCAACATGCTGGTGTCGGACATCGAGATGGGGCGCGACCTCGCGCGCCGCGTCGGCGCCGGCCGCACCGCGTTGTTGCGCGGGCACGGCTCGGTGGTGACCGGCCGCACCATCCGCGAGGTGGTCTACATCGCGGTCTATCTCGAGCTCAATGCGCGCCTGCAGATGCAGGCGATGACGATGGGCACGATCAAGTTCCTCACTGCCGGCGAGGTGGACAAGATCATCGCCAGCACCGGCGCCGTCGCGTTCGACCGCGCCTGGGAGAACTGGTGCCGGCGCGCGGGGCGCGAGCCCGGCGCCATGACGGGGGTGTAGCCGATCGTGATTCCGGGGCGCGCGCAAAG
>DASTZX010000248.1:0-2588 GCA_035764045.1 Xanthobacteraceae bacterium | reverse complement strand
GACGATCTCATCCAGGCCCTCGGCATCTCCTTCACGGTGTCGACCATCGCGCTTGCTGTCGCACTGGCGGGCGGCGGCCAGTTCGCCTGGCCCAGCGTCGGCGCTTCGGGGTTGGTCCTCGCCGGTGCATTTGCCGGTATGATTTTAGGGATCGCGCTCCGCGCCCGGATGCAGCCAGCCACATTTCGGCGCTGGTTCTTCATCGGGCTCATGGCTCTCGGAGCCCACCTGCTGCTGCGGGGTCTGCTCTGACGGCCGATGTGGACCCCCGGCCTCCATAAGCTATGTCATTCTTGCATGGGTGCAGCGCAGCATTTGATCTTTGTTAAGATAATTCAGTCTCTTATCTCTCTGTCACAGTCCTTATCCGGACCGAATTGCCGCACTGCGAACCAAGGAAGACTTCGATGTTGTCCCACCTCATTCGTCTCATCCGCTCCTGGCGCCGCTACGATGCGAGCCTTCGCGAGCTCAGCCGGCTCGGCGATCGCGAGCTTGCCGACATCGGCGTCCTGCGCTCCGACATCCCGCGGATCGCCCGGGAAGCAGCCCGCTTTTGAGCCTTGCCGATTTCTGGCATGCGACGCCCGCCTGACGGCGGGCGTTCTGCTTTGGGGGGTCCTGCGCGTCAGCTGCCGGCCGTCCAGCGCTCCACCTTCCAGACATCGGGGAGCTGCCCGTTGTCATGGGTCCACGGATCCACGGTCCAGCGCTGGCCGCTGCGCTTGTCCTGAATGGTCGCCGTGAAATGGGGGCCGCCCGCCAGCAGCCGCGAGATCGGGGTCGAGACCTGATGGTGCCGCAGGAGATTGAGGCGGTCCAGGAGCACCAGCAGGCTCGTCGTGTTGGCCGTGGTATCCACGCAGTCGAACTGGGATGGATCGCCGCCCACGCCCCAGCCGACGCTCGCCCGAGCCTTGGCATGCGCGGTGCCGGCCTCCGGCGCTGCCCGCTTTTCGAACCAGGCCTCGGTGAGCGCGATCGCCTTTCGCTCCGCCTCCGGCGAAGCGCGGCCGGCCGCCATCAGAGAGACGAGCCGCGCATGGTCGGCGCCTGAGATCCCGATCAGGGTGCGGAAATTGCAACCGTAGCCGTGGCAGAAGATCAGGCTGCCGCTCGTCGGCGCCGAGATCCCCCAGTTCCCGAAGGCGGAAATGACGGCGGAATCGACGTCGCCGCACATCGCCGGGCCGGTCATTGCCGCAAGCGCCACCACCAACGCCAACGCGCGTCGCATGAGTTCCCCCTCCTCGCCGCACACGCCCCGCCGCTACCGTTGACTTATAGCATGAATTGGCCGACCACCCCCACCCATGCAACCTGTCCACATCATCGGCGGCGGCCTCGCCGGCTCTGAGGCCGCGTGGCAGATCGCCGGCCGCGGGATTCCCGTCACGCTGCATGAGATGCGTCCCGCGCGCACCACGGCCGCGCACAAGACGGACGGCCTCGCCGAGCTCGTGTGCTCGAACTCGTTTCGCTCCGACGACCGCGCCGCGAGCGCCATCGGCCTGCTTCATGAGGAGATGCGCCGGCTCGGCTCGCTGATCATGCAGGCCGCCGATACGAACCAGGTGCCGGCGGGCGGCGCGCTGGCGGTCGATCGGGACGGATTTTCCGCCGCGGTCACCGCGGCGCTCGCCGGCCATCCGCTGGTCGAGCTGCGCCGCGGGGAGATCGCAGGACTGCCGCCTTCCGAGTGGGACAGCGTGATCATCGCGACGGGTCCGCTGACCTCGCCCGCGCTGGCGGCCGCGATCCGCGCCGCGACCGGCGAGAACGCGCTCGCCTTCTTCGACGCGGTCGCCCCGATCGTGCATCGCGACAGCATCGACCTCGGCATCGCGTGGTTTCAGTCCCGCTACGACAAGGCGGGCCCGGGCGGCGGCGGCGCCGACTACATCAACTGTCCGCTCACCCGCGCGCAATATGACGCTTTCGTCGATGCGCTCCTCGCCGGCGAGAAGACCAGCTTTCACGAGTGGGAGGCGACACCCTATTTCGACGGCTGCCTGCCGATCGAGGTGATGGCCGAACGCGGACGCGAAACGCTGCGCCACGGGCCGATGAAGCCGGTCGGACTGACGAACCCGCACAAGCCGCAGGACAAGCCTTATGCGGTGGTGCAGCTACGCCAGGACAACCGGCTCGGAACCCTGTTCAACATGGTCGGCTTCCAGACCAAGCTCAAGCACGGCGAGCAGACCCGCATCTTCCGCACCATTCCGGGCCTCGAACGCGCGGAGTTCGCGCGTCTCGGTGGGCTGCATCGCAACACCTTCCTCAACTCGCCCAAGCTGCTCGATCCAACCTTGCGGCTGAAGGCGGCGCCGCGCCTGCGCTTCGCCGGCCAGATCACCGGCTGCGAGGGGTACGTGGAATCCGCCGCCATCGGCCTGCTCGCCGGCCGTTTTGCGGCTGCGGAACGCCTTGGCGAGGAGATCGCGCTGCCGCCGGCGACATCGGCGCACGGCGCCCTGCTCGCCCACATCACCGGCGGCCATGTCGAGACCATCGATGCGGGCCCGCGCTCGTTCCAGCCCATGAACGTGAATTTCGGCCTGTTTCCGCCGCTCATGCGCTCGCCA
>DASTZX010000247.1:0-4335 GCA_035764045.1 Xanthobacteraceae bacterium | reverse complement strand
GCGGCGCCACGCCTGGCCCATGCCTCCCTCTTTCCGGCCTCTTTTGTCTCGGCCAGCACGACAAGCGCGCCGGCCAGTTCGTTGGCGTTAAGCGCGTCTGCCCCGGTAGCGATGACTAGTTCGCCGAGCTGCTGCACCTTGCGGCTCTTGAGGTCACGCGCCTTGTCCCCAAGTGCCTTTAGTTCGGCGTCAAAGTCCCGCGGTTTGCGCATCATCGTCTCCGTCATGTTGATAGAGAAAATGATAGTCGAGCGCCCGGCACAATGCTGTAAGATCGTCAGGACAGCCTGGGACGCGGTAGTCCCTCCCGAGATTTTTTCGAGGGAGGGCGCGCTTATACGTCGTTCCGACGTGCGCCTCGCCGTGTAGATCATCTGGTCGCGATGGCGATCTATCATCTTCACGTCAAGGTCATTGGCCGCAAGTCAGGCTCCAGCGCGTTGGCGTCGGCCGCCTACCGCTCGGGCTCGCGGTTGCGCGACGAACGCCTAGACCGGAGCCACGATTTTTCCGCCAAGCGCGGCGTGGTGCATTCCGAGGTCACGTTGCCGGAAAATGCGCCGGCGGCATGGAGGGACCGCGAACGGCTCTGGAACGATGTTGAGGCGTTCGAAGTCCGCAAGGATGCTCAGCTTGCTCGTGAGGTCGAATTCGCCCTTCCCCGCGAGATGACACAGGCACAGGCCATCGAACTTGCCCGCGACTTCGTGCAGGCCGAGTTCGTGGATCGGGGCATGATCGCCGATCTGAATGTGCATTGCGACATGGCCGAGGACGGCATGGCCAAACCCCATGCCCACGTCATGCTGACCATGCGCGCGGTGGACGAGAACGGCTTTGGTCAGAAGGTTCGGGACTGGAACCGCACCGCGATGGTGCAGCGCTGGCGCAGACGCTGGGCCGAGCATGCCAACGAGCGCCTGGCCGATCTCGACATCGACGCGCGCATCGACCATCGCAGCCTCGAAGCGCAGGGTATCGCATTGGAGCCGCAAAGCCAGATTGGTGCGCCTGCCAAACGTATTGAGGATCGGGGCATCAGCGGCGAAGGGACCGATGCCGATCGCGCCGAGATGCACCGAGAGATCGCGCGGGGTAATGGCGCGCGGATCGTCGCCGATCCTTCCCTCGGGCTGGACGCGATCACGCATCAGCAATCGACCTTCACGCAGCGCGACATGGCTATCTTCGCGCACCGACACAGCAACGGCATCGACCAGTTCAACGAAGTGATGGGCGCGATGCGCAGCGCGCCCGATCTGGTCGAACTCGGCCAAGATGCCCGTGGCGAAGATCGCTTCACGACCCGCAACATGATCGAGGCCGAACTGCGCCTGCACCGTGCCGCTGAACTGATGGCGGAACGGGAGCGCCATGAGGTGCGTGGTGCCGACCTCGAAGCCGCTTTGGCGCTTGCTGAACGGCGCGGTCTTGTCCTGTCGGGCGAGCAGGCCGATGCATTGGCGCATGTCACGGACGGGCGTGATTTGGGCGTCGTGGTCGGCCATGCCGGCACCGGCAAAAGCGCGATGTTGGGGGTGGCGCGCGAGGCCTGGGAATCGGCCGGCTATGAGGTCCAGGGTGCGGCACTCTCCGGCATCGCGGCGCAAAATCTCGAGAACGGATCAGGCATATCCTCCCGCACCATTGCTAGCATGGAACATGGCTGGCAACAGGGCCGCGACGGCCTCACCTCCCGCGATGTTCTGGTCGTCGACGAGGCGGGCATGGTCGGCACGCGACAGCTGGAACGCGTGCTGTCTCATGCCAGCGAAGCCGGGGCGAAGGTCGTGCTGGTCGGCGATATCAGGCAATTGCAAGCCATCGAGGCGGGCGCGGCATTCCGCTCGATTCATGAGCGCCACGGTGGCGCGGAACTTGGCGAGGTGCGACGCCAGCGCGACGACTGGCAGCGCGAGGCTACTCGCGATCTCGCCAATGGCAAAACCGGTCATGCGCTTGAGGCCTATCGCTCCCGCGGGATGGTGCATGAAGCCCAAAGCCGCGAGCAGGCCCGCGGCGACCTGATCGACCGCTGGGACCGGGAGCGGCAGGCGGCGCCGGATAAGAGCCGCATCATTCTCACCCACACCAATGACGAGGTTCGCGTGCTGAACGAGGCGGCACGGGAGCGAATGCGGGCTACGGATGGCCTGGGGGATGACGTCCGCCTGACCGCCGAACGCGGCACGCGTCACTTCGCCCGCGGAGACCGCGTCATGTTCCTCCAGAACGAGCGCGGGCTTGGCGTGAAGAACGGCACGCTCGGGACCATCAAGCAAGTCAACGCACAATCCATGACCGTGCAGACCGACGATGGCCGATCCGTGCGCTTCGACCTCAAGGATTATAGCCGGATCGACCATGGCTATGCGGCGACCATCCACAAGGCCCAGGGCATGACGGTGGACCGTACCTATGTGCTGGCGACGCCGGGCATGGATGCTCACAGCAGCTATGTCGCCCTGTCGCGGCACCGCAACGGTGTGGACCTGCATTATGGCCGCGACGACTTTGCCAATGAGGACCGACTTGTCCGCACCCTGTCACGCGACCGGGTCAAGGACATGGCATCGGACTATGAACGAGCCGATCCTGCACAGAGCTTTGCCGAACGGCGTGGGATCACCTTCCGCGAGCGCGTGGCCGAGATCGTGCGCAAGGTCGTGCCGGAAAAGGTCCGCAACATGTTCGACGGCCTGCGCCCATCCACAGACACTGCGCCCGGTCCGGATGACGGACAGAGGCCGGAGCGGGAACCGCCGGAAAGGGAAAGGAGCGGTACGGGAGCCGAGCGGCGCGAAACCGAAGCGCCGGCAAGGAACGTCGCGCAAGATCCGGAAGCGGAAGCCCGTCGGGTGCGTACCCGAGCGCTCGTGCGCCATGCCCGCGCCGTGGATACGATCTTCGAGGCGCAGGAGATGGGGGGCAAGGCAGGTCCCGAGCAAGTGAAAGAACTACAGGCGGCCCGCCGGGCATTCGAGGATGTGCGGCCCTACGGCTCGCACGATGCCGAAGCCGCCTACAAGAAGAACCCGGAGCTTGCCCACGAGGCCGCTGGAGGACGCCTCAACCGCGCCGTCCGCGCCCTCCAGCTCGAAACAGAAATGCGCATCAATCCGAACCGCCGCGCCGACCGCTTCGTGGAACGCTGGCAGGAGCTCGACCAGACCCGCCTGCACCAGTATCAGGCGGGCGACATGTCCGGCTACAGGGCCACTCGCTCGGCCATGGGCGATATGGCAAGAAGCCTCGAACGCGATCCGCAGATGGAATCCATCCTCGCCAACCGAAAGCGGGAGCTCGGCATCGCGTTCGACTCAGGCCGCCGGCTCGGCCACGAATTGGCCTTCACTCACGGCATCGACCTTGGCAGAGGCCGGGGCATCGAAATTTGATCCATCCTATTTTCCGCCGGCTCTACGCCACAGTACGGCGACGCGAAAACTCTCTTGCGCGCCCGCAACGGCCTGTCCTGTCTGGTTTCAGATGCCGTCACAAATAGCGAGCAGGAGCCAGCGCGGCCATGCGCGAACCAGACCGTATCATCCGCTTGAAAACCGTCCTCGCCAGGACCGGGCTATCCCGGTCCACCATCTATCGCAAGATCGCTGAGGGCACCTTTCCTGCTCAGCTGAAGATCAGCGCCAACGGGACCGGCTGGCATGAATCGGACATCAACCGCTGGATCGCCGATCCAGTCGGATGGCGTCCGAAACGCGAATTCGATGAGGTTCAGTGAGGCTGGTAAGGCACCACTCTTGACACCCTTGGATCGGGTCGACGCGCACACACACCGCTGTAACTCGATCGCGCTGCTGCTGTGTGTCGCCACCGCGGCGGCGATGGATTGCCTTTGAGCCGATGTTCTTCGGAAAACGCTGCTTCTACCCACGCCCATAGTGGCCTTTTGCTGGCGGATCACGCGCCACAATACGCTCGGCTCACGCTCGCCGACCTTTACCCGCAATGGCTCTTCGCGATCTTCTTCCCCTGCCGCTGAGCGGCGGCATTCCTCGCGAGGCAACAAGATCGCTCAATCCGCCATCCTCCGCTTCGCTGCGGGCCAAGGCTGCGGGCCGGTCGTTGCGGCGCTCACAGATCGTCATCAAGGCCGCGATGGTCGCGGGCTTGCAAGCAGCAAAAGGAGATTATTATGGCTCAGATTGGCACCTTCACCCGCGCCGAAGATGGCTCGTACACCGGCACCATCAAGACGCTCTCGCTCAACATCAAGGCGCGCTTTCTTCCGGCCGAACCCTCCGAGAACGAGAAGGCCCCGAACCTGCGCGTGATGGCCGGTAACGTCGAGATCGGTGCCGCATGGCAGCGGAC
>DASTZX010000246.1:0-7255 GCA_035764045.1 Xanthobacteraceae bacterium | reverse complement strand
CGGGCGATCCAGCCCCGCGCCGAACAGCGCGTCGATGACCAGGTCGGCGCGAGATTGGTCGCCCAGTTGCTCGCCTGTTGCAGCCTCGACGTCGCCAGGCCAGCGCGACGCCGCGAGCTTGGCATCGCCGTGCAGGCGGCCAGGGTCCCCCAGCAGCAGCAGCCGCACACGATAGTTCCGTTGCGCGAGCAGGCGGGCGGCCACGAACCCGTCACCGCCATTATTTCCTGGCCCCGCCACCACGGTGATCCGCGAGCCCGGCGGGTGACGCCCGCAAGCCGCGTCGGCCACCGCCCGGCCCGCGTTCTCCATCAGGTCGATCCCGGCCACGCCGGATGCGATGGTGAGGCGGTCCGCCTCGGCCATCTCGGCATTGGTGAGAAGCTCGATCATCGCTCCGAACAGTAGAGAGGGCAGTCAGCACGGACAACGGGCGCCCTGCCCGCCGTTCCGGCCGCCGCCGCCTCGCGCGTGGGCGAAATGGGACATTTTGCGGCACGCCCGTTGCCGGCCGGCCCAAGTCGGCTGGCGCATTTTCGGGCAGAATGCCTATTTATTCACCAGCCGCTGATCGCACGATTTTAGCGACCAGGGCTGCCGCGACCGATCAAGGGCTTGAAAGACAGAGAATTTTGCGCGAACTCCACGCTTGGCATGGACCCTGCTAACGAGTTCGCGGCTCGACCGGCGCCGCCCTTACCGACCGGGCCAGAGGACGGAGACGAATGAAAAAAATCGAGGCGGTCATCAAACCCTTCAAGCTCGACGAGGTGAAGGAGGCGCTGCAAGAGGTCGGTCTGCAAGGCATCACCGTGACCGAAGCCAAGGGCTTCGGCCGGCAGAAGGGCCATACCGAGCTCTATCGCGGGGCGGAGTACGTGGTCGATTTTCTCCCCAAGGTTAAAATCGAGATTGTGCTCGCTGATGAGATGGTCGAGAAAGCGATCGAGGCGATCCGCCGCGCCGCCCAGACCGGGCGGATCGGGGACGGCAAGATTTTCGTCTCCAATATCGAGGAAGCCATCCGGATCCGTACGGGGGAGTCCGGAGTGGACGCCATTTGAGCGCGCTCCCAACCCGACCTCCTGAAATGTTCACGCCCGTGTGCTGAGAAAGGGAATGCACTCCATGACGACGGCCAAAGACGTCCTGAAATTGATCAAGGACAATGACGTTAAATACGCCGATTTCCGTTTCACCGATCCGCGCGGGAAGTGGCAGCACGTCACCTTCGACATTTCGATGATCGAGGAGGAGACGTTCGCCGAGGGTCAGATGTTCGACGGCTCCTCGATCGCCGGCTGGAAGGCGATCAACGAGTCCGACATGTGCCTGATGCCGGATCCGAACTCCGCCTGCATCGATCCGTTCTTCGCCGAGACCACGCTGGTGCTCGTTTGCGACGTCCTCGAGCCGACGACCGGCGAGCCCTACAACCGCGATCCGCGCGGCATGGCCAAGAAGGCGGAGGCGATGGTGAAGTCGATGGGCGTCGGCGACACCATCTTTTTCGGTCCCGAGGCCGAGTTCTTCGTGTTCGACGACGTCAAGTATGCGGCCGAGCCGTACAACACCGGCTTCAGGCTCGACCAGGTCGAGCTGCCAAAGAACTCCGACACCGACTACGAGGGCGGCAATCTCGGCCACCGCATCGGCACCAAGAAGGGCTATTTCCCGGTGCCGCCGCAGGACTCGGTGCAGGACATGCGCTCCGAGATGCTCGCCGCGATGGCCAAGATGGGCGTCAAGGTCGAGAAGCATCACCACGAGGTGGCGTCGGCCCAGCACGAGCTCGGGATGAAGTTCTCGCCGCTCACCGTCATGGCCGATCAGATGCAGATCTATAAGTACTGCATCCAGCAGGTCGCGCACATCTACGGCAAGACCGCCACCTTCATGCCGAAGCCGGTCTACGGCGACAACGGCTCGGGCATGCACTGCCATCAGTCGATCTGGAAGGACGGCAAGCCGGTCTTCGCCGGCAACAAATACGCCGACCTGTCGGAGACGTGCCTGAGCTACATCGCCGGCATCATCAAGCACGCCAAGGCGATCAACGCCTTCACCAACCCGACAACGAACTCCTACAAGCGGCTGGTCCCCGGCTTCGAGGCGCCGGTGCTGCTCGCCTACTCGGCGCGCAACCGTTCGGCCTCGTGCCGCATCCCGTGGACCAGCAATCCGAAGGCCAAGCGCGTCGAGGTGCGTTTCCCCGATCCGCTCGCGAACCCCTATCTCGGCTTCGCCGCGATGCTGATGGCGGGCCTCGATGGCGTCAAGAACAAGCTCGATCCGGGCCCGGCCATGGACAAGGACCTCTACGATCTGCCGCCGGCCGAGCTCAAGCAGATCCCGACCGTGTGCGGATCGCTCCGCGAGGCGCTCGGCGAGCTCGACAAGGACCGCACCTTCCTCAAGGCAGGCGGCGTGTTCGATGACGACTTCATCGACAGCTACATCGATCTGAAGATGTCGGAGGTCATCCGCTTCGAGCACACGCCCCATCCGGTCGAGTTCGACATGTACTATTCGGCTTGAGGACGCTTCCCTTCCTCCCAAGATCGCGGACACGCGATCTCACCTTGCGGGCGCCGTGACGGCGCCCGTTTTTTTTCCCGGTTCGCCGACTTCAGATGACGTGGGCGGCGAGAGCGCTCAGCGCGATGATCGCGGCCGCCGCCGTCGCGCCGAGGAGGAGGCGCATGGCTGCGACCATCCGCGCCGCGCGGGCGATCGCCATCCGGCGCGCGCGGATCTCGGCCGTGACCAGCTCGTCGGAACAGGAGTAGACGCAAGCGAGGGCGAGCCCCGCGCGCTCCGCGCTCGCCTCGAGCGCGCCGAGTTCGGCCTGCATGCGGGCGAGGGATGACCGACGCAACATGACGGCAGGTTAGCGCCGACCCGGTAAACAACCGGTTTGCAAGCGGGGGCTGACCGCGGCCCCTACATCGCGCGAACGCGGACCACGAACTGGTCGATCTTGCCGTCCAGCGCCGAGGCCTGCTGCGACAGGGCCTGGGATACCTTGAGCACAACCTCCGCCGACCGGCCGGTCTCCTCGGCGGCCTGGCTGACGCCATTGATGTTGCCGGATACTTCCTTGGTTGCGGCGGACTGCTGCTCGACCGAACTTGAGATCGATGTGCCGATCTCGCGGACGCGGCCAATGATCTGTGCGATCTCCCGAATGGCGTGCGCGGTCGTCTGGCTGGATTCCTGAATGCCCTTGATCTGCTGCCCGATTTCCTCGGTCGCTTTGGCCGTCTGGCTGGCGAGCGACTTCACCTCGGACGCGACCACCGCAAAGCCCTTGCCGGCCTCGCCGGCGCGCGCCGCTTCGATGGTGGCGTTGAGCGCCAAGAGATTGGTCTGGCTTGCGATGTCGGTGATCATCTGCGTCACCTCGCCGATCTTCTGAGCGGCGGAGACGAGATCGCTGACCATTTGCTCGGATTTGCCGGCCTCGGTCACGGCGGTCCCGATGACCTTGGTCGATTCCGAAATCTGCCGCGAGATCTCGCTGACCGAGGCTGACAGCTCTTCCGTCGCCGACGCGACGGTAGAGGATTGCTGGTTCGTCTGCGCCGCCGCGGACGCGAGCGCCGTCGCGGTCCTCTGCATCTCCCCGGCCGAGCTCGCGACCAATTGCACCATCCGCTTCACGCCGGCTTCGAATTCCTGCGCAAGCGCGAGGTTCTCGGCCTTGCGCCCAGAGAGGTCGGTGGCGAATTTCACGACCTTCCACGGGCGGCCGTTCAAGTCCAGGATCGAATTGTAGGACGCTTCGATCCAGACCTCCTTGCGGCCCTTGCTTATCCGCTTGAACTGTCCTGCCTGATATTCGCCGCGCCGCAACCTTCCCCAGAACTCGCGATATTCGGCGCTCTCCCGCTCGTCGGGCGCGACAAACATGCGATGATGCTGGCCCTTGATCTCATCCAGCGTGTATCCCATCACCTTCAGGAAATTGTCGTTTGCGGTGATGATGGTGCCGTCCAGCTCGAACTCGATCACCGCCTGCGAGCGCCCGATCGCCTGCACCTTCCCGCGCAAATCCGCATACTCGGCTTTTTTCTTCGAAACGTCGGTCGCGTATTTCACGACCTTGAACGGCTTGCCGTGTCGGTCCAGCAGCGGGTTGTAGGACGCTTCGATCCAGACCTCTTTGCCGCCCTTTCCGACCCGCTTGTACTGGGCGACCTGGAACTCGCCGCGGTTCAGCGCAGCCCAGAATTCCCGATATTCGGCGGTGTCGCGATCGGCCGGCGCGACGAATATGCTGTGATGGCGGCCCTTGATCTCGTCGAGCTTGTAGCCCATCGCCTTGAGGAAGTTCGCATTCGCCGTGATGATCGTGCCATCCATCTTGAACTCGATGATGGCCTGCGACCTGTCGAGTGCGTCGAACCGTGCGGCGAGATCGCCGCCGGAGAGAGAGAAGTGCATCGCGGGGTCGCTTTCCACACGGCAGGGAGGGCTTGCGGCGGGTGCGTGCCGTCGAGCGCGCTTCGTCGAGGACACCGCCCAAGGAGGAGCGACACCAGTCGTACCGCCGACTTGGTTAATGGGCGATTGAGGCCGCGCTATCGCTCTCGATGGCACGCGCCGCAACGGCAACCGCGACGCTGCGAGCCTGCTCGGTGTTGCGGCTCTCGCGCCGCTTCGTTGGCCCCAGTTGGCCCCACTGGGCTGATGCTCTGCGTTCGGTCAACCCCAGAGAATGCGCGAGGATCTCAGCCGCAAGACCTCGGATTGGTAGGCTCCTACGCCGCCTCGCGGCGATCGGGCGTCCAGCGCGGCGCCTCGGGAGGCACCGGCGGAGGCACAGACTCGGTCTCCTCGCTGCTCAGCAGCATATCGAACTGCGGCGCCTCGGCCTCCACGCGGTTGCGTCCGTTGGCCTTCGCGGCATAGAGCGCGATATCGGCACGCTCCAGCAGCGCGTCGATGTTGGCGGCGGTCTCATGGGCGGCGACACCCACGCTCACGGTCGCCCCAATGTAGTGCCCCGACACCGTGCGCGCGGCCTCTTCGAACTGTTTCCGCACCCGGTCGGCGACAATGACGCCTTCCTCGAGGGTGCCGGGCATGATGGCGGCAAACTCCTCGCCGCCGAGGCGGACGATGAAGTCGGTCAGGCGCAGGCTGCTGTTCGCGGTCGAGGCGAACAGCTTGAGCACGTCATCGCCCACCGCATGACCGAAGCGATCGTTGATCGACTTGAAGTGGTCGAGATCGAACACCAGCATCGCGACCGGCTTGCCCGCTTTGCGCGCATACTTCTCGGCGAGATCGCGCGCGGCCTCGACCAGCCCGCGCCGGTTGAACAGTCCGGTGAGTGGGTCGGTCAAGGCGGCGTTCTTGTGCATGCGCAGGGTCCGTTCCTTCGTGAGGACCAGCACGATGAAGGCCGTGCCGACCGCGTACATCAGCATCTCGAGGATGAGAACCGCGATCCAGCCGGTCGTGAGCGTGACGGTGCTGGTTTCGCCCGGCATGAGGCTGGCGATCGGAATCGGGAACAGGAAGACTGCGCCGTGCAGCGCCGGCACGACCAGCGCCGGCCAGCGGCCGACGAGCGACTTGCGCCGCTCACGCCACAGCTCGGCGGCGGTCAGGAAGGTGTAGGTCGCCACGATCACCGAGGCGAGCACGATGCGGTGGGTGCTCATCTGGGTGAAGGTCGGCACCGTGCAGGCCACAAGCCACGTCACGGCGCCCGCGCCCATGGCGGGCCAGAGGATCCGCCGATTGTGGAAGAGCCGCGCCGCGCTCCAGATCATGCCGCAAGCGAAGAACAGAAGGGCGCTCGGCAGACTCGCCGGCATGAACGGGAAATCGCGCGGATTGGCGATCCACAGCGCGGCCGCCACGGCGCCGAGCAGATAGGCCGTGCCCCACCAGGCAAGCGCCCCGATGCGGTCCTGGGTCCAGGCGTAAAGGAGGAAGACGCCGAGGAGCCCGGTCACGCAGGTCGTGGCCACGAACAGCGTGGTGACGTCCAGCGAGATCGTCGATGTGATGGCCTGCTCGAACATGTTTGAGCTCCATAGGGCGACAGCTTGAGCTCAGGATGGCATGCCTATCTTTCATTCGACTTGCGCCAGGTCCGGACTTTTGTCGCGAATACGTCGCGAAAGCACGGTGAAAATAGTCGGAAAATTCCCGCAAAAACGCTCGCAAATTGCTGGCAATCCGGTGGGAACGGCCCCTCCCCGGGCGGTCCGCGGGCATGAGAAAGGGGCGCCGGAGCGCCCCTTTCGATGCCGTTCTTGCGTCCCCGGCCGGGCGGCCGGAGGGCCGCCGTCTCAGCGCTTGGAGAACTGGAACGAGCGGCGCGCCTTTGCGCGGCCGTATTTCTTGCGCTCGACCACACGCGGATCGCGGGTGAGGAAGCCGCCCCGCTTGAGAACCCCGCGCAGATCGGGCTCGTATTGGGTTAACGCCTTGGAAATGGCGTGGCGAACCGCACCCGCCTGGCCCGACAGACCCCCGCCCGATACGGTGCAGGTAATATCATACTGACCATGCCGATTGGAGGCGACCAGCGGCTGCTGGATCAGCATCCGCAGCACCGGGCGCGCGAAATAGGTCTCGATGGCCCGCTCATTGATGAGGAACTTGCCCGGCCCGGGCTTGATCCAAACCCGCGCGACCGCATCCTTGCGCTTGCCGGTCGCATAGGCGCGTCCCTGCCTATCGAGCTTCTGGACGTATTTCGGCGATTCCGGCGCCGCCGGCTTCAGCGTCGCCAACTGATCGAGCGATTGCATGGTCTCGGCCATGGTCACGCGCTCCTCTTGTTCTTGCGGTTCATCGCACCGACGTCGAGCTTCTCCGGGGTCTGCGCGGCGTGCGGATGGTCCGGACCCTTGTAGACCCGCAGGTTGCCCAGTTGCGTGCGGCCGAGCGGACCGCGCGGCAGCATGCGTTCGACTGCCTTCTCGACGATGCGCTCAGGGAAGCGGCCTTCCATGATGGACCTGGCGCTGCGTTCCTTGATGCCGCCGACAAAACCGGTGTGGTGGTGGTAGACCTTCTGCTCCAGCTTGCGGCCGGTCAGCACCACCTTCTCGGCATTCACCACGATGACATTGTCGCCGCAGTCCACGTGGGGCGTGTAGGTCGGCTTGTGCTTGCCGCGCAGCCGCATCGCCACAATCGAGGCGAGGCGTCCGACGACGAGGCCCTGGGCGTCGATCATCACCCACTTCTTCTCGACGTCGGCCGGCTTGGCCGAATAGGTTTTCATGGG
>DASTZX010000245.1:0-6918 GCA_035764045.1 Xanthobacteraceae bacterium | reverse complement strand
CGGACGTCGCGGATGTAGCGCGCGGCTTCCCGCGGCTCCCATTCCGGATTGAGCAGGTCCTTGGTGCCCGTCATGATCAGCGTCTTCGCCTTGATGGCGCGGAGCGCCTTCACGTAGTCGCCGTTCATGCCCGGGGTCGTGCCGACATCGTGGCGGTCGTATGCCCAGGTCTGGTAGATCCAGTCGTTGGCGTCGAACGCCTTGATCAGCGCAGTCTCCTGCGCCTGCAGATACGGCAGCATGTCGAGCTGGTTGGGGAACTGGTCGCGCGAGACTTCCGGCGAGCGCGCGGCGAGGAAATTGAGGATATCGCGCCACAGCCGGATCCCCTGCTCAGGCGGCGACGTGTAGTCGCCGTCATGCCACGCCGGATCGAGCATGATCGCCTTGCGGGTGGCCTCGAGCACCGTCACCGTCCAGGCCGGGGTCCTGGCGAGCGGAACGATTGCGACCAGCGAATCCATGAAAGCTGGATAGCTCACGCCCCACTGCAGCGTCTGCATGCCGCCCATGGAGGGGCCGATCACCGCCACCACGTGATCGATGCCGAGATGCTCCATCAGCTTCTTCTGCGACGTGATCATGTCGCGGATGACGAACTTGGGGAATTTCATGTGCGGCTGCGCCGTCGAATTCGATGGCGAGGTGGTGAGACCGTTGCCGATCGCGTCGGTGCAGATGATGAAATACTTGTCGGTATCGAGCGCCTTGCCGGGTCCGATCAGGAAGTCGAGGCGGTGATGGTTGCCGCTGATCGCCGTGACCATCAGAATCGCGTTCGACTTCCCCGCGTTGAGCGTGCCATGGGTGACATAGGAGATCGAAAAATCCTTGATGGCCTCGCCGGACTCGAGCGTCAGATCTCCGAGATTGTAGCGCTGATGCGGCGGCTGGTTCGGGCCATGTGCGAGGGCTGGAGCGGCGAGCGCGATCAGACAAGCCGCGGTGGCCACTATTCTTTGCAGCGTCATGCCTTCCTCCCGGGAAGTTGCGTTATGGCGTCAGCCTAGTCCTTGAGGAATTTCAGGATCTCCTCGAAGAAGGCCATGCGCTGTTTCTCGAACAGCACGAAGTGCGTCGCGTCGGGGATGAGCACGCTTTTTTTCACCGGGGCATGGACGAGCTCGCGCATCAAGCCTTCGCGATCCTCGGGAAACGACCAGGTATCGAACTGGCCGGCAATGACGAGCGTGGGGGCATAGATGCTCGATGCACTCCATAGCGGCCGTCCGGTCGCCTGATAGAACGAGTCCTCCAGAACGCCATTCGGCGCGCGCAGGCTGGGCGGATTGCGCGTGTTGCTGCTCGGATCCGTCGCCATGCATTCCTTCCAGAACTCGACCGGGACCGAAGCTTCGCGATAGCCGTCCTTGTTGTCGACGGGAATCTCGCCGTTCCAGCGGCCAGTGTTCGCCGCTTCCGACGCGAGGCGGTAGGCGCCGAGCGCAAAGTTGAATTCGCGCGGCTTGCGCTTGTTCTGCAGCGCGCTGCCCGGACCCAGGTTGGTGTGGTCGTTGAAATCGTAGAGCGGCGCATAGAGCACGAGCTTGTGCACGTTCTCGCTGTGCAGCGATGCGTAGTAGCCGGCCATCATGGCGCCCCACGACCAGCCGATCAGGGTGACCTTGTGCACGCCGCGCGTGCGCTTGATGTGGTCGACCATGGCTTCGATGTCGCGCAGCGCCAGATAGGAGCGGGTCACCGGCTGGTTCTTGCTCGCGGGCTCGTCCATCGCCTTTTCGCGCGTGGAGTATCCGTAATTGCGGTAGTCGCCCATGTAGACGACGTAGCCGTGCTTCACCATCCAGTCGGCCCACGAATAGTCCTTGTAGGACAGATCGAAGTCGCAGGTGGATGGCGCCGTGGCGCCGTGCAGGAAGAGGACGACATTGTCGTCCGCGAAGCGCGCATTGCCTTGCGCCATCTTCTCGCGGAGGAACAGCTTGATTCCTGGATCGTGCGCATCGATCTGGCTGTCGGCCTTGACGATCGTGACGTCCTGCGCCGCCGTCGGCTGCGCCGATAGCGCAAGCACAAATGCCGCCGCTCCCGCCAAGGCGCCAGGAATGCGCCTGATTGTCCCGGCTTTATTCATGTCATCCTCCCAAGATTTCGCTGTGAGATGAGCCGTTCCCGCGAAGACGGTGGGCGCATCCCAACATGTTAGCCGGCTTGCAGTGAACCGCGCGCCGCTCGAGCCATCCTACGCGATGCAGGCGGGAATCCTACGGCTGCGCGCAAATTTGCCAGCCCCTGATCGCGCGCGCTTCGCGGACCGTCAGCGAGACGTCGCGCCCATCCGCCGCTGCATACGGCGCCAGCGCAGATCGGAGAGGATCACCCGCGCCGCATTGTGCCCCGGCGCGCCGGTGACGCCGCCGCCTGGATGCGCGCCGGAGGCGCAGTGATACAGGCCGGCGAGCGGCCCGCGGTAGTCGGCGTGACCCAGCATCGGTCGCGCGGAGAACAGCTGGTCGAGGGTGAGCGCGCCATGGAAGATGTCGCCGCCAGTGAGCCCGAACTGGCGCTCGAGGTCGAGCGGGCTCAAGCTCTGCACCGCGACCACGCTGGCGCGGGAGCCGGGCGCATAGCGCTCGACCGTGTCGAGCATCAGCTTGGCCACCTCGTCGCGGCAGTCGTCCCATGCGCGGCCGTCGGGCAGGGTGGGGGCGACGTGCTGGCAGAAAAGGCTCGCCACATGCGCGCCGGGCGGCGCGAGGCTGTCGTCGAGGGTCGACGGGATCACCATCTCGATGATCGGCGCGCGGCTCCAGCCATGCGCGCGCGCGTCCTCATAGGCGCGGTCCATGTAGGCGAGGCTGGGCGCCAGAATGATGCCGGCGGTGTGATGATCGCCGGGCTCGGGCCGGGCCGAGAACCGCGGCAAGGCTGACAGGGCGACATTCATGCGGAACGTGCCGGAGCCCGCCTTCCACCGCTGCATCCGGGCCAGAAAATCGGCCGGCAGGGCGTCGGGTGCGATCAGCCCGAGATAGAGCCGCTTGGGATCGACGCCGGCCGCGACCGCACTGGCGCGGATGGTGCGGCCGCCGGCGAGCGCGACGCCGGCTGCGCGGCCGCGCTCGACGATGATCTCGGCGACCTCGACGCCGGTCTCGATCTCGGCGCCGTTCGCGCGCGCCGCCCGCGCCATCGCGGTGCCGATCGCTCCCATGCCGCCGACGGCGTGGCCCCACAGCCGGCGCACGCCGTTCACCTCGCCGAACGCGTGGTGCAGCATCACATAGGCGGTGCCGGGCGTATACGGGCTCGCATAATTGCCGACCACCGCGTCGAAGCCGAACAGCGCCTTGACGAGGTCGTTCTCGAACCAGCCGTCGAGATACTCGGCCGCCGACTTGGTGAAGAGGTCGAGAAGGGCGCGGGTCTCCTCCATCGTGAGCCGCCGCAGCCGCCGGGCGAGCCCGAGCGCGCGCAGGAGCTCGGCGGGCGTGCGGCGGGAGAAGCCGTCCGTCACGTTCGGCGGAGGTTGCAGCACGAGGCCGCGCAGCACGTCGGCGACGGCGTCGATCTCGCGGTTGAAGCTCCCGTAGCGCTCGGCATCGCGCGCGCTCAGCTTCGCGACCTCAGGTCTCGGGTCGCTGCCGATCAGCAGCGAGCGCCCATCGGGGCCGGGCAGGAAGTTCTGCGCCCGGCGCGGGACGATGCGCAGCCCGTGCGCCGCCAGGTCGAGGTCGGCGATGACCTTGGGATTGAGCAGGCTCACCGTGTAGGCGGCGACCGAGTTGCGGAAGCCGGGGTGGAATTCCTCCGTCACGCAGGCCCCGCCCACGACCGCGCGGCGCTCCAGCACCTTCACCTTGAGCCCGGCGGCGCCCAGATAGGCGGCACAGGTCAGCCCGTTGTGGCCGGCGCCGATAATGATGACGTCGCAGGTTTCCATGGAGACCCGATCGTATCGCGTTTCGTGCGCCGCCGGTGTATCACAACCCGCGTGTTTCGCATGGCCACCGCCCCGCCGCGTCCCGCCCTGATCCTCGCCGCCTTCACGGCGGCGGTCTTTCTGAGCGCGCTGCTTCTGTTCGCGGTGCAGCCGATGTTCGCCCGCATGGTGCTGCCGATCCTCGGCGGCTCGCCATCGGTGTGGTCGGTCGCCATGGTGTTCTTCCAGGCCATGCTGCTCGGCGGCTACGCCTACGCGCACGTCATCACGCGGGCGCGGCATCGTGCGGTCTCGTTCGGCGTGCATCTCGCGCTTCTCGTCGCGGCCGGGCTGGCGCTGCCGATCGCAGTCGCGGGCGGCTGGGGCGATCCGCCCGAGCGGTTCGAGGCGGTCTGGCTGCTCGGCCTGTTTGCCGCCTCGATCGGACTGCCGTTCTTCGCGCTGTCGGGCAACAACTCGCTGCTGCAGGCCTGGTTCGTGCGCACCGGCCACCGCGCCGGCGAGGACCCATACTTCCTCTATGCGGCCTCGAATGCGGGCAGCTTCCTGGCGCTCCTGTCCTATCCGGTGCTCGCCGAGCCGCTGCTCACGCTGCAGACCCAGGCGCTGATCTGGACGGCGGGCTTCTGGCTGCTGGTTGCACTGATCGCAGGCTGCGGGGTCTTGATGCTGCGCGCCCCGGCGCACGCGGCCGCGGCGGACGCCGCCGACGAAACCCCGGCGGTGACGCCGGAAAGCTTCGGCGCCTGGGTCTTTCTCGCCGCCGTGCCGTCCGGCCTGCTCGTCGCGGTCACCTCCTACATCTCGACCGACATCGCGGCGGCGCCGCTCCTCTGGGTCGTTCCGCTCTCGCTCTATCTGTTGACTTTCGTGCTCGCCTTTGCGCGCCGCGCGCTGCTGCCGCACCGCTTCGTCATCCTGGCGCAGCCGGTGGCGATCGCCGGCCTCATCGCCCTGATGGCGTTTCCGCCCTCGAACCTGCTGAAGACGCTCGCCGGGCATCTTGCGGCGTTCTTCGTCATCGCGCTCGCCTGCCACGGCGAGCTGGCGCGGCGGCGGCCGCCCAGCCGGCATCTCACCACGTTCTATCTCGCCCTCGCGCTCGGCGGCATGATCGGCGGACTCTTTGCCGGGCTGATCGCGCCGCACGTTTTTTCCTGGGTCGCCGAATATCCTATCCTGATCGCGCTGGCGGCGCTGTGCCGGCCGTTCGGGCGACGGCTGCCGCTGGCCGCCGAGCTCATGCTCTGGGCCGCGGTCGTGGTCGCCGCGGCGACGGCGATCGTGCCCTCGATGCTCGGATGGCTGCCGCGCGACGCCGTGGCGGTGAAGACGCTGAGCCAGCTCACGGTGGCGCTCGCGCTCGGCGGCGCGGCGCTCGCCTATCATCCGCCCAAGTTCGCGCTCGCGACCGCGGCGGCGCTCGCCATGCTGTTTCTCTATCCCTCCGACGAGCGGCAGATCCGCACCCTGCGCAGCTTCTTCGGGGTCTACAAGATCTACGACACGGCGGACGGGCGCTTCCGCGTGCTGCAGAACGGCACCACCATTCACGGCGCGCAGCTTCTCAAGGACGCCGACTATCAGCCGGTCGGCGGTCGCCCGAAGCCACTCACCTATTACGCGCCCGGCTTCGGCATGGCGCAGACCGTTCAAGCGGTGCGCGAGCGCAAGGGCGGCCCGATCCGCGTCGCGGTGGTCGGGCTCGGGACCGGCACGCTCGCCTGCTACCGCCAGCCGGGAGAGGACTGGAGGTTCTACGAGATCGACTCCACCGCGATCACCATCGCGCGCACGCCGCGATATTTCGACTTCATCACCTGGTGCGGCCCGGACATCCCGATCGTGCTCGGCGATGCACGGCGCATGCTCGGGCGCGAGCCGGACGGCCGCTTCGACCTGATCCTGGTCGACGCGTTCTCGTCCGACACCATCCCGATCCACCTGATCACCCGCGAGGCGATGGCGCTCTACAAGCAGAAGCTCGCGCCGCACGGCGTCGTGCTGATGCACGTCTCAAACCGCTATCTCGAGCTCGAAAGCGTGGTCGCCGGGATCGCGGGCGCCAATGGGCTCAGATCGTGGCAGTCCACCGGCGAAAGCGCGACCGCGGACGACGACGACTACGTATTCAACTCCGACGTGGTGATCGCGGCGGCGGATCCCGCCGACATCGGCGGTCTCGCCGACAACGGCTTCAGCGCGTCCGAGCCCGACCCGGCGCAGCGGGTCTGGACCGACGATTATTCCAACATCGTCGGGGCGCTGTGGCGGAAGTAGCGTGGCCTCGGGTCGGCTCATTCGCGAGGCAAGGCGCCGTCATCCTGGCGAATGACCGGCCCGACCGCGTCGTCCTTCAGCCGCACGCCCGAAAGCCGCAGCGTGCGCATGACATTCAACAACTGGGCGAGCTTGGCGGCCGCATCCGCATAGCCGATACCTTCCGGCCGTATGTTGGAGATGCAGTTGCGCTCGGCATCGGTCGTTTCCGGGCCGGGCTGCCAGGTGAGGTACGCACCCATGCTGTCGGGGGCGCTCAAGCCCGGGCGCTCGCCGATCAGGATCGCCACCGATTGCGCGCCGAGCGCGGCCGCGATCTCATCGCCGACCGCGACGCGGCCATGCCGGACGATGACGAGTGGCGCGATCCGCCAGTCGGGGAGTTGCGGCAGCGCGGCGGCGAGAACCGGAGCGGCATGCGCCTGAACGGCCCGAGCCGACAGTCCGTCCGCGATGACGAAGGCGAGTTCGAACTCGCCCGCCTGGGGTGCCAGGACGGCGGGGGCGTCCGGCGCGAGGCGGCGCCCGAGATCGGGACGCATCAGATAGCGCTCACGGTCATCGGCCGCGCTCTCCACCGCGAGTGCCGAAAGGCTGAGCGGCGCAAGGTCGGCGAGGAGGCGTTCCGTGTCGAGCGGATGGCGCACCGCGTCGCGCGCCCGCGCGTGGGCGAGGCGGATGTCGAGGAGCGGTCCGGTCGCGAGCGAGGCCCCTGCGCGCTGGAGTCCGATGCG
>DASTZX010000244.1:0-2022 GCA_035764045.1 Xanthobacteraceae bacterium | reverse complement strand
GATCTGACGCAACGGCGCATCTTTCGCCTCGCGGTCGATGAACTCGCTGAAGAACAGCACCTGTCGGCTGAGCCGGCGTGCGGCCCCGTCGTTCGGAAGAATGCCGGGCAGCTCGTCGCGAAACGCACTGACGCACGCCGGCTCGAGACCGACGATCGGGGTGCCGGCCTCGATCTCCGGCGCGAGGCTCGTCAGCGTCTCGCCCCACAGGCGCTTGGCGTGATCGAGCATCCCCCAGTCGTAGAGCGGGCGCCCGCAGCACAGCGGCCGGTCCGGGATCGCGACGCTGAAGCCCAGGCTCTCGAGCACGTGGGCGGCCGCGACCGCGGTCTGCGGGCGGAAATAGTTGTTGAACGTGTCGGGCCACAGCAACACGCGGCGTCCGCCCGCACGGCGCGGCGGGCGGCGGCTGAACCAGCTGGAAAATGACCGGTTGGCGAAGCGCGGGATCGTGCGTTGCGGGGCGATGCCGCCGATCCATTTGGCGAGCGGCGCCAGGCCCGGCGTGCGCATCAGCGCATTGGCGGCGGCCGGGGCGTGGGAAGCCAGGCGCGCCCAGCGGTGGATCAGTCCCATCGAATAGGCGGCGCGCGGGCGCAGCCGACCGGCATAATGGTGCGAGCGAAACTCGGCCTTGTAGGTCGCCATGTCGACGTGGACCGGGCAGTCGCTCTTGCATCCCTTGCAGCCGAGGCAGAAGTCGAGTGCTTCCTCGATGGCCCGGTCGCGCCAGCCATCGGCGATCGGCCCGCCGTGCAGCATTTCGAACAGCAGGCGGGCGCGCCCGCGGGTGCTGTAGCGCTCCTCGCCGGTCGCCATGTAGCTCGGGCACATCACGCCGTGATCGCTGTTGCGCCGGCGGCACGATCCGACCCCGACACAGCGCCGCGTGGCCTGGGTGAAGCTGCCGCCATCGTCCGCATAGGCGAAATGGCCCTTGATCTCGGGCGGCCGGTAGAGCGGGCCGATCCGCAGATTGGAATCGATCGGAAACGGATCGACCACTTTGCCCGGGTTCATCTTCCAGGCCGGGTCCCAGATCGCCTTGAACTCGCGGAACGCCTGAATCAGATCCGGCCCATACATCTTTTCGAGCAGCGCCGCCTTGGATTGGCCGTCGCCGTGCTCGCCGGAGAGCGACCCGCCGTAGCGGACCACGAGGTCGGCGCCCTGGTTGAGAAAGCTTTGCCAGTTCTGCAGGCCCTCTTCGGTGCGCAGATCGAAATCGATCCGGCAATGGACCAGCCCATCGCCGAAATGGCCGTAGAGCGAGGACTCGTAGCCGTGTGCGTGCAGCAGCGCCTTGAAGTCGCGCAGGTAGGCGCCGAGCTTCTCGCGCGGGACGGCGGTGTCCTCCCAGCCCTCATAGGTCTCGGGCCAATCCTTGAGCTTGGTCGTCGCCGGCAGCCCGTCCTTGCGCACGGCCCAGAGCCTGGCCTGCTCGGCCGGATCGCGCAGCAGCTTTGCGGCATAACCCTTGGCCTGATAGTCCCGCACCAGCCGTTCGGCCGCCCCGTTCCCTTCGTCGGCCGCGAGCTCCACCAGCAGCCAACCACCGCCGTCGGGAAGCTCCTTGAGGTTCTCCGATTCGAGATGCTTGCGCTTGACGAACTTGACGAAGAGGTCGTCGATCGCCTCGAGGCCGAGCGGATGGTACTTCAGCACATCCGGGACGACGTCGGCGGCAATGAAAATATCGGGAAAGCCGAGCACGACGACAACGCGCTTATGCGGGCTCGGCACCAGCTTGAGCGTCGCGCGCAGGACGGTGACGCACGTGCCCTCGGTGCCGACGAGGGCGCGAGCCACATTGAATCCCTTCTCGGGCAGCAGCTCGTCGAGATTCTCGTAGCCGGAGACGCGGCGGGGAATTTTTGGATAGCGGGCGCGAATGAGGTCCGCGTAGCGGTCGCGAAAATCGCGCATCGCGCGATAGATGTCCGCCCGCCGCCCGCCGGCGGCGAGGATGGCGCGCAGATCCTCGTCGCTGGTCGGCCCGACCGTCATCCGCAGCCCGTCATA
>DASTZX010000243.1:0-8606 GCA_035764045.1 Xanthobacteraceae bacterium | reverse complement strand
GCTGCTCGGCGCCACGTGCCTGGTGTCCCGCTCCGGCTACACGGCGGAAGACGGGTTCGAGATCAGCGTGCCCGCGAGGGCGGCCGAGGCCTTATGCGAGGCGCTGCTGGGAGATCCGGCGGTCAAGCCGATCGGGCTCGGCGCGCGCGACAGCCTGCGGCTCGAGGCCGGGCTGTGCCTCTACGGAGCCGAGCTCGACGAGAGCACGACCCCGGTCGAGGCGGCGCTCGAATGGACAGTCCCGCCAATGCGGCGTGCCGGTGGTGCGCGCGGCGGCGGCTTCCCGGGCGCGGAGAGGATCCTGACCGAGCTTCGCAGCGGCGTCGCGCGCCGGCGCGTCGGCCTGCGTCCCGACGGGCGCGCGCCGGTGCGCGCCGGGGCGCCGCTGTTTGCCGATGCGGGCGCAACCGCACCCATCGGCATCGTCACCTCGGGCGGGTTCGGGGTGAGCCTCAACGCGCCGATCGCCATGGGATATGTGCGGACCGACGCGGCCGCGCCGGACAGACGGCTGTTTGCCGAAGTGCGCGGCAAGCGGCTTGCGGTGACCGTCGCGGACCTGCCCTTCGTGCCGGCGCGTTATCGGCGGTGAGCGCCTTCTCCAGGAGACCATGCCCATGCTCAAGTTCACGCCTGACCACGAATGGCTCCGCCTCGACGGGGCACCCGATGCGGGCATCGCCACGGTCGGCATCACGCCATTCGCGCAGAAGCAGCTCGGCGATCTGGTCTTCGTCGAATTGCCGGCGGTGGGCACGCGGTTCGACAAGGGCGCGGTTGCGGCGACCGTCGAGTCGGTGAAGGCCGCGTCGGACGTCTATGCGCCGGTTGGCGGCGAGGTGGTCGCGGTGAACGACAAGCTCGCGGCCGAGCCCGGTCTGGTCAATGCCGAGCCGACCGGCGGCGGGTGGCTGTTCAAGCTGAAGGTCGCCGATGCGGGCGAGATCGACGGGATGCTCGACGAAAAGGCCTACGAGGCACTGACCGCCGCCGAGCCCGGCTAAAATTTAGCGAGGAAATCCCGCCAGCGCCTCCAGCGCCGCGTCGATATCGGCTTGCGTGTGGTCGGCGCTGATCTGGAAGCGGATCTCCTCGTCGCCCTTGGGCACGACCGGATAGTTGAGCCCGGTCGCGAGGATGTGCCGGCGCCGCAGATGCGCCACCATGGCGGCCGTGTGCGCGCTGTCGCGCAGCATCAGCGGCACCACCGGATGCTCGCCCGGCAGCGTCTCGAAGCCGAGCTTCACCAGCCCCTCTTTGAAGCGCGCCGTCATGGCGCGCAGGTGGGCGAGCATGGCGGCGCCCGCGGGCCCATCGACGAGGTCGACCGCCCGATGCGCGGCCGCGGCTTCCGCCGGCGTGATCGGGTTGGAATAGACGTAAGTCGGCGAGACCTCGCGCAGGAAGCGGATGACGGTCTCGTCCGCCACCAGGTAGCCGCCGTTGACGCCGAACGCCTTGCCGAGCGTCGCAACCAGGAGGTCGGCGGGCGGTGCGTGCGTGTATTCCTCTGTGCCGCGCCCGGTCGCCCCGAACGCGCCGACCCCATGCGAGTCATCGACCACCACGATGGCGTTCTCGGCGAAGGCGCCGTCATGCGCGCGCGCGAGCTCCATGATCCGGTCGAGCGGCGCATGATCGCCGCGCATGCTGAAGATGCCGTCGGTGACGATGATGGCGCGGCTGCAGCGCTTGGCGGCGGCCATGAGTGCCTGCTCGAGCTCGCCCATATCGAGATGCTTGTAGATGTGCTTCTCGGCCGGACGGGCGAGGGCGATCGCATTGATGATGCAGTTGTGGTTGAGCTCGTCGCTGATCACCGCGGTTCGGTCGGTCACGAGCGGGGGCAGCGAGCCCAGCATGGTCGCGTAGGCGGACGAGAACAGCATGGCGGCCGGGCGTCCGTGAAACTGAGCGAGCCGACGCTCCAATGCCTGGTGCGACGCCCAGGTGCCGCTGATGAAGCGCACCGCGCCGGGGCCGGTGCCGCAGGCGGCGGCCGCGCGCTCCTCGCTCTCGATCACCTCGGCCCGCAGCGCCAGGCCGAGATAGCTGTTGGAATTCATGCGCAGGAACGGCTCCGCTTCACCCTCGAGCAGATAGCGCGGCCCGAACCCGCCTTGCGCCGGCACCACGCCGCGGATCGCCGTCTCGGCGCCCTTGCGCCGGCCGCTGCTTGTGAGCTCGTCGAGGCGCGCATCGAGTGCGCGGATCAGTCCCTGTGTCGGCATGGGGGCGCCTCAGCCGGTTCTTTGCGCATCGAACTTCGCGCGCAGCCGCGCGAGCATTTCCTTGGTCATGGCGGCAAGGTCGAATTGCGGCGCGAAGCCCCAGTCCTGGCGCGCCGCGCTTGCATCCATCGCGCGCGGCCAGGACTCGGCGATCGCCTGGCGGACGGGATCGACCTCGTAGTCCAGCGTGAAGTCCGGCATGTGCTTGGCGATTTCCGCCGCGAGCTCGGCGGGCGTGATGCTCATCGCGGTCACATTGTAGGCGTTGCGGTGGTGCAGCCGCGCCGGATCGGCGGCCATGAGCGCGATCATCGCGCGGATCGCGTCCGGCATGTACATCATGTCGAGGCGCGCGTCGGCGGCGAGGAAGCAGGTGTATTGCCGGTGGCGCAGCGCGTGGTGGAACATCTCGATCGCATAATCCGTCGTGCCGCCGCCGGGCGGCGCCACATAGGAGATGAGCCCGGGAAAGCGCAGCCCGCGCGTGTCGACGCCGAAGCGTCCGGCGTAATAGTCGCACAGGAGCTCGCCCGCGACCTTGGTGACGCCATACATCGTGGTCGGCCGCTGGATCGTGACCTGCGGGGTCCGGTCGCGCGGGGTCGAGGGCCCGAAGGCGCCGATCGAGCTCGGAAAGAAGACGCGGCACGCGTATTGGCGCGCGGCTTCGAGCACGTGATAGAGGCCGCCCATGTTGATGCTCCAGGCGACGTGCGGCTTCTCCTCCGCGACGGCCGAGAGCAGCGCCGCGAGATGGTAGATGGTGCCGATGTCGTGCCGGCGCACCACATCCAGGATCTGCTGCGGCTGGGCGCAGTCGAGATGCTCGTAGGGACCCTGGCTCGCCTGCTGGCGGGGCATGATCCGCAGGTCGGAGGCGACCACCCGGTCGGCGCCGAAATGATCCCGCAGGGCCGGCACGAGCTCGGAGCCGATCTGGCCCAGGGCGCCGGTGACGAGGATTCGCTGCATTCGACCTGCCGGACCTCGGTCCGGTTCCTCTCGTGACCCCCGGTCCCCTCTACGGACCCCAGTCCCTCTACCGGACCCCGGTCCGGGTCCTCTCTGGCAGGAAGCGCAGACCTGCCATGCCCGCCCCGATCATAGCCCGGGTGCCGTTCCGCCGCGAACCTGAGGGGGGCGCCCCCTCTCAGCCCTGGGGAATGGTAAACGCCTGCCGACAAACGTGAATTGCCGCTTCCGCCATGTCCTCGCCATGATCCTGGCGGATTGCAGCGCCCGACGGGTTCCCGGGCCGGCCCCCGGTGGCGCCGATCACCGCCTTATTGGTAACCGTACGCCATTGAGACGGCTTGATTTTCCCGGGCTTAACCCCCATTTGGTGCGGCAGATTGTGGATCTGCGCCGCGCACGGCTTAAGCCCGCGGCCTGCATCCTTCCAAATCCCGATGTCTCGACCGGCACCGGTAGCGATTTTGAAGGTGCTGGTGGGTTGGCGTTTTTGGTCTCGGCGTGCATCGCCGATGCAGCCGGGCATCGGGTTCGAACACTGTGAAGAGCACTATGAGCGAGATGACGGACATATTGGCTGACGAGCGGCTGCGAGAGGACGCCGCCCGTCGCGAACGGGACGAGCAGGCCGGCGAGCCGGCCGAGCGCGAGGATCGCGAGACCGACGGGGTCGTCGCGCTGGACGAGCTCGGTCCGGCCGGCGTCGAGGCGCCGCGCCCCGAGGGCGGCCGTGCGGCCGACGAGCCTCGCTCGCTCAGCACTGTTGCAACGTATTTCCGCCAGATGGGCCGCTCCGAGCCGATGACGCGCGAGCAGGAGGTCGAGCTCGCCAAGCGGATCGAGGCGGCGCAGGAGACGGTGCTCGCCGGGTTGTGCGGCGTGCCGATGCTGGTCGAGCGCATCGCCGGCTGGGCCGACGAGCTGCGCGACGGCAAGCTCCGGCTGCGCGATGTCGTCGACCTCGCCACTCCGGACGAGGGCCAGGCCGGCGCCGCCGATCGCGAGCAGGCGCTGCTCCCGCAGATCGAGGCGCAGCTGAATGGCATCGCCAAGCTGGCCGCAAAGTTCGGCGCGCTCAACCGCGAGCGGGTCGCCGCCGTCGCGCGCGGCCGCGACTTCGGCAAGATCCGCCGCGAGCGCCTCAACGACATGCTCGTGCGCGTGCGGGCCGAGGTGGCGCGGCTGCGGCCGCGCGCCGAGCGCATCGAGGCTCTGGTCGCGGCGCTCGAGGACGAGCAGCGCGCGCTGGGCGGAATGGATCGCGAACTGGCGCGCATCGACCCGCATTGCGAGGCGCGGGTCCGGCCGCATCGTGAGCGCGCAGATGCCTTGCGCGAGGAGCTCGCGGCGTCCGCGCGGCGCATCGGATTGCCCGCGGCGGATCTTTTCAAGGTCGCCGCCGGCGTCGCGCGCGCGCGCCGCGTCGCCGTGCGCGCGCGTGAGGAGCTGGTGCGCGCGCATCTCCCGCTGGTGGTCGCGATCGCCCGCCGCTATCGCCGCAACGGCGCGATGGATCTCTTGGACCTGGTCCAGGAGGGCAACATGGGCCTCATGCACGCGATCGAGAAGTTCGACTACCGTCGCGGCGTGAAGGTCTCCACCTATGCGGTGTGGTGGATCAGGCAGTCGATCGCCCGCGCCATCGCGGACCAGAGCCGGACGATCCGCATCCCGGTGCACATGACCGAGGTGGCCGCCCGGGTGCTGCGCGATCGCCGCAAGATCTATCAGGAGAAGGGTCGCGAGGCCGTCCCTGCCGAGATCGCGGCGCGCACCGGTGTTCCGGAAGCGCGCATCGCCCAGGTGTTGCAGATGGTCCAGCAGCCCGCTTCGCTCGATCTCCCGGTCGGCGAGGACGGCGACGCCACGCTCGGCGATCTGATCGCCGCGCCCGACGTTGTCGATCCGCACTCGGCCGCCGAGGCGAGCGCCCTGCGCGACGTGGTGCAGGAGGCGATTTCCGGCCTGACCCCGCGCGAGGAGCGAATCCTGCGCATGCGGTTCGGCATCGGCGGATCGGGCGAGCATACGCTGGAGGAAGTCGGCGAGATCTTCGGCGTGACGCGCGAGCGCATCCGCCAGATCGAAGCGCGCGCGCTCGCCAAGCTGCGCGATCCGGCCCAGGCCGCGAAGCTCGCGACCTTCGTCGACGGCTGACGGGTCGAGCGTCGCCCGATTCCTGGGGAATTGGGCGACGCTCCAGCCTTCCCTTATCTGCGCATATCCCGTGTCGGTGAACCGGCGTCCACTTCGCCGCGATACGCGCTATTGCGCGGCGTCGTCGCCGCGTCGACCGGCGAACGCCGCCATCACTTCCTGCTGCAATCGCTCCTCCTCGCCCGCATAGCGGGCCGAGAAGTGGAACGGCTCCACCCGCTGGACGCCGGCGGCGCGGCCGATTTCGCCCGCTGCAGCCGTGGTCAGATGCATGCGCTCGCGGGCGAGCGCCGCATCGGCGCGCGCGAAGGCCGTCTCGATGAACAGCACGTCGGCGCCGCGCGCCAGGGCGACGATGGCGGCGCGGTTGCGCTCGGTGTCTGCAACGTCGGTCACATAGGCGATTTTCTGGCCCGGCGTGATGGTGACGAGGTCGCGCAGCATTCCGAGCGGCACTTCGCGTGATTCCTGCGCGCGCGGGCCGGCCGCGATGCGGACCGGGCAATCATCGGGCTGGCCCTCGACCACCGCGCGCTTCAAATCACGCAGCCACGACCCGATCGGCAGCTCTCGCTCGGCCAACCGGTTCTTCCATACGTTGACATGCGCAGATTCCTCGAGCGCGAAGCCGAGGCACGGCATGCCATGATCGAGGACCGCGGTCGTGACCCGGAAGGTCGGCTCGTCATGAACCACGGCGTCAGCGAGGCGTCCCTCTCCCAATGGCTCGGCCGCGAACGCGGTCTTGAGGCGGAAGCGCGCGGTTCGCGTTGCCAGCCCTTCATCGATCTCGGTGACCGTGAAGACGAGGTCGCAGGCATAGCGATCGGCGAGGTTCCAGCGGTATCCCTGCAGCTTGTGGCCGACGTGATCGATCAAACCGGCCGGGCCGTACAGGCTCAGCCGCTTGTCCCGCCCGACCAGCAGCCGCAGCAGGCGCTCGAATCCGACGAAATGGTCGATATGCGCATGCGAGACGAGCACGTGCTCGAGGCGGTGAATCTTGCGGGGCGGCAGGGGCGTGATGTCGCCCAGATCGAACAGGATCGCCCGCTTCTCGAACAGCGTCTCGATGTAGAGCGCCGGATCGCCCGATCGCCCGTTGACCAGCTTGGGATGGAGCAGCGGCCGCATGCGTCTCAGATGGGAGCAAGCGGTGCCCGCGGCGAGACCGTCGCGATCACTTGTACTGGATGTTCACCGCCGTGACGCGGTCGCCGAAGTGGCGGTCCACCCAGCCGAGGAAGGCCGACAGGATCTGCCATTCCTGACTGCGCGACTTCACGCGTGCCGTGACGGTTTCGTCATCGCTGTGCTTGAGGTCGACCGAGCCGCTGAAGCGCTTGTGGTTCCATCGGGTGGCGCGGGTGGTGGCACGGCCGACGCGGTAGAACGTGCCGCGATCGTTCTTCCGGATATCGGCTTCCTTCTTCACGATGGCCCCGAAGAGTCGCACCTTTCCACGGGGCACGATCTGCACAAGCTTCATGGATTCCCCCCCCTTGTGCTTGCGTTGAGCGCTGGGACGCAATCACCTTCCCCGAGTGTCGCACAACGAATCAGTCGGGCAAAGCTACTCGGGAACAGTGACCATTTCCGCCGCATTCGCTATGCTATCACCGTTACACACGGGGATGGCCCATGAGGCGGCAGGCGCCGGGGCGACAACGCAATGGCTGAGAGCGGCGGCGCGATCGCGCCGGAGCGAGCGGCGGGCGAGCGGCCGCAGCCGCCGGCATGGGGGCTCGGCCGCTATGCGGTCGCCTGCGGGCTCGTGGTCTCCACCATCGTCCATCTGGGGCTGGTCGGGACCGTGCTGTTCGTGAGCCCGCGGCTCGGCTACCCGGAGCCGGCCGACGCGGTGCCGGTCGATATCGTCACCCCGGATGAGATCGCGGCATCGTCGCCGGCGAAGTCCGGCCCGGCGGCGCAAGGGGCCGCACCTCAGTCGCAAACGCCAACCCAGATGCAGACGCAAGCCCCGCAAACCCCGACGCCAAGCGAAACACCGACGCAGGCAGCAACCCAGGCGCCGACCCCTGCCTCGCCGCCGCTGCCCGAGCCGTCGCTCCCGCTCGATGCATTCTCATTGCCGCTCCCGCCGGCTTCCGCCCAAAAGCCTCCCGCCCCGCCCTCGACCCAGGCCGCGCAGCTTGCGCAGCTCATTGGTCTGCCGGTTGCGAGCGTGAACGGGGGACGCCCCTCGGAAGATCAGGCCAAGCTCAGTGGCGACGACATCGCGGCCTTCGCGGCGCATGTGCGCGCTTGCTGGAGCGCACCGCCAAGCCTCGCGAATGCACCGACCCTCAGCGTGGTGCTGCGCGTGAGTCTGCGGCGCGACGGCAGCCTGGTTTCCGATCCGGTGCTGATCGCCGCGCCGGCCTCGACGCAAGGGCCCCCATTGGTGCAAAGCGCGATGCGAGCGCTGGTGAAATGTCAGCCCTATGGTGGGCTGCCGGTCGCCAAATACGACGAGTGGCGGGTCCTGGATCTGCATTTCTCGCCCGGCGGCCTGTCGACTGCGACACCGGTATCGGAAGCGCCGCGCGCGCCGTCCTGAGTTGCAAACGCGACGATCCGTGTGCCGTCGGGGCGCGATGCCTCGCATCCCCATTTCCTCCCGATCGAGCGAGCGGTAGACTGCCATCAGCGCGGCCGCGTCTCATTCGCATGCGGCCGCCGGCATTGCGCTTCGATCGACGCGCGCGACGGCACATCGGGAGAGGACGGCCATGGCAAGGCTCAACATCAACGGCGAAATGCGTGACGTGCAGGCAGAGGCGGAGACGCCGCTCCTGTGGGTGATCCGCGAGCAGATCGGTCTCACCGGCACCAAGTTCGGCTGCGGCATTGCGCAGTGCGGGGCGTGCTCGGTGCACATCAACGGCGCGGTGCAGCGGTCGTGCTCGATCCCGCTGTCGGCCGTGCAGGAGAGCGACAAGATCGTCACCATCGAGGGCTTGTCGGCCAATGCATCGCATCCGGTGCAGAAGGCGTGGGCCGAGCTCGACGTGCCGCAATGCGGCTATTGCCAGTCCGGCCAGATCATGGCGGCCGCGGCGCTGCTCGCCAAGACGCCCAAGCCCACCGACCACGACATCGATGCCGCGATGACCAATATCTGCCGCTGTGGCACCTATCAGCGCATTCGTGCGGCGGTGCATCTCGCCGCCGGCCAGAGCGCCGCCAGAACGCCCACCGAGCGTCAGGGTTGAGGAGGTCCGCCATGACGAACACGATCTCCGC
>DASTZX010000242.1:0-5777 GCA_035764045.1 Xanthobacteraceae bacterium | reverse complement strand
CGTGTACGACAAGAGCGCCAAGCGGTACGTCGCGTCGGCAGAATTCAAGCCGCTGTTTCTCGACAGCGACCCGGATGCGTATTTTTCAAGACTGCGATCGCTCGCCGACGGCTCCGCGGACCCGGGCGACTCCTGGCTGGCCAATCCGCCGGCAGCGGACGTGGCACTGACGCCCAAGCGAGACGTCGATCGCCAGGTGCTGAGGGCGATCCTCGCGGCCATTCGCGACAAGCAGTCGGTCGAAATCCTCTACCAGTCGATGAACAAGGCGAGACCCGATCCAAGCTGGAGAAGGATAACGCCGCACGCGCTGGGCTACGACGGCCTGCGGTGGCACGTTCGCGCCTTTTCCCATGACGAAGACGGATACCGAGATTTTCTTCTCCCACGCGCACTCAAGGTTCGAAGCCCGGGCGCACCGGGAGCGTCCCCCGAAGATGATCGGCTTTGGCACCAGCATTTCAAACTGGAGATCGCACCGCATCCAAGCCTGACACCCGGCCAGAAGAAAGTCGTCGCCAAAGATTTCGGGATGGCCGCCGGAAAGAGAGTCATCTCCGTCCGCCACGCGATGCTCTTTTATGTACTGAAAAAACTGAACCTGTTGAGCGATCCTGAAAAAGAAGACCCTCGCCAGCAACACATCATCGTCGTGAACAAGGACGAGGTCCGGCAGGCGCTCGCGCTGACGGACACTGTGCAGGCGCGGCGCAGGGAGCGGGGCCGCACGGCCTAATCCGGGTAGCTGCAGGAAAGGCGAGCAGGCTCGTGGCTTCCCCTCCCCGACCCTCCTCCGCAAGGCGGGGGGTACGCAGGCTCATCGCTACCCCATCACACCTCAGCCTTAATTCTGCGCTGACTCACCCCGCGGCCGTCGGGCCGCGGGTCCGCCGTTACGGAAGGCAGTCGAAAATGCGTTGGTCGCAGGTTCTCATCATCTCCCTCATCGCCGGTTCCGCAGGCGTGCCGGCCGACGCGCAGAGCGGGGACAAGGGCCAGGCGAAGCTCCTCGGCACCTACACCCAGAACGTCCAGTGCAAGGGCGACGGCTCGGACGACGGCAAGAAGCTGGTCAAGATCTCCGACAAGGAGGTCGATTCCAATTTCGGCCCCTGCATGCTGTCCGACAAGCAGTGGAGCGGCAACACGATGAAGGCCAACGGCGCCTGCCGCAGCAAGAGCGGCTCGACGGTCGACGTCCAGCTCTCCTTCACCATGAAGGACGACAACACGGTCGATTTCCTCGAGGAGTCGAGCCAGTACAAGTCGGTGCTGCATCGCTGTCCGGGGAAGTGAGGGGCGTAAGCTTTCGACCGCGCGCGTTTTTTCCGCGGCTACCCCCTCCCTAACCCTCGCCCGCATCCGCCTTCGCGCGTTGCGCTTCGGCGGGACAGGAGGGGGGAGGGAACGCGCACTGCCTGAGGAAACGCGCAGTGCCAGCGCGACGGACTCCGCCTGCTCTTAACCCTTCGCTGAATTCGGATGTCAGCGCTTCGCGCAGAAAACCGCGATGCGCGATCTTGCCCTGCGGCTTCCCCCTCCCCGACCCTCCCCCGCATCCGCCTTCGCCCTTCGGGCTACGGCGGGACAGGAGCGGGAGGGAGCGAGGGGCCGCGCCCGCTGTCGCGGGCGATGACGCGTGAGGGATGTTGTCGGAGATCAGTTGCCGGGGGAGGGAGCACCAATGCTGGGGAAGCGTCGTCACCCCCCACCCCCCACGACGGAGCCGATCCATCGCGGGAAGAAAGAGGGACACTGTCGGCACCACGCTTGGTACGCAACACGCGAGGCGCGGACTGTGGTCCCTCTTCCCCCGTGCGATCAGGACCTTAGCGGATTTTTCGGCGGACGGAACGGTAACCGGAACCGCGCAGACGTGGCATGCGGACGCGGCATAGGGGTGTGGACCCCGGTGGAAAAACCCGGCCGCGGTTGTGTACGGCGGATCCTGGGTTGTGAACAGCGGTTCGGTGCTACCCGGCGCGGGCGGCGGTAGAGGCTGCCGTCATCGTCGATCGCAGCAAACACTGAATTACCCCCCGGAAACCGAGGCCGACGGCCGGATCGCCCGCCCATGACACGCGCTGACAGGATTGGGGTGATTATGGGGCCGGGAGGCGCGCGGTATCGTTGGTCCTCCTCCGCATCCGGCGCGCAGCGCGAGAGGCGGAAGCGACAACCGGGACCACGCTTACCCTCCCCTGGAGGGGGAGGGTCGACCGCCGGAGCGCAGCGAAGGCGGTCGGGGTGGGGTGAGCTTGCGACTCGAAGAGTCACCCCACCCCGGCTCACATTTCGCTTCGCTCAATGTTCGCCGACCCTCCCCCTCCAGGGGAGGGTGAAGAAGGGCCGCGCAGAAAACTTGCCCACGCTGACTCTGATTCTGTGCTGCTGATTTTTGCCGCTACGCCGCGGCGTCCTTGCTTGCCGCTTCGTCAGCACCCACAGCAGCCCCGCCCTTCCGTGCCGGCGCGGACAGGAGCGCGTCGATCTCCTCGACCGGGCGGGCGGCGCTGTAGAGGAAGCCCTGCATCTCGGTGACGCCGGCGGCGCGCACGATGTCGAGCTGCTTGACCGTCTCGACGCCCTCCGCGGTGGTGGCGACGTCGAGCGCGCGGGCGAGCCGCACCACCGATTCCACGATCGCCGTGGAGATGCTGCCGTCGGCGCCCAAATCCTTCACGAACGAGCGGTCGATCTTGATCTTGTCGAAGCGGAAGCGGCGCAGGTAGTTGAGCGAGGAATAGCCGGTGCCGAAGTCGTCGAGCACGATCTTGACGCCGAGGCCGCGCAACTGGTCGAAGGTGGCGAGCACCTCAGGCGTGGCGGCCAGGAACGCGGCCTCCGTCACCTCGAGCTCGAGGCGGGCGGGCGAGACGCGCGCCGCCGCGCAGGCCGAGATCACCATCTGGGCGAGGTGGCGGCTGCGGAACTGGACCGGCGAGAGGTTGACGGCGACCCGCACATGCGCCGGCCAGCGCGCCGCGTCGGCGAGCGCGCGGCGCAGCACCCACTCGCCGAGCGGAATGATGAGGCCGGTGTCCTCGGCGATGGAGACGAACTCGGACGGCGGCACCGTGCCGCGCGTCGGGTGCGGCCAGCGCAGCAGCGCCTCCATGCCGGCGACGGCGCCGGAGGCGACGTCGACCACCGGCTGGTAGTGAAGCTCGAGCTCGCCGTCGGCGATCGCCTCGCGCAGCTCGTGCTCGAGCGCGTGGCGGAGCTGCATGCGCGCGTCCATCTCCGGCTCGAAGAAGCGGAAGACGCCGCGGCCGGCGCCCTTGGCGGCATAGAGCGCCATGTCGGCCTGCTTGAGGAGCGCCTCCGGCTCGCGCGCGTCGGCGGGCGCGAGCGCGATGCCGATCGAGGTGTTGACCACCGCCTGCATGCCGTTGAGCTCGACGGCGCGGCCGATCTGGTCGCACACGCGCCTTGCGAGCGCGGCGGCCTCGGCCGGATCCTCGAGCGGGCTCTGGATGATGGCGAACTCGTCGCCGCCGAGCCGCGCCACCACGTCGCTTTCGCGCAGGCAGGCGCGCAGCCGCGCGGCGACCCGCTTGAGCAGGTCGTCGCCGACCGCGTGGCCGAGCGCGTCGTTGATGGTCTTGAAGTTGTCGAGGTCGAGGCAGTGCACGGCGAGCCGCTCGCCGCGCGCCACCCGCTGCAGCGCCTCGCGCAGCCGGGTCTGGAACTGGGCGCGGTTGGGCAGATCGGTGAGCGCGTCGTGCATGGCGAGATGCACCACCTGGGCCTCGGCCTTGCGCCGGTCGGTGACGTCCTCGAACACGGTGATGAGCGGGCCCGGCCCGCCGTCGTCGCCGGCGACCACCAGGCGCAGCGTGTCGATCAGGCGCACGCCGCGCGGGGTCACGGCCGGAAACTCGGCGCGGATCAGCGGTGCGCCGGTGCGCCAGGCCTGGCACGCCTCGGTGTCGCGGTCGGCCACGTGCTGGGCGAACTCGCGCGGATAGAAGTCGTAGACGGTGCGGCCGATGATCTTCTCGCGCGGCCGGCCGAGGAAGTCCACATAGGCCTGGTTGACGAAGGTGAAGGCCTGGGTGCGCGCGTTCTTCACCACCAGCGGCACCGGCACGTTCTCGATGACGGTGTCGAGGAAGTTCTTGGTCGCGCGCAGCTCGCGCTCGGCGCGCTGGCGCTCGGTGATGTCCTCGTGAATGGCGACGAACCCGCCGCCCGCCATCGGCTGGTTGGCGACGCTGATGATGCGGCCGTCGTCGAGCCGGATCTGGGTGACGACCGATAGGCCCTCCGCCAGCCGATCGATGAGCTCGCGCGCCAGCGCCTGCGGATCGCCCGGTTTGCCGTCGAGGTCGACCCGGCGCACCATCAGGTCGGCGAGCGGCGTGCCGGCCGCGGCGTCCTCCGGCGCGATGCCGTACTTTTCCAGGAAGCGACGGTTGCACACGACCAGGCGGCCGTCGGCGTCGTGCATGCTCATGCCGTGCGGCATGTTCTCGAGCGCGGCGGAGAAGCGCGCGTTCTGCACCGCCTGGTCCTCGGCGGCGTGATCGAGCGCCAGCCGGCCGTGCACGCTGTGGGCGATGGCGCCGAGCACCAGGATGGTCATCAGCGCGGCGATGAAGTTGTAGGCGCGGCGCTTGGCGTCGACGGCGGCGAAGATCTCCCGGGTCGAGCGGCCGAGCGTCACGATCAGCGGATAGTCCTTGACGGTGCGGTAGACGACGAGCCGCGGGACGTGATCGGTGTGCGCGCTCTGCGAATAGTGCCAGCCGGAGGGCTGCGCGGCGAGGCGCTGGAAGAGCTGCGACGAGGAGAGATCGTTCCCCGGCTGCTCGCGCGCGGTGCCGCCGGCGGCGCGGATGATGCCGTCCATGCCGATCACCCGGATGTAGCCCTCGCCGCCGACCTCGATCGAATCGTAGAGCCGCGCGAAATAGGCCGGATCGAGGCTCGCCGTGATGATGCCGTCGAACGCGCCGTCGGGGCGCACGATGCGGCGCGAGACCTGGATCACTGTGCGGCCGCTGATGCGGCCGACCACCGGCTTGCTGATGTGGAGCTTGTCCTCGTGCGCGGCCGCCTGGGTGCGGAAGTGCTCGCGGTCGCCGAGGTAGATGCGCCGCGACGCCGGATTGGTGCTGGTGCGCGTATAGCCGTCGGCGCCGACGATCGACACCTGCATCACCTCGCGCTCGAACAGGCTGTTGTCGGGCTGCCAGGCGCGCAGGTCGACATGCGCCGGATCGCGCAGGTAGGCGGCGCGGACCAGGTGGATGGTGCGGTCGACGTCGCCGAGCGACTGGGTGAGATGCGCCTCGAAGGCGCGGGCGAGGTTGCGCGAGTTCTCGATCGCGGCCTGCTCGGCGTTGTCGCGCTCGATCTCGACGTGGAAGGCGAGGCTCATCCAGATGAGCCCGATGGTCGCGACGCCGATCAGCGTCGCGCTCTGCACGATCGCGTGCAGCCAGCGCCGCCATCCGGCCTGCTTGCCCGTCCCGACCTGCTGGGTCATCCGGCGGCCACTCCGTTCCGCCACGCGCGCGTTTGAACCGGCGGAGCCTAAGGCCCGGCCCCTAGCGGCTGGTTGCTGCGCCCGGGCCGCAGGCGGGCCGGCGGGGATTTCCGTTGCGGGTGGCTAAGACCGGGTTACCGCCGGCGTGGCAGCGGTTGCGCGGGTGCGGCGGACACGACCGCGGGTGGTGGGGCGGGCGGAGGGGGCGGGGGGTGGGGGCTGGGGGCTGGGGGGTGGAAGCCGGTAGGGATGGGTTAAGGATTGAGGGGTCGCTCGTTTCACC
>DASTZX010000241.1:0-4992 GCA_035764045.1 Xanthobacteraceae bacterium | reverse complement strand
GTCTCGTGCTCGACGAGCTCGACCTCCGGGACCTCGTGCGCGGACGGCAGCAGATAATCCATCAGGCTCTGCGCCACCATCTGCCCCTGCGGGTCATAGGCGAATTCCTCGTAAAGCGCCGCGCCGATGCCGTGCGCGATGCCGCCCAGGGTCATGCCGCGCACGATCTTGGGGTTGATCACGGTGCCGCAGTCGTGGCCGACGAGGTAGCGGCGGATCTCCGGCTTGCCGAGATCGGGGTCGATCGCGAGCAGGAGCAGATGGAATTCGAACGCGTAGCACGGATACATCTGCACGCGGCCGTCCGCGCCCGGCAGCGTGCCGCCGGTCGGCACCTGCAGGATGTGCGACACCGCGAGGCCCGGCTCGAAGCCTTCCGGCAGGCGATGGAAATGGCGATGCGCAATCGCGACCAGCTCCGACCAGGTGCGGCGCTTGTCCGGCGCCGCCCGGTCGAACACGTCCCCGTCGCGATAGGCCGCGCGCTCGGCCGGGATTCCGAGGTCGTGCGCCGCGATCGCGATCATCCGGCTCTTGAGCTTCTCGGCGGCGTGAAACGCGGCGCCGCCCAACATGATCGCCATGCGGCTGCCGACCGGGCTGTTGCTCGGCAGCGATGCGACTGAATCGGGCCGTATCACCCGGACGCGTTCGGGATCGACCTCAAGCACCTCGCCGACGACGGTCCCCACGAGGGTTTCATGACCCTGGCCGGACGATGTCGTGTGCATCGCGGCCGAGATCGCGCCGCCGAGATCGACGCTGATGCGGCAGGATTCCATCCATGTCGTGGTGCTGTTCTTCGGGTTGAGCAGCGGCTCGAACGCCGAGTTGCCGCCGCTCGGCTCGAGGCAGGCCGCGATTCCGATTCCGGCGAGCAGGCCCTGCGCGCGCAGCCGGTCGCGCTCGGCGACGAGCTTGGCGTAGTCGGCGCGCGCCAGCACCTTGTCGATCACCGCGTGATAGTCGCCGCTGTCGTAGGTGCTGCCGCTCGGGATCCGATAGGGAAATTCCTCGTGCCGGATCAGGTTGCGGCGGCGCACCTCCAGCCGGTCGAGCCCGAGCGTGTTGGCGACCTCCTCGATGGTCCGCTCGATCGCGTAGTTGGTGGGCGACTGGCCAAAAGCGCGCACTGCCTCCTGCACGGTCTTGTTGGTGGTCACGGCGATCGCCCGGTAGGCCACGCTCCTGATTCGGTACGGCCCCACGATCGCGCCCACCGGCTTGCCGAGCTGGAACGGCGAGCGCCCCGCATAGGCCCCGACATTGTCGAGCGCGCGCATCTTCATCGAGCGGATCACGCCCTGACCATCGAACGCGACCTCGACATCGAAGTTGCGCTCGGGGCCGTGCGCGTCGCCGGCCCGCATGTTCTCCATGCGGTCCTCGATCATGCGCACCGGGAAGCCGAGCCGGCGCGTGAGGTAGCCGACCAGCACAGTGTGCTTGATGCCGCGCTTGACGCCATAGCTGCCGCCGACGTCGACATCGTGGTGCACGCGCACGCACGAGGCCGGCAGCTTCAAGGCGGCCGCGATCTGGTCGGGATATTTCGGCAGCTGGATCGAGGCGTAGACGTCGAGCATCTCGCGCCATGGGTCCCAGCTCGCGACGACGCCGAACGTCTCGACCGGCACGGTCGAGCTGCGGCCCCATTTCACGGAGAGCGACAGACGATGCGGGCTTTCGGCGAAGTCCTTCTCGACGTCGCCCCAGACAAAACTCCTGTCGAGCAGCACGTTCGAGCCGTGCGCCTCGTGCACCAGCGGGCTGCCGGGCCGAAAGGCTTCCTCGCCGTCGAGCACGAAGGGCAGGGGCTCGTACTCGACCGCGGCCGCTTCGGCGGCGTCCTCGGCGAGCGCGCGGGTGTCGGCGACGACCGCCGCGACCCATTCGCCCGCGTAGCGTGCGACGTCGAGCGCGAGCGTCCGGCGCGGCACGTTGGGGGTGTCGAGCCCCGTCATGAGCGGCAGCGTCGCGGCCGCGAGCTCCCGTCCCTCGATCACGTAATGCACGCCCGGCAGCTTGAGCGCCGCGGCCTTGTCGACCGAAAGGATGCGCGCCGCCGGATACGGGCAGGCGACGACCGCGACATGGCGCGTGCCGGGCAGCGCGATATCAGCCGCGAACCTTCCCTTGCCGGTCACGAACCGCCGGTCCTCGCGCACGCGGCGATCGGACGAGACGTAGCGGAAGCGGTGCTGCGCACTCATCGGTCGCTCATCCTTTCCCGATTGGATCGAGCGGCCGGTTGGCGCCGCGCAGCCGCTCGGCTGCGAGCGCGATCGCCTCGACGATCTGCGCGTAGCCGGTGCAACGGCAGATATTGCCGGAGATCGCTTCGACGATCTCGTCGCGGGTCGGTGCGGCGTTGCCGGCGAGCAGCGCATGGCCGGTGACGATCATCGCCGGCGTGCAATAGCCGCATTGCAGGCCGTGCGTTTCGCAGAATGCGTCCTGCAGCACCGACAGCTCGCCCGGCGCCGGGGTCAGCCCCTCGATGGTGGTGATCGCCCGGCCGTCCGCCTGCACGGCGAACATCAGGCAGGACCGCACCGCTGCGCCGTCGATCAGCACCGTGCACGCCCCGCACACGCCGTGCTCGCAGCCCGCATGCGCGCCGGTGAGCCCGAGCTTGTCACGCAAGCAGTCGAGCAGGGTCAGGCGCGGCTCGACGTCGATGCGGTGGGTCTCGCCGTTGATCCGCAGGGTCGATGGCTCGGCAGCGGAACCCACCGTGGTTTGCGAGGCACTTTGATGGGTCTCACGGAGCCTGTCCCATCCTGCGGAATCTGTCTTCTTCGCGTTCTCGCCCGCTTCGGTGACGGCACGGATCGCGAGACTGCGCGCGACCCTGCGGCGATACTCCGCCGAGGCATGCAGGTCGGCCATCGGAGTGATCCCGGCAAGTGCGTCGCCCACGGCCGCGCGGATCGTCTCGGGCTCAAGGGGAGCGCCGGTCAGCGCCCGCTCGGCCGCCGTGAGCCGCAGCGGCCGCTCCGTCGCCGCACCGACCCCGATGGCAATGCGGGCGCAGGTCCCATCCTCATTGAGCGCAACCTGCGCGGCCGCCGACGCGAAGGCGAAATCGCCCTGCCGCGGGCTGACCTCATGGAAGGCGGTGCCGACCCGTCCGGCCCAGGCGGGAAACCGGATTGCGGTGAGCATGCCGGCGGGCGGCAGCCCCGTCGTCATCGGGCCGAGAAAGAAGTCCTCCGCCGCGATCTCGCGCTCGCCTCCGGCATCGCGGCAGAGCAGGGTGGAGTCGAGCGTCACCGCGACGAGCGCGATCTCCGCCGCCGGATCCGCATTGGCGAGCGAGCCGCCGATCGTGCCGCGCGCCCGCGTCGCCGCATGGCCGACGAACGGCAGGGCGCGCGCGAGCAGCGGCAGCTTGGCGCGCACCAGGGGATCGCGCTCGGCCGTTCGCTGCGTCGTGGTCGCGCCGATCGCGACCGCCTCGCCCAGATCGCGCAGGAAAGCGAGGGTCGGAATGCGGGCGATGTCGACGAGTCGCGTCGGCCGGGCGAGCCGCATCGCCATCAGCGGCACCAGCGTCTGCCCGCCGGCGATCAGGCGCGCGCCGTCATCGCCGGCGAGGACGGCGCAGGCTTCCTCGATGCCTTCGGGTCTCGAATACGCGAACGCAGCGGCTTTCATGGGGGACGCGATATGCCTCGTGGCCCGGGCGGGCCAAAGGCATTAATCGGCTCCCGGCCGCCGCGGTCAACCGGCAAGTTTCGCGCCGGGCCATGCCAAGCGCTCAGGTCACGAAAGGACCGACGCCGTCACGGCCTGGGGCCACCGGATCATAATGGATGAGCCACAGCTCGAGCGCGCTGAGGAAGACGATTGCCCCGCCGATGAAGACGGTGATCGCCATCGCCTTGGCGTGCGCGAAGCCAAGGAGCCAGGGCGATGCGGCCACCCAGAGCCCGAGGATCATGGTCGCCCATTCTTCCCATTCCGCGAAGGCCAGCACCGTGGCGAGCGTGGTTGCCACCAGGAGCACGCCGCTCGTCCAGAGGTCGGCACGCGCAACCTCGCGCCCATAGCCGAACAGCCACGGCGCGAGAAACAGAAACGCGCCGAGCACAAGCATGTAGATGTCGAGAATCGTTTCGCGTCGCCATTTCAGCATTGCAGCCGCCTCCCCGGCGCATCGCCCGGCGCCGTCGCGGGAATCGGAACACTAGCCGCCGGCCAAGTAGAACATCACACCGATCCCGGTCATGCCGACGGCGGCGATGCCGAGCGGAAGCAGCACTTCCACCGCGGCTTCACGGCTTTCGACCGGGCCCTGCCAAGTCTCGAATTCACCCTGCCACCACTGGGAGAAGGCCGGCTTCCTGGTCTCCTCCGGGCTCGCATTCGATCGGGTCCGCCAGACACGCCAGATCAGGAACGGAATGGCGGCTGCGATCAGGAAAAAGCCGGTCACGACGGTGAGAATGAAGGACGCATAGCCCTGGCCACTGAAAAAGATCCAGGCCGCGATCACCATCCACAGCGCGAAGCCGGCCAGCGTCTTGTAGATCGCCGGATGGAGACCGTCGAAGGAACGATCGTAATGTGAATCAGGGTTGGCCATCGGAACACAACACAGTTCCGTCGCCCTGACTGCAAAACGCGCGGCGCTCGCCAGAGTTTCGCCTGGTCGGATGATCGACCTTGCGCGCAATTGACGCGGCGCAGAGCGCTTCGGCGGCGGTCCTTTCGCATCCGCCCAGGCGGTGGCACATGGCCGTGGGCGCGGCTAACATGCGCTCCACAGACCGACCGGCTCATTGGCGAGGGGAGACACATGACGCTTCGAGGGCTCGCCGCGCTGCGAACGAGGGGGCAGCGCTCGCCGTGCTGGCGCAGCAGCTGGTGCCGACGCCCTGAGCACGATGGCTGATGGCGCGGACGCCACCGTCCGCCGGATCGCCGAGTACGTCGCGGGGCTTCGCTTCGAGGATCTCCCGGCCGAGGCCGTCCACGCCTGCAAGC
>DASTZX010000240.1:0-3681 GCA_035764045.1 Xanthobacteraceae bacterium | reverse complement strand
TGCTGTAGCCTCTGCGCAGCATGCCGGCGCTGTTGGTCGATGCATCGTGCACCGCGACCTTGCCCTCGACCGCCTTCTTCAAGTCCTGCGGCAGCGCCTCATAAGCCGCAAACATGTTGGCAAAATAGGTATTGCCGCCGGCCTCGGGCGGCGGCACCTCGAGCGCGTGCAGCATTGCGGCCTTGGGCGGCGTATCGACATAAGTCATGTCCGCGTGCCACACCGCCTCGCCGTCGCCGAGGTTGCCGATCGGTTTGCCGTCCTCCACCACATTCGAGATGACGTTGAGCTCGGGGAAATCCTTCAGGAAGGCCTGCCCATACGGGTTGGGGCCCGGCGGATCGAGCTCGCCAAAATTCCTGCTGAAGGCGATCAGCTGCGGGTCGGAGAGCGCCTGGCCGTGGAAGACCACGACCAGCCGCTCACGCCATGCGCCATCGATGATGTCGACGTCGCCCGGCGTCACGGCCCGGGACACATCGATGCCGGAGATTTCCGCGCCCAACGGCGCGTCGAGATTGTGGACCTTGATGGTCATCCGTGCTGCTCCAGACGATGCTTGGAAGGGCGGGGCGGTCCGCGCTCCTCAGAAGACGATCCCGCTCGCCTTGATCGGGGCTTCCCACTTCTTGATCTCGGTCGCGAGGAATCGCGCGAGATACTCCGGTGAGCGCCGTTCCGGCGCAACGGCGTCTCCGCCCACCTGCTTGAGACGCTGGCGCACGCCCGGTGTGTCGAGCGCTGCGACGGTCGCCGCGTTCAGGCTGCGGACGATCGGCGGCGGCGTTCCGGCAGGCAGGAAGAGCGCATACCAGCTCGGGACGTCGAATCCGGTCAATCCCTGCTCGTCGGCCGTCGGAAGATCCGGCAGGGCCGAGGATCGGCTGCTGCTCAGGATCGCAATGGCCTTGATGGTCTTGGCGGCAATCTGCGGCAGCGCCAGCGGCAGGCTCAGGCAGTCATAGTCCATCCGGCCGGCCATGACGTCCTGCATGCCCTGCACCACGTTGCGGTAGGGCACATGCGTGGTCTCGATGCCGATGGCCGAATTGAGCAACATGCAGGCGAGGTGGTTCGAGCCGCCCACGCCCGACGAGCTGTAATGAAGCTTCGTCTGGTTCGCCTTTGCGTAGGCGATGAACTGCTGCAGGTTGTCCGCCGGGAAGTCGGGACGAGCAACCACCACCAGGTTTTCGTCGGTCAGCAGGCCCACCGGCGCGAAATCCGTCTGAGCGTTGTAGAGCGGTTGCTTGTACAGCCACTGGCTCTGCGCGAAGGTCCCGACGTTTCCGATCACGAACTGATAGCCGTCGGGCGCCGCCCGGGCGACGCGGCTTCCGCCGAGAAGACCGCCGACTCCGGCAATGTTCTCGACCACCACGGGCTGACGAAGATTGCTGCTGATTCCATCGGCGATGATGCGGCCGATCGCATCGCTCGATCCGCCGGCCGAAAACGGCACGACCAGGGTCAACGGACGCGTCGGCCATGCCTGCGCCTGTGCGGCGCTGGGAAAGCCGGTCGCTGCGACGGTTGCCATCGCGGCCGCTGCCAGACGGATGGCGCTGAGGACTCTTTCCATCGTCCCTCCCGAATTCGTTGTCCGCCCCGAAGACGCTCGCGCCATAGCCGACCGCAAATGATGCTTGCGGCATGAACGTCGCTGGCGCTCGGTCGGAAACTGCAAGATCGTGAAAGAGGTGCGCCCGCCGTGGGCCTTGTCGGCTGCCTTTAATTCACGGAAGGACGGCACGCTCCGTTGGCAGCTCATCGCCACGTGTGGCGCGGCTCAGTCTAGTCTGGACCCGCCTCCCCATGGAAGGGACGGGACCACGTTGGCAGTGCGAAGTGACGCCGGCATCCAGGGGCGTAATCGCGCTTGGGTTCGACTGCGCTACGGCGCCAGCTGCCGGACGACGGCACCGAGCACCGCGAGCGCATCGGCCGTCCCATCCGCCTCGCCTTTCTCGAAGTCTTGCGCCGCCTGCCCCATGGTATTGGTCACATGGGCGAGGCAGAGCACCTCAACCTGACTGGCCTTGGCAAAGGTGTAGAGCGCCGCCGCCTCCATCTCGACCGCCAGGATGCCGCGCCGCTTCGCCGCCGCGATGGCGTCCTCGGTCTCGCGGAACGGGGCGTCGGTCGTCCAGCTCGGTCCGACGATCGCGCGCAGACCCGCGCGCCCGAGCGCGTCCTCGGCAGCCGCGACCAGTCGAGCGTCGGCTTCCCCGTACTCGGACGGAGCGGCGTAATGGTAGCTCGTCCCCTCGTCGCGCAGGGCCCGGTCGATGATCACGAAGTAGGGCGTCGGGCCGGCCGGAACGATCTGCCCCGCTGAGGTCAGGCTGAGGAGCAGGCGGCAACCGCTCGCGAACAGCTGCTCGGCGATGAGCACCGCGAACGGCGCGCCGACCGCGCAGCCCACGATGCCGACGCGCTGTCCGGCCAGCTCGAACGCATCGAGCCGGGTGTGATAGCACGGCCAGCCCTCGAACGGCTTCGAGCGCCCGTCCACGCGCAATCGCCGGACGATGTCCCCGTCGGGATCGAGGATGCAGACGGCCGGCACGTCGACGGCGGGCAAGCCCTTCTGCCGCCGCGCCTCGCGCAGCAGCGCCGCAGGCTGGAATACCGAATGCGACGACGGATCCTTCTGGTCGAGGATCGGAGTCCGCGCCCCGGCGCGGCTTGGCGGGTCTGAGAACGGCTTTGTCATGCCCCAAGATACCAGAAACCTACATTATTATGGCCCTGCCACGGCTCTGTGTATGATCCGGCAGCTTTGCGGCTGATCGGTCAGAGCAAGGGACGCAGCCGCCGTGGCAAGAGACCCGCATGATCCGTCGTCCGAGCCGCCGTCACATCGTCAAGGCAACGGCCGTGCTGACGGCCGCCGCCGCATCGGGCGCGCGGCGCTCCGCCGTGGCGCAGGCCGGGCAGGGGACGGCAGTCTCCACGATCGACACGCTGCTCTCCGCCGCGACACGCGCCGGCGAGGTGCCCGGTGTCGTCGCCATGGCGGCGAGCCGCAACGGCATGCTCTACGAAGGAGCCTTCGGGTCGCGCCGGTTGGGCGAGGGTCCCCCGATGACGCGCGATACGGTGTTCCGCATCGCCTCGATGGTGAAGCTGATCACCTCCGTCGCGGCGCTGCAGCTCGTCGAGCGGGACAAGCTGTCGCTCGACGCGCCGGTGCCGGGCATCGATCCGGCGCTCAGCGCGCCCCAGGTGCTCGAGGGTTTCGACCCGAAAGGCGCGCCACGGCTGCGCCCGGCCAAGCGGCCGATCACGCTCCGCCACCTTCTCACCCACACGTCCGGCTTCACCTACCGGCTCTGGGACGCCAAGGCCGTCCGCTACGGCACTGCGCTCGAGCGGCTGCCGCGCGCACAACGCAACGAGGCGCCGCACACACCGCTGATGTTCGATCCCGGCGAGCATTGGCAATACGGCACCAGCATCGACTGGGTCGGGCGCATCATCGAGACGGTGGCCGAGGAGCCGCTCGATGCCTGTTTCCGCAGGCACATTCTCGATCCGCTGGGGATGACCGATACGGGTTTCGTGATCTCGCCGGCCCAGCGCGCGCGCGAGGCGAGCGTGCATCGCCGCGGGCCCGATGGCGCGCTGACCGCCCAGCCGGTCGAGCGCCCCTCGCACCCGCACGCGTTCTCCGGCGGC
>DASTZX010000239.1:0-10990 GCA_035764045.1 Xanthobacteraceae bacterium | reverse complement strand
GCCGTGCTGGCGCAGCAGCTGGTGCCGACGCCCTGAGCACGATGGCTGATGGCGCGGACGCCACCGTCCGCCGGATCGCCGAGTACGTCGCGGGGCTTCGCTTCGAGGATCTCCCGGCCGAGGCCGTCCACGCCTGCAAGCGGCGCATTGCCGATACGCTCGGTTGTGCGCTCGCCGCGTTCGACGCCGAACCCTGCCGGATCGCGCGTGCCCTTGCATTGCGCGCCAACGCCGCGGGGGGCGCGCGCGTGCTCGGCACGGACCGCCGCGCGTTGCCCGAGCTTGCAGCCTTCGCCAATGCCGCCATGGGCCGCTATCTCGACGGCAATGATTGCTTTCCGGGCGGAGGCGGGCACCCGAGCGGCGTGATCGCGCCGGCGCTCGCGGCCGCGCAGGTCGTGAATGCCGGCGGACGCGCGGCGATTGCCGCGATCGTCGCCGGCTATGAGGTCCATCGGGCGCTGCACGAGTCCTTGCGCGTGATGACGAAAGGGCTCGACCACGCCTTCTACCCGGCAGTTGCCGCAGCTGCCGCGGCCGCGAAGGTGCTGGGCGTCGACCGCGACGGCATGATCAACGCGATTGCTCTTGCCGTCACCGCCAACCTTCCACTCGCTGTGACGCGCCGCGGACAGCTCTCGATGTGGAAGGGCGTCGCGGAGGCCAATGCGGTGCGCAACGGGCTGTTCGCGGCCCTGCTCGCGCGGGCCGGCATGACCGGCCCGGAGAAGCCCTTCGAGGGCGCGCTCGGCCTGCATCACCTGGTTGGGCGGGCCGACCCCGGCCTCCTCGGCCGGGCGCCGCTCGCCGTCATGGCGGCCGACATGAAGGCTTTTGCCACCGAATATCACTCGCAGGGGCCGCTGACGGCGGCGCTCGTGCTTTGCGCCGGGCTCGACGTTGCGGCGATCGCCGCCATCGAGATCCAGACCTATGAATTCGCCTATCGGGAGATCGGCAGCGGGCGCGAGAAATGGCGCCCCACGACCCGCGAGACGGCCGATCACAGCCTGCCCTATATCGTGGCCGCGACGCTGACCGATGGCGGCTTCAGCGATGCGATCTTCGCGCCTGAGCGCTTCTGCGATCCGCGCGTGTTGGCGCTCGCCGACCGGATCACGGTCGCAGAGGACCCGGCGCTCACGCGCGCCTTTCCGGCCAAGTTTCCCTCACGCGTGGAGATCACGCTCACCGACGGCACGCGCCGCACGGCGGCGGTCGACTATCCGCACGGCCATCACGCCGATCCGCTGACCGATGCCGAGGTGCGGGACAAATTCATGAGCCTCGCTGGCCGCAAGCTGGCCCCGGCACAGCTTGCGCGGGCCCTGGACCTGATCGTGCATTTCGAGCACTGCCGGCGCCTCGACGATCTGTTCGACGTTGTGACCATCGCGGCGCCGCCATCCTGACGGCACGAGGCCTTCGATGCCGCAGATAGCCGATGGAACCGGCCGACGCGCCCCGCGTTGTGGGTTCACGGCAACGTCCCGCTGCGGGCCGAGGCCGCGTTTGTCAGCGTTTGCGCGTTTTCGCGAGAGGAGGCGGGTCCGTGGTTCAGCCGGTGTCCCGCCCAGTCGAGCGTCCGCGTCCTGAGCTCCGTCTCACCGAGCCGCGGCCGCTTCCCGACTCTGGCGCCTTCTGGCGCAAGGTCGCGCAGATCTCGCTGCTCGGCATCTTCATCATCATGCTGGGCGTGGTCCTCGACCTCGCCCGCGTGCTCTTTCTGCCGATCGCTGCCGCGGCCGTGGTCGGCACCATGCTCAACCCGCTCGGCGGTCTCGCGGAGCGGGCGCGCATCCCGCCGTGGCTGTTCGCGACGGCGACCGTGCTCCTGTTTCTCTTCATGCTGCAAGTCGTCACCGCGGCCGTCTCGGCGCCGCTGGTCGATTGGATCGGACGGGCTCCCGAGCTCGTCGAAGCGGTCAAGATCAAGCTGCAGGGCCTGGAGCAGGACTTTGCGGCAGTCCGCGCGGCGTACGCGTTGATGAATTCCCTGGGCGTCACCGGCGCGATGCGAGTGGATGTTGCCGCGATCGTGCAGCCGCTCATGGGATTCCTCAGCCCGGCCATCGGCGAGATCGCCATATTCCTGGCGACGCTGTTCTTCGTGCTGTCCGACCGCGTCGACCTGCGGAAGCACCTGATCCTGGTCTTCGCCGACAAGGAGGATCGACTGCGTGCGATCCGCATCCTCAACGACATCGAGCACAACCTCGCGGTCTATATCGGCACCGTCACGGTCATCAACCTGTGCGTCGGCGTGATCACGGCCGCCGGGACGTGGCTGCTCGGATTCGACCATCCGGGCCTGATCGGCGCACTCGCCTTCGTGTGCAACTACGTGCCCTATGTGGGGCCGGCGCTCGTGATCGTCGTGCTGTTTGCGGTCGGCCTGATCAGCTTTCCGTCGTTCGCCTATGCGGGGCTGGCCCCGCTCCTTTATCTCGGCCTGACTTTCACAGAGGGCCACGTCGTGACGCCGAGCATCCTCGGCCGCCGGATGACGCTGAGCCCGCTCGCGGTCTTCCTCAATCTGGCGTTCTGGACCTGGCTCTGGGGGCCGGTCGGCGCCTTCCTGTCGGTGCCGTTCTTGATCTTCGGGCTGGTGATCTTCAACCACCTGGTGGCCGGCGAGGACGCCGAGTTGCCCGCGTGATGACGGAGCGGTTGTCTCGGTCGGGCTCAGCCGGGCGCCGCGCAAAAGCGATTAACCAACAATGGCAGTGGGTTGCGCCGATCGTGGCGTGCGCGGGAACTTTGCGGTTCCGTCGGGATTGGTACGCAGGGTTGGGTCCGGAGGAATAAACCCATGCTTTCGACCATCCTGATCATCATTCTGATCCTGCTGCTCATCGGCGCCTTGCCGACGTGGCCCTACAGCGCCAGCTGGGGGTACGGACCGGGCGGCGGCGTCGGACTCCTGCTGGTCATCATCGTCGTCCTCGTCCTGCTAGGACGGATCTAGACCGCCAGGACAGATCTAGACTGCGGCGCGTGCGTGCCCCGTCGGCGCAAGACCTGTGCCGGCGGGGCGCGCAGGACCGGCCATGCGGGTGACCGATGGTGAGCGTGTCGAGACCGACCCGCCTCACTCCCACGGCATGAGCGAGGCGTGGATCACGTCCTTGACGCCTTCGCCGCCGACCGAGCGGATCGCGAGGTCGACGTCCTTGAGGCCGAACTTGTGCGTCGTCACGAGGTCGAGCGGGAAGCGCTTGGAGGCGAGCTGGGCGAGCGCGAGCTCGCAGGCCTTGTAGCTGTGGCCGCGTGCGCTCTTCATGGTGATGAACTTCACCGTGAATTTCTCGAGCGGGAAATTCGGGAATTCCTTCATCTCCCCCTGCGCCACGATGGTGCCGCCCTTGCGTTTGAGCGCCTCGATGCCGAGCAGGATCGGAATGGTGCCGGCGCCCGCGGTGCAGTCGAGCGCGACATCGACCCCCTTGCCGCCGGTGATCTGCATGATGCGCTCGAGGGGATTTTCCTTCTGCACGTTGATCACGTGATCGGCGCCGAGCTTCTTCGCCACCTCCATACGCGCCGCGTCCTTCGAGGTGCCGGTGACGATGATGAGCGAGGCGCCGGCCTGCTTGCAGATGACGGTCTGGGACAGGCCCTGCTGGCCCGGGCCCTGGATCAGCACCGTCGAGTCGTAGCCGACGCCGCCGTCGAACAGCGACCATTCCACGCCGTTCGCCATCGGGGTAACGAGGCCGGCGAGCTCCGCGCTCACGCCCTTGGGCACATGATGCACGACGGCGTTCCAGGGCAGATAGACGTACTGAGCGAAGCCGCCCCAGAGATGGGGTGGCTTTTCGTCGGACGTATAGCCGTAGCGGATGGCATCCGGGTTGGTGCGCCAATTGGTGTTCTCGCAATGCCGGTATTGCCCGGCGTGGCACCATTCGCACTTGCCGCACATCACGTAGTGCTCGACGAAGACGAGATCGCCTTCCCGGAACCCCTTGCGGCGGGTGAACTCGCGGCCCGCCTTGGCGATGTAGCCGATGTTCTCATGGCCCATGATGGTGGGCTTGTCGTTGGGCGGATGCTTGTAGAGCTTGACGTCGGTGCCGCAGATGCCGGCGACCTCCATCTTCATCAGGGCGGCGTCCTCCGGGATGTCCGGCATGGGGTATTCGCGGATCTCGGTCCGGCTGGGGCCGGTCCGAACCGCTGCGAGCACTTTCTCCGCCACTGCAAACGCCTCCGATGATCAAAGCTGCGCCTCCCTAGCACCCCGGGCCGGCCGCGTGCAATTTGCCCCATCCGCGCCCTATATAGGCGCCGGGGGGACTGCAACGGACCTGTCCGTGACCGAATACGACACCGCACTTGCGCAATGGCTGGTCGGCACCGATGCCTCGGCCGAACGCGCGGCGGCTTCGTCGGCGAGGCCGCGGCGGATCGGATTCTCCCGCCGCAATGCGATCGACGGGGCGGCATTGGAGCGTGTGCGCGCCTGGACGCGCGCGCGCTTTTCCCTTGGTGACGACACCGCGATCATGGTTGCCGAGCTTGCCTGCACGCTGCCCGGCTGTCCGCCGCGCGAGACCGTGATCGCGTTCTGGACCGCGCCCGACCGCCGGCACCATTTCAAGATTTTCAAGCCTACCGCCGAGATCGTGAGCGACGATCTGCCGCCGGCCTGGCTCAAGGACGCACTCGTCGTTGCGGAAGGAGAGTGCGATTGCTGTTAAGCCTAACGAAAATGCGCTGCCCGCGGTCGCTCCTTGCGGCAAGGTGACCCTTCCGCGCCGGGGCCGGGCGTTTCATACTGCGGGTCTGCCGGAAACAACGGGTTTTTTGTGACGGAGAGTTCATGACCATATCCCCCGCTCGTCGCTTCATGCTGGCTGCGTTGCTCGGCGTCGCGACAATCTTCATCGGCGCCCCCGGCCATGCCGACACCTATCCGTCGCGGCAGATCACCGTGATCATTCCGTTTGCGGCCGGCAGCGCGAGCGACGTGGTCTCGCGCATCATGTTCAACAAGATGAGCCAGAACATGGGCCAGCCGATCGTGGTCGACAACCGACCCGGCGCCGGCGGCAATATCGGCACCGCGCTCGGCGCCAAGGCGACGCCCGACGGCTACACCTGGATCGCCAGCGGCTCCGGTCCGATCGCAGCCAACAAGACGCTCTATCGCGACCTCGGATACGACCCGGAGAAGGATTTCGAAGCGGTCTCGCCGTTCGCCTTCTTCACCATCGTGGTCGTGGCCAGCAACAAGCTGCCGGTGAAGTCGCTCTCCGAGCTCATCGCCTATGCCAAGCAACACCCGGGCGAGCTCAATTACGGCTCGGTCGGCATCGGCAGCTCGCAGCACCTGGCCGGCGCCTACTTCGAGCAGCTCACCGGCACCAAGCTCACCCATGTGCCCTACAAGAACATCGGTCAGTACGCCCCCGACATGATGGCCGGCACGGTGCCGCTCGGCTTCCAGTGGCTGCCCAACGTGATGGCCCCGCTCAACAGCAACGCCGCGCGCCCGCTCGCGGTCGCCGGCACCACGCGGCTGCCGGCCTTGCCGAACACGCCGACCACCATCGAGGCGGGGCTGCCGGAGTACCAGGCATCCGGCTGGTTCGCGCTGCAGGTGCCGCACGGCGTGCCGAAGGAGATCGTCGCGCGGATCAACCACGAGATGGCGGTCGCGCTCCAGGATCCGGCGGTGCGTCAGCGCTTCGAGCAGCAGGGCGCCGTGCCCAAGGTGATCCCGCCCGACGAGGCCACCAAGTTCGTGTCGGACGAGATCGTCAAGTGGCGCGACATCATCACCAAGGCGCACATTCCGCAGATCGATTGAGCGCACGGCTGCACGCAATGGAGCCGGGATGACAGAGCGCATCGCGGCGAATGCGAACGATCTCACCGGCGTCTGGAACGGGCTCTACAGCTATCCGGACGGCCGGTCGGTCGCCTTCGTCGCCACCGTGATCGAGCACGGCCGCGCGCTCTCCGGCGCGACCCACGAGCCGTGCCAGGATGGGCGCGCGCCCGGCGGAACGCTCCATGCGACGCTCGCCGGCAGCCGGAAGGGCGGGGCGGTCGCCTTTCGCAAGACCTATGATGGCACCGTGCCGGGCTACGGCACGGTCGACTATGCGGGCTCGCTCAACGCCGAGGCCACCGAGATCGAGGGCCGCTGGACGATCGCGGGGATGTGGTCCGGCAAGTTCCTCATGATCCGGCCGCACCGCAAGGCGGAAAGCACCGCGCGCGAGGCCGCGGTCCGCGCCTGAGCGGCGGGCGCGTCTGAAGCGGCCGTTGACAGCCGCGGGCGCGGAGGCGGATCATCCGGGAAACAAACAACCTCCGGAGGAGCCCGCCATGAACGTCCAAGAGACGCGCAAGAAGCCGCAGGTTGCCGTCATGAACGCGGTCCACGACCTGCCGGTGCTGGTCGCCCGCGACAAGGGTTTCTTCAAGGACGAGGGCCTCGATCTCGATTTCGTGACCACGCCCGGGATGGCGCAGGTGACGACCTCGCACCTGGTGAAGTTCGACTCGATCTTCGATCGGCCGCTCGACTCCGTCTACAACGACGGTGGCATCGACCAGTACCGCATGTGCGAATGGGGCATCATGAAGCGGGCCGTCGAGGCCGAGGCCGGCCACCTGCGCGGGCGCAAGATCGTCGCGCTCGGCGCCTCGATGTCGAAATTCGCCATCGTGGTGGCGCGTGGCTCGACATACTACGAGCCTGAGATGCTCAAGGATCAGCCGATCGCGGTGACGCCCAACAACGGCTCGCACTTCACCACGCTCAAGATCATGGAAGGCTTCCTGGCGCCGGAGCACATCAAGACCACCCATTCGGGCTCGATGCTCAAGCGGCTCGAGGCCGTGCAGAGCGGGAAGGTCGCGGCCGCGAGCCTGATGGAGCCGTGGATCAGCGTGGCCCAGAAGCGCGGGATGCGCATCCTGGTGGAGTCGCATTCGACGCGCAGCGAGGCGGCGGGTGACGATCTTGACGGGCCGACGCTCAAGAAGATGTTCCGCGCCCAGGCGCGCGCGGTCGAGCTGATCGAGAAGGACCCGACGCCCTTCGTGCACTACCTGACTGCGGAAACCGGCGGGCTGCTCGAGCCGCACGAGCTGCAGACCTGGCGCCTGCTGCATGCTCCGCCGCAGCCTTATACGCGCGAGCGCTTCGACGACACCTACACCTGGACCGTCAAGTGGAACATGACGGTGCCGGGCGCGACCTACGAGAACACGGTCGACCACCGGGCGTGGGAGTAGGGCGCGGGTATACTTGCTGCACCCTCATCCTGAGACTGTAGGGCGCAATAGCGAAGCGTATTGCGCCTTCTCCTGTGACGCGCCATGCCGAACTACCGCCGCGCCTTTGCTCCTGGAGGGTGCTGGTTCTTTACGGTGAACCTGCTCGATCGCCGCAGCAGCCTCCTGACCGATGAGATCGACGCTCTCCGAGAGGCCACCGCACATACCAGGAAGCGCTTCCCGTTTCACATCGACGCGTTTGTCGTGTTGCCAGACCACCTTCATGCCGTCTGGACATTGCCTCCGGACGATGCGGATTTTTCCGTGCGATGGCGTTGGATAAAAATCCGGTTTGCGCGGTCGATTCCCAAGCAAGAATGGTTGAGCCCGGTGCGCCGTGCGCGTCGTGAACGCGGCATCTGGCAACGTCGGTTTTGGGAGCATCTGATCAGAGACGAGCGAGATTACGCACGACACGTCGAGTATTGCTACATCAATAATCCTCTCAAGCATGCGCTCGTCACACGCGTGTGCGACTGGCCGCACTCATCCTTTCACCGCGATGTGCGGGCGGGAGTTTTCCCCGAAGATTGGGCCGGTACGGTGGATGTCGCAGGCGCATTCGGACAGCGCGATGCGTCGTGACGATGTCACCGATGCAGATGGCGCAATACGCTTCGCTATTGCGCCCTACGCAATCACAATCGCGTTCGCGGGGTGATCAAATCACGACCGCATTGGCGGCCCGCTGCTCGATCTCGCCGCGCAGCTTCGCGTAGATCCGCGGATTGCGCGCCGAGAGGATCTGCATCGCCGCGAGCACCGCGTTGGACGGCTCGAGCACGGTCATGACCGGCACGTTGCTCGGCGCGCGCAGCGAGGACCAGACGTCGTCCGGGAAATCCCTGTAGCCCGCCGGCACGGTGATCACCGGCAGCGTGGACAGCGCCGAGAGGATCGGGCCGGCGCCGTTGGAGCGGCCGATATAGGCGAGCACCACCGAATCCGGCACTTCCTGCGCCAGGCGATAGAGCGTGTTCGCGGCCGCGATCGGCTCCTTGTGCGCCGAGCGGGTCGCCACGGTGACGAGATCGGCGAGCTCGCCGAGCGCCGTCATGAAAGCCTCGGTCTTGTCGCTCTCGGATCCGCGCCACAGGATGATCCGCTGCTGCGGGACGCGGAAGCGGCTCGTGATCTCGGCAACGCGCCGATATTTCTCGACCACGGTGTCGAGCGCACCGCCGTCGCGATAGACCTGCTTGTCGATATAGGCGCCGTTCTCCAGCACCCGCCAGGAATCGTTGTCGATAACGTCGGCGAGCAGGAGGCGCCCCTTGCTGTCGAAGCCGAACTCCACCTTGAGGTCGACCAGCGTGCCGCCCTCGAGCTGCCACGCCTTCTCGAGCGCCAGAAAGGTCTGCCGCGCGATGCGCTGCATGTCGGAAAAGAACTTGGCCTCGTCCTTGTGCTCGAACACCTCGGCGGTCGAGAGCACGAGGAACGGCTCCTGTCCGACCAGCGGCTTCGCGGGATTGAGCAGGCGGATCTGCGCGTCGCCCTCGGCATAGTCCATCAGCGGATCGTCGGCGACGAGCGGCTTGCCCTTCCAGGTCTTGTCCTTGGTCTTGAGGTAGAACTCCACGATCAGGCGCGGAAAGAGCTGTCCCTTGCCGAGATGCGGGTGGCGCTTGAGGTAGGAGCCGTGCGCCTCGCGCCGGGTCACCACCTCGTAGGGCAGCATCTTGCAGCCGGGCGCGATGAATGAGGTCGGGCTGTCCTGCTCCTCGAAGGCGACCGGAATGCCGCAGCCCTTGAGCAGGCGGAAGACGTTGCAGGTGGTGGCGTTGGCGAGCGCGCTCTTGCCCGCGATGATGTCATGCTTGGCGCCGTCGCCCGCGGTGATGTCGTCCTTGGCGACGAGCGCCACCAGGTCGGCGCTGCCGGCGATCTGGTGGATCCGCTTGGTCTTGCCCTCGTTCACGAGGGCACCGAGCTTGCGAATGGGGCGTTCTGCCGTCTGGGCGTCCACGGCTAAGTTCCTGTGCTGTTTTGGCGAGGATCGTCAACCTTGAGATAGCCTATCCGGCCGAGCAGGCAAGGGCCAATCCGGCCCTACACGGTGACTTTGCGGCTTTCGTCCACGGCTGTTTTGTCGAGGAACTCGATGATCCGGCGGCGGGTCGTCGCCTCGGTCTGATCCGCGACCGGCACGTCCCAGTATTCGGCGCCCGGCAGGCATTCCTCCAGATAGCGCGCCGCCGAGGTGGCGTGCGAGGCATCGCGGCCCGGGACCACCAGGGCCGGGACGGCGAGCCGCATGAGGTCCTCGGGCTCCGCCCCGGGCGCGGTGTCGCGGTCGAACAGGGTGCGGCCCATCACGCCGGCCGTGAGCCGGTAGGCCTCAACGTCGAGCTTGGCATAGCCCTCGGCGAATGCCCGGTCGCGCTTGATGACTGACGCCCACGGGCCGCCGCGCGGATCGGCGCCGAACGACTTGCCGGCCTTCTGCACCACCTCGACCACCGCGGCGAGGCCGTTCTGCGCCACGAAGGCGAGGTGCTCGGCGAAGCGCTGGTGGCTCGAGATGCGATACTTCGCGCCGCCCACCGGCCAGAACAGGATCATGCTCAGCACGCGTTCGGGATGCGCCACTCCGAAGGCCGCCACAGGGCAGCATCCCATGCAGCCGCCCATGATGTGGGCGCGGGCGATGCCGAGATGGTCGAGCAGACCCGTGCCCTGGGCGACGTAATCCGCCCAGGTCACGCGCTCGACCCGGCCGCCGGACTGACCGCATTCGCGGCGATCGAACACGATGCAGGTGTATTTCTTCGGCAGATGGTCGAGCAGCTTGATCTTGGCGTACACACCTTGCGTCGACCATTTCTCGATCGTCGCGTCGAATCCGCCGGGCGCGTACATGAGCAGCGGCGGACCGCTGCCGATCACCTCGTAGCGCGTGTCGATGCCGTCGATGACCGCCGTGGCCATGCATCAACCTTTGATCTGGCGCGCCGCACGAACGTCGGCGATCAGCGTTGTGAAGGCCGCGAGCGCCGCCTTGGCGGTGTTGGCATAGGTGTCGGTCTTGGCGTCGAGCCATTTCTCGCCGTAGCCGATCGCCGTGTGCACGAGCCGCACGCGTCCATCGAGCCATGGCCCGCCGCCGAACCCGCCGATCACGGGAATCTTCACCGCCTCGACGACTGCCGCGCCGGCGACCGGCCCCGAATTGGTGAAGTCGAGCATCGCGGCGCCGGCCGCTTCGAGAAGTTTTGCCTCCTCGATCAGCTGCTTCGTCAGCGCGGGCGAGGCCAGCGCGCCGGGCGCCGATTGCGCCCCATACGGGATGCCGAACTTGAGGGCGGTCTGCGGGGTCAGGCCGAACTGCGCGAACACCGGAATGCCGGCGCGGACCAGGGCGCGGACGCTGTCGGGAAAGTCCGCCGCCGCGTCGACCTTGACGATGTCGGCGCCGCCTTCCTTGACCAGTCGGATCGCCGCCGCGAGCGCGCTGTCGACGCCCTGCTGCACCGGCCCGAAGGGAAGATCGCAGCTCACCAAGGCGCGGGTCGTGCCGCGGCGCACCGCCTTGCACACCACCACCATCTCGTCGAGCGTGACCTCGAGCGGATTGGCGTGGCCATACAGGTTGACGCCCACCGAGTCGCCGACCGAGATGAAATCGACCCCCGCGCGGTCCGCGATGCGCGCCATCGGAAAGTCCCAGGCGACCACGCCGGCGATCTTCTTT
>DASTZX010000238.1:0-14893 GCA_035764045.1 Xanthobacteraceae bacterium | reverse complement strand
GAGGAACTTGCGGTCCGTCGTCACCGTCGCGATGTCGGAGGAGCACAGCACGCCGCGTCCGCCGGCGCCCTTCGCCCAGTGCAGCATGCTGCCGCCCGGGAAATGGCCCCCGCCGCGGATCATCGTCACGTCCGGCAGCAGCGCAAGCGTGTCGCCCTCCCACAGCTTGATCGCCGCATCGGGCCGCATGATCCACTCGCGGTCCGCGGCATGCAGATGGATCGGCACGCCGCCGAAGGCGCGGCTCCATTCGATCATGGTGGTGTAGAAGTGCGGATGCGAGATGCCGATCCCGGCGAGACCGCCGAGGCCCCGGATCAGCGCGATCGTCGCGTCGTCGATGAGCGCGATGCAGTCCCACAGGATATTGCCGTGCGGCGTCCGGATCAGCAGCGCGCGCTGCCCGATGGCGAAATTCGGCTGGGTGCCGATGCCGATCACGCCCGGCTCGTGCTGGCGGTAGGCGTTGAATGCGCGCGCGGCGAGCGATTTCAGCGTGGTCCAGCCCTGGCCCGTGGCCGGGACGTACTGACGCTCCTCCTCGCAGATCGTGCATTGCGGTGGCGGCTTCTCGCTTGGGGCATATTGCGTGCCGCAGGCGGTGCAGATGAACGCTTCCATGCGTATCTCCCGGGACCCCGCATGGATACCACGTCATGGCCGCTGATGGCGACGCACCCCGGCACTAGCTCGGGGTGAACTTGGACAGATCGTTGATGCCGACCATGCGCTCGATCTGCGCCACGCGGTCGACCATCTTCTCGAACCCGTCCTCGCCGAACAGGCGGTGCTCCTCGCGCTCGAAATCCTCCGCCATCGCGTCGAACTCGTTCGGCGAGACGACCTTTCGCAGCTTGGGAAAGAGCTCCGTATCCTCGCGCGCGGCGTGCGGGCGGTACATGGCGATGAAGTCGCGCATGGACCTGACGAGCTCGCCACGTGCCTCTGGCGCGCGGCTGTTGGGGGCAAGGCGCAGGATGGTGGCCGTCACCTTGCGGCCGGCCTGGTGCTGCGCCAGCAGAACCTGCACGAGCTCGACCATCTGGTTCGCCTTCTGGAAGCGGGGGAAGACCTGCTGCTCCTCCGATTTCTCGTGATAGTTCTCGATGAAGTCGCGGATCACCTGCGCCGATTGCGTGATCGCCGCGGGATCGAACTCCTCATTGGCGTCGAACTTGCGCAGCGCGGCGTCGTAGATCAGCAGCGTGCGGTCGAGCACGCCGTGCTCGCGCATCAGATCTTCGGGCGGCGTGACCGGCGGTTGTTCCTCCTCCTGTGCGTTGCCGCTTGTCTTCGCTTTCTGCGTCTTGTTCTGCGCCTTGTTCTGCGTCTTGTTCTGCGTCTTGCGCTCCGCCGCCCCGGCGGGCGTCCACAGTCCGCCGAGCGCGACCAGGCCGGCGGCGCCGGCGACCTGCGCGAAACCGCGACGCGTTCCCTCGAACTCCTGCTCCATTGCAAGCTCCTCTCGGGTTCGAAATGGCTCCCACCGCCGCCCCGACAGTCACTTCCGCCATGCCGGCTCGTTCTTCTGCTCGTAATCCTTGAATGCCTTGACCAGTCCGCCCAGCACCTCGGCCGATGTCTCGAACATGGCCTTGAGCTGGGGCTCGTCGACCTTCTTCACGTCCTCGCGCAGGTGCGCGATGGTGTCCTGCAGCCGTTGCGTCATTTTCTGCGTATGATGGCGCGGGTCGCCGTCCTGGCCTGCCATTGCGGCCTCCTGTTGCTGGGTTCCATCCCGGACCCCTTGTCGATCTCCGCTGATTGAGGAATAAACCGGGACGTCATTCCGCGGTTCCGCAAGCGACACCGCACGCCGATGCCCGGCGGCAAATCCGACAGTTCGGCTGATCCTCGCGGCCGCTGTCTTGCGAGAAGGGCGTCATTGCCCGCTCGTCCCGGCCATCCACGTCTTCCAGCTTGCCGGTCCGCAAAAACGTGGATGGCCGCGACGTGCGCGGGAATGACGGCGGAGGTGAACCTGCTCGTCCACGTCATGGCCGGGCTCGTCCCGGCCATCCACGTCTTCCAGCTTGCGATCGGCAAAGACGTGGATGCCCGCGACGAGCGCGGGCATGACGGCGGAGGTGAACCTAGTTAACGGCGTCATGGCCGGGTTTCGCGGGACGATGACCGCGCTTATTTGATGCGGCGCATCACGCTACTTGGCCTGGGCGGCCTTCGCGTCCTGGATCGCCCGCCACACCTTCTCCGGCGTCGCCGGCATGTCGATGTGGCGGATGCCAAACTCGGAGAGCGCGTCGGCGATCGCATTCATCACCGAGGCGAGGCCACCGGCGCAGCCCGCCTCGCCGCAGCCCTTGACGCCGAGCGGATTGGTCTTCGCCGGCACCGGATGAGACGCGGTCACGAACGGCGGCGCGTCGACCGCACGCGGCAGGCAATAGTCCATGAACGAGCCGGTGAGCATCTGCCCCTCGTCGTCGTACACGGTGCGCTCCAGCATGGCCTGGCCGATGCCCTGCACGACGCCGCCGTGCACCTGGCCTTCCACCAGCATCGGATTGATCACCGTGCCGAAGTCGTTGACCGAGGTGTACTTCACCACCGCGCTCAGGCCCGTGTTCGGATCGATCTCGACCTCGGCGACGTGACAGCCGTTCGGGAACGCGGACGGCACGCCGTTGCTCACATGGCTGACGTCGAGCGACTGCGGGGCGTCGGGCGGCAGCTTGAAGCCGGCGCGCAGCTTGTCGGCGAGCTCGGTGATGCCGATGCCGCGATCGGTGCCGGCGACCGTGAAGCGCCCGTCGGCAAACTCGATGTCGCCGACCGCCGTCTCCAGCACGTGCGAGGCGATCACCTTGCCCTGCTCGACGACCTTGGCGGCGGCCTCGACGATCGCGGCGCCCGAGTTCATCATCGAGCGCGAGCCGCCGGTGCCGCCGCCGGCGAGCAGCACGTCGCTGTCGCCCTGCACCAGGCGGATGCGGCCGAACGGAACGCCGAGCTTCTCGCTCAGCACCTGGGCGAACGGCGTCGCATGGCCCTGGCCATAGTCGAGCGTGCCGGTGAACACCGTGACGCTGCCGTCCGCCTCGAAGCGGATGCCGCCCATCTCCTTGTTCGCCGGCGCCGTCACCTCGAGATAGCATCCGACCCCGATGCCGCGCAGCATCCCGCGCTTCTTCGATTCGCGCCGGCGCGCGGAAAAGCCCTTCCAGTCCGCGAGCTCGAGCGCCTGCTTGAACACGGCGGGGAAATCGCCCGAGTCGTAGGTCATGCCCGAGGCGGCCGCGTAGGGTAGCTCGCGCGGGGTGATCTGGTTGCGGCGGCGCAGCGCGATGCGGTCGATGCCCATCTCGGCGGCCGCCACGTCGAGCGCGCGCTCGGTGAAATAGTTGCCCTCCGGCCGGCCGGCGCCGCGATAGGGGCTCACGAAGGTGGTGTTGGTGAAGACGCAGCGGGTCGAGACCTCCATCAGCGGCGTGCGGTAGAGGCTCGCGGCGTTGCGCACGATGTTGAGCGTCGGCGGCTGCGGCGCCATCGTGCCCATGTAGGCGCCGAGATTGGCATAGCCGGTGAGCCGCTGGGCGAGCAGGCGTCCTTCCGCGTCGAGCGCGAGCTCGACCGTCTGCAGGTGATCGCGCCCGTGATTGTCCGACAGGAAGCTCGTCGAGCGCTCGTCGGTCCATTTGACCGGCCGGCCGAGCGAACGCGCAGCATGCAGCACGCAGACATATTCGGGATAGACCGAGGCCTTCATGCCGAACGAGCCGCCGACATTGCCGGTGAGCACGTGCACCTTGTCGGGTTGGGCGCCGAGCACGAAGGCGAGCTGCGCCTTCATCCCCATGACGCCCTGGCTGCCGGTGTGCAGCGTCCAGCGTCCGCTCGCCTCGTCGTAGAGGCCGACCGCGGCGCGCGGCTCGAGCGGATTGACCACCACGCGGCTGTTGACGAGCTCGATCTTGGTCACATGCGCCGCATTGGCGAACGCCGCCGCCACCTTGCCGCTGTCGCCATAATGGAAGTCGAGCGCGGTGTTGGTGGGTGCATCGTCGTAGAGCTGCGGCGCCTGTTCGCCGGCCGCTCCCGGCGGCGCGACCACGGCGGGCAGCGGCTCGATGTCGGCTTCGATCGCTTCGGCCGCGTCCTTGGCCTGGGCGAGCGTCTCCGCGATCACGCAGGCATACGGGTCACCGACGAATCGCACCTTGTCGGTGGTGAGCGCCGGCCGCCCGGTGTGGCGCATCTCCGAGCCGTCGCGGCTCTTGAACGGCAAACTCGACTTGAGCGGGCCATAGGCGGTGAGATCGGCCCCGGTATAGACCGCGAGCACCCCCGGCATCTTGCGCGCCGCGTCGGTGCGGATCGCGCGGATGACGCCATGCGCGACCCGGCTGCGCACGACGACGCAATGGGCCTGGCGCTCGAGCTGCAGGTCGTCGGTATAGCGGCCTTCGCCGCGCACGAGCTTCGGATCCTCGCTGCGCAGCAGGGGCTCGCCGATCGCGGCGGTCTCGGTCGTCCAGGCATCGGGATGGGTGCGGAGATTCATGGGGTTGCCGCTCGATCGGGTGACGGTGGGGAAGGCGCGCCAGTGTAAAGTTAACGGAGGCGCGAAAGCGAGCCCATAGAGGAGGCTTGCGGCTTCGACAAGGCGAACTTGGCGTTCCCGGCAATGGCCGCCGAGCAGGTATGTTGCGCCGGGCCTCCACGCTGTTACACTCGATCCCGATCGATTGTGAAACACGGGCCGTGATTGTCGAGACCCGGAAGGGGGCTCCGGCGCGGCAGGAAGGCTGTGATGGACGACGAGGCCCGGACAACCGGCGGCCTCGACCCTTGGCTCGATCGGGCGCGGCGCAGCCGCGTCCGGCGGGGTCGTAGCCCATATGCGCGCACGCGCGGCTTGGACGAGCCGGGCGCCACCTACGCGGCGCTCGATCTCGGCACCAACAATTGCCGCCTGCTGGTGGCGCGTCCCGCCGGACAGGGTTTTCGGGTCATCGACGCATTCTCCCGCATCATCCGGCTCGGCGAGGGCGTTTCCGCGTCGGGACGAATCAGCGAGGCCGCGATCGAGCGGGCGGTCTCCGCGCTCAGCGTGTGCCGGGACAAGATGCGCCTGCGCCATGCCGGGCGCGCCCGGCTGATTGCGACCGAGGCCTGCCGCGCGGCGGAGAACGGCGACGAGTTCCGCGCCCGTATCCTGCACGAGGTCGGCCTCGACCTGGAGATCATCGATCGGCAGACCGAAGCTTCGCTGGCCGCGACCGGCTGCACGCCGCTCATCGATCCCGAGACCGAGGGCGTGATCCTGTTCGACATCGGCGGCGGCTCCTCCGAGCTCGTCCGGCTCGGGCGCTGCGTGCCCGCGCGGGGCGGCCCGCCGCTGCCGAAGATCGAGGGCTGGGTCTCGATTCCCGTCGGCGTCGTCACGCTGGCCGAACGCCACGGCGGCGTCACCGTCACCCGCGCGGTGTTCGAGGCGATGGTGGCCGAGGTTGCGGGGCAGATCGCCAAGTTCGCCGCCGCGCATCACGGCGATCTCGCCCGCATGCATCTGCTCGGCACGTCCGGGACGGTCACCACGGTCGCGGGCGTCTATCTCGACCTGCCGCGCTACGATCGCCGGCGCGTGGACGGCTGCTGGCTGCTCGACGGGCAGGTGACGGACGTGACGGAGCGGCTGATCGCGATGTCGTACGACGAGCGCATCGCCAATCCGTGCATCGGTGCCGAGCGTGCCGACCTGGTGCTCGCCGGTTGCGCCATTCTCGAGGCGATCCGCCGCGCCTTTCCGTGCCAGCGGCTGCGCGTCGCCGACCGCGGCCTGCGCGAGGGCATGCTGGTCGAGATGATGCGCAACGACGGCGTCTGGGACCGCCTGTCGTGAGCGGAACGCCGCGATGAGCAAGGGTGCGAAGCGGACCGGCGCGAAGCGCACCGGCCGCGATCTCGCGGTGCGCGTGCGCACCGGCAAGGGCCGCTCGGTCTCCTCCAAGCTCTGGCTCGAACGCCAGCTCAACGATCCCTACGTGGCGCGCGCCAAGCGCGAGGGACTGCGCTCGCGCGCCGCCTTCAAGCTGATCGAGATCGACGACAAGTACCGGTTGCTCAAGCCGGGCGGCCGTGTGGTCGATCTCGGCGCGGCGCCCGGCGGCTGGAGCCAGATCGCGGCGCGGCGGGTCGGCGCCGACAGCGGGCGCGGCCGCGTGGTCGCGATCGACATCCTGGAGTTCGATCCCATCGCCGGCGTCGATGCCCTGCATCTCGATTTCATGGCCGACGAAGCGCCCGACCGCCTGAAAGCGCTGCTCGGCGGCCCGGCCGACGTGGTGCTGTCCGACATGGCGGCAAACGCGACCGGCCATCGCAAGACCGACCACCTCAAGATCATGGCGCTGGCCGAGACCGCCGCGATGTTCGCCCGCGAGGTGCTGCGCCCCGGCGGGGCCTTCCTGTGCAAGGTGCTGCAGGGCGGCACCGAAGGCGCGCTCCTGGCCGAGCTCAAGCGCAGCTTCGCGACGGTGAAGCACGTCAAGCCGGCCGCGAGCCGGGCGGATTCAGCCGAGCTCTACGTGCTGGCGATGGGGTTCCGGGAACAGGACGCGAAGCCGTCGTGAGCGGTTCGCCGCGCCCCGACGCGCGCGGACGTTCAGCCCGAGAGGTCGGGCAGCGGCGTGCCGATCCCTTCGGCCTTGGCCTTCTCGAACGCCCGGATCGCGAGCGCCACGTCCTCGATGGCGACGCCCAGGGACTTGTAGAGCGTGATGTCCTCCTTCGCGGCCCGGCCCGTGACATGCCCGGCGACCACGTCGCCGAGCGGCACGACCCGGTCCCAGCTCAACAGTCCTTCCTTCACCGGCGCCACCAGGTCGGTCGCCTCGTACCGGACTTGCTCGGTGTCGTCGGTAGCGATGAAACGCGCGCGGGCGACCGCGGCGGAATCGAGCTCGCGGCGGTTCTCGTAATTGGCCCCGATCGCATTGACGTGCGTGCCGGGGGAGAGCCATTCCCCGAGCAGCACCGGGGCGGTTGCGGTCGTCGACGTCACCACGACGTCGCAGCCGGTAGCCGCCTCGCGCGCCGTCTCCACAGGTTGTGCCGCGATCCCGAGCCGGGCGGTGATGTCCTGGCAGAACTGCGCCCGGTTCTCCGCGCTCCGGCTGAACGCGCGCACCTCGCCGATCGGGCGCACCCGCGCGATCGCCTCGACCTGCGTCCTCGCCTGCCGTCCGCTGCCGATGACCCCGAGCACGCGGGCGTCGTCGTTGGCGAGGTGGCGCGTCGCGACCCCGCTTGCCGCGCCTGTGCGCAGTGCGCCCATGGCGAACACCTGCACGATGGCGCATAGCTCGCCGCCGTCCTCCCTGTAGAGGCAGAACACCCGGCCCGCGTTGCGGCCGAACACGGTGGTGCTGGAGACCTTGACGCCGTAGTAGCCGCGATAATTCAGCACCGCGGCGGTGATCCGCAGCGTGCCGTCGTTGAGCGGCGCGCGCACGCGCGGCACGTTGGTGACGTTCCCCTGGCCCGCCTCGCGAAACACCTCCTCGGTCGCATCGAGCGCGTCGCTCATGCCGACCAGCCGCATCACGGTCGCTTCGTCGAGGAAGATGGTCATTGGTGAGGCGTCCTTCAGCAACCCAGTCCCGTCATCCTGAGGCGCTCGGCGCGGAGCGCCGAGCTTCGAAGGATGATCGGCCGGGGTGGTGCAAGAAGCGAGCAAGCGGCGGCTCTTGGGCCGTCGTCCTTCGAGGCTCGCTTCGCTCGCACCTCAGGATGACGGGGCGTGCTTCAGGATGAGGGGGCAGGGGCGCGCGCAAATCTCACTCCGCCTTGATGTGGGCGGCCCTGACCACCTTACCCCACTTGTCGGTCTCATCGGCGATCAGCCGCGCCATGTCGGCGGGCGAGCCGGTGAGCACCGCGCCGCCGAGCGCGGCGAGCCGCGCGGTCATTTGCGGATCGGCGAGGCCGGCATTGGTCTCCCGGTTGAGCCGGTCGACGATCGCCGCCGGCGTGTTGCGCGGCGCGCCGATCACGAACCAGGCGCTCGCCTCGTAGCCGGGCAGGCTTTCCGCCACCGCCGGCACATCCGGCAGCGCGCTCCAGCGCGCCGTGCCGGTCACCGCCAGTGGGCGCAGCTTGCCGTCGCGGATGTAGCCGAGCGCCGACGGCAGCGAGGCGAACATCATCTGCACCTGGCCGGCGAGGAGATCGGTCAGCGCCGGGCTGACGCCGCGATAGGGCACGTGCACCATGTCGATGCCGGTCATCGACTTGAGAAGCTCGCCGGCGAGATGCGGCGCGCTGCCGATTCCGGCCGACGCCATGTTGATCTTGCCCGGATGGGTCTTGGCGTAGGCGATCAGGTCGCCGAAGCTCTTGGCCGGGAACGACGGATTGACCACCATCACGAACGGTCCGCGAAACAGGCCCGCGACCGGCGCGATATCGCGGATCAGGTTGAACTTGAGGTCAGCGTAGAGCGCCGCGTTGATGGCGTTCGACGAGTTGATGAGCAGCAATGTGTAGCCGTCGGGCGCGGCGTGTGCGACCAGCTCGGCGCCGATGTTGCCGCCGGCACCCGGCCGGTTCTCGACGACGAACGGCTGGCCGAGTCGTTGCGAGAGCCACTGGCCGGCGAGCCGGGCAGCGAGATCGGCGCCGGCCCCGGCCGGAAACCCGACGATGATGCGCACCGGCCGGTCCGGGTAGGCCTGTGCCGGCGCGATGCGCGGCGCGAGCGGGAGCGCCGCGGCGCCGAGCGCGCAGCGCAGCAGGCGGCGCCGCCCGGGGTTCACGACGTCAGCCCCGGCGCCGCCGCCTGGTCCTTGGCGGTCGCCTCGGCCCTTTCCTTCAGCGGCTCGGCCGCGGCGTGCCGGCGGTCGATGAGCTCGGCGCCGGTCTCCTTCGACATCCGCGCGAACACGAACACCGACAGCGCCGAGATGGCGGCCACGAGCAGGAACGCGGGCGCGAAATCCCGCTCGCCGATCACGCTCTCACCGCGCGACTGGACCACCAGCTCCACCGTGAGCGCGCCGAGCGCGACGCCGGCGGACACCGAGAGCTGCTGGCACACGGCGGCCAGCGACGTGGCGCGGCTCATGCGATGCGGATCGACATCGGCAAAACCGATCGTCATCGCGCTGGTGAACTGCAGCGAACGGAAGAAGCCGCCGGCGAACAGGACGGCGAACATGATGAAGATCGAGGTGTGCGCCGTGAACAGGGCGCAGGCGGCGACCATGGCGGAGGCGATGAATGCGTTCCAGGTCAGCACGTTGCGGTAGCCGAACCGGCGCAGGATGGTGGCGACCGCAGATTTCATGCTCATGGCGCCGACCGCGGTCGCGAACGTGATCAGGCCGGACTCGAACGGGGTCTTGCCGAAGCCGACCTGCAGCATCATCGGCAGCAGGAAGGGCAGGGCGCCGGCGCCGACGCGAAACACGAATCCGCCCGCGACCCCGGCGCGGAAGCCGGGCAGCCGGAACAGCGACAGGTCGATCACCGGCACCGGCACGCGGCGCGCATGCAGCATGTAGAGGCCGATGCACACCGCGCCGCCGGCAATCATCGCGATGAGCAGCCCGGTCGGCAGAAAGCCCTTGGCGCCGAGGGCGGTCAGGCCGAATGCGACGCCGGCGATGCCGAGCCCGGCGAGCAGCATGCCGAGCGGGTCGAACGGCTCGCGCAGCTCGGCGCGGATATTCTCGATGTAGCGGGTGACGAGCACGATTCCGACGAGCCCGATCGGAATGTTGATGAGGAAGATCCAGTGCCACGACAGATACGTGGTGATGAATCCGCCAAGCGGCGGCCCCATCACCGGACCGACCAGCGCCGGGATGGACACCCAGGCCATCGCATCCACCAGCCGGCGCTTGTCGATGCTTCGCACCAGCACCAGCCGTCCGACCGGCGTCATCATCGCGCCGCCCATGCCCTGGAGGAAGCGCGCGATCACGAAATGATGCAGCGACTGCGACAGTGCGCAGCCGATCGAGCCGATCATGAACACCGCGATGGCGGTGCGGAAGATCGTGCGCGCGCCGAACCGGTCGGCGGTCCAGCCGCTCGCCGGAATGAAGATCGCGAGCGCCAGCAGATAGGTCGTGACCGCGAGCTTGAGCGCGAGCGGGTCGGTGCCGATGTCGCGCGCGATCGCCGGCAGCGATGTGGCGATCACGGTCGAATCCATGTTCTCCATGAACAGCGCGACCGCGACGATCAGCGGCACCAGACGTTCACGGGTCATTGCGGACGGGGAGATTCGAGGCGCGCGAGCATGCTTCTCACTAGCGGAAGGACGCGACCGGGCCAAGGGCGGGGCCTTGCTGGCGTCCGGCAAATGGCTCAACCTTGGGAAAACTCAGTGTGGGAGGAATTGCGATGCGCGTCCTACGCCTGCTCGTTCCGCTGCTCGGCCTGATCGGCCTCGCCACGCTCGCCGGCGCCGCCGACAAGTTCCCGACCCGTCCGGTGCATTGGGTGGTCGGATTCGCGGCCGGCGGCCCGAACGACACCACGGCCCGGGTGTTCGGCGAGTGGATGGGCAACCACCTCGGCCAGCAGTTCGTCATCGAGGATCGCACCGGCCAGGGCGGCATGATCGCGGCGAACTACGTGCTCAGGTCGGCGCCCGACGGCTACACCGTCATGTTCGTCGCGCCCAACAATGCGATCGGCACCTCGCTCTACAAGCATCTGCCGTTCGACTTCTTGAAGGAGTCGACGCCGGTCGCCGGACTGATGCGGCTCGCCAACGTCATGGTGGTGCCGCCCTCGCTGCCGGTGCATACGGTCGCCGAGTTCATCGCCTACGCCAAGGCGCATCCGGGCGAGCTCTCGTTCGCATCCTCGGGCAACGGCACGTCGGTGCACATGTCGGGCGAGCTGTTCAAGGCGATGACCGGCGTCCAGATGGTGCACGTGCCGTATCGCGGCTCGGCCGCCGTCTACCCGGATCTCCTGAGCGGCAAGGTGCAGGTGCTGTTCGACAACATCCCGGGCGTGCTCGGCTTCGTGCGCGAAGGCAAGCTGCGCGCGCTCGGCATCACCACGGCGCAGCGTTCGAAGGCGTTGCCCGACGTGCCGAGCATCTCCGACACCGTTCCGGGCTACGAGGCGAGCGTGTGGTACGGCATCTCCGGGCCCAAGAGCATGCCGGAGGAAGCGGTCGAGACGCTCAACAAGGCCGTGAAGGCGGCGCTGGCCGACCCGAAGATGCAGGAGCGCGTCGCCCAGCTCGGCGGCACGCCGATGCCGATGTCCGCGCAGGAGTTCGGCAAGCTCCTCGCCGACGAGACCGGGAAGTGGGCCAAGGTGGTGAAGTTCGCCAACATCTCGGTGGAGTAGGTTTACCTCGCCGTCATGCCCGCGCTTGTCGCGGGCATCCACGTCTTTGCCGATCGGCAAGCTGGAAGACGTGGATGGCCGGGACAAGCCCGGCCATGACGTGGACGAGCCCGGCCATGACGTCGACACACCTGCTACCTGCACACCTGCTTGCCGTTCTCGACCACGCACTTCTTGGCGGCCTGCGGCGGCGGCGGCTTCGCGGCTTGCGGTGGCGGTGCAGGCGGTCGCGGCGGTGGTGGCGGCGCAGGCCGCGGCGGCGGAGGCGGCGGCCGGCTCGCGACCGGCGGCGGGGGCGGCGGCCGATTGACCACCGGCGGAGGTGGCGGCGGCGCGTGATGCACCACGGGCGGTGGCGGAGGCGGCGCCCGGTTCACCACTGGCGGCGGCGGCCGGTTGACCACCGCAGGCGGCGGCGGGACGTGATGCACGGCCGGTGGCGGCGGAGGCGGCCGGTTGATGGTGGGCGGCGGCGACGGCGGCCTGTTCGCCACCGGCGGCGGTGGCGGCGGCGCATGCGGCGCGACCTGCGGCGGCAGTCCACGGCCGGGACCTTGCGGGCCGGGCGGTGGCGGCGGCAGCGTGTTGGTTTTCGGCAATGCGGCGGCCGGACCGCCGGGCTGACCCGGGTGGGGCGGCACACCATTGGGCTGCGTGTTCGTGATCGCCGGCGGGTGCTGACCCGGGCCCTGCGGACCGGACGGCGGTGGCGCCGGCAGCGTTTTCGGCAAGGCCGCGGCGGGACCGCCCGGCTGGCCTGGCCTCGGCGCGAGGTTCGGCTGCGTATTCGTCACCGGCCCGGACGGAGGCGGCGGCAGGTTCGACTTCGGCAGCGGCGCGCCGCCCGCTCCGGGCAGCGGCTGCAGCCGGTTTTGTTGCGGCAGGTTCGCCTGCGGCGGCGCTCCCGGCGCACCCGGCGGAACGGCGCCGCGCGGGCTCGTCAGTCCTTGCGGACCTTTCAGTCCCTGTTGCTGGATGAGGCTCGCCTTCTGCTGCACCGACGGCGGCAGGGCAGGCGTCGCGGTCGCCACTGCCGCGACCGCGGCCGCGCCACCGGGCCGCGTGCCGGCCGCGCCCGACGGCGCGATCGCGCCGGGCGCGACCGCAGCCGCACCGGCCGCAGGCGCCGGGTTGTTGATCACCGTGTTGATCACGGTCGTGTTGTGGATGTTGGCGAAGATGATGTTGTTCGGCGGCGGCCGCACATAGGCCGGCGGGCGAACATAGCGCGGCATCACCACGAAGGCCGGCGTCGGCAGGATGAAGACGCCGACCGGCGGCGGGGGCGGCGGCAGCACGACGAAGTCCGGCTCCGGCGGCGGCAGGAAGTAGACCGGCGGCGGGGGCGGCGGCGCGAAGGCATAGATCGGATCGTCGAACACGATCACCGGGCGGCGGATGTAGACGAACTCGTCCGGGGGCGGCGGCGGGACATCGTAATCGAACATCGCGAAGGCGGGCGGCGGCTCGAGCGCGGCCGCGAGCGCCGCGAGCCGGCGTCGCGCATCCCACGCATGCGGTCCGTCCGGATAGCGCCGCAGATACGACCAGTAGGCATTCGGCGTATCGGCCCGATAGGTCCGCCGCCACACGATCGCCTCGCGCCGCGCCGCGATGAGCGCGCGCACCCGCGGCGCCATCGCATCGCGCGGAAAGGCTTCCAGGAATTCGTCGTAGCCCTGCATCGTGTCGCGCTCGAGCGCCGCCGCATAGGCGTCGTGCGCATCGAACTCGCGGATCGGCCGCGTCATCGCCGCTGTGACCTCGGCCGGGGGCGCCGCCTGCGGCGCATCGGGGGCGCGCTCGAAGAACACGAAGTCGGTCTGCACGTGCTGCGCATCCCACGGCACCAGCGCGCCCTTGGTGAGCTCGTTGACCCGCAGGCGCACCCGGTTGAACAGCTCGGGCAGCGGCAGGCCGCCCTCGCGGATCGTCTCGGCCAGCGCCTGGGCGTAGGCGCCGTACGGGCCGGGCTCGTTCGGGCCGACCGTGCCGGGCGCCGCGTTGTAGGCGACCAGCATGTTGGGCTCGGGCTCGACCAAAGCGAGTCCGCCGGCGATCGGGTTTCCGCCGAGCTTGAACGGGTTCTGCCGCGCCGCGTCGATGACGACGATGCCGCTGCGCAGCGGCAGTCCGGCGAGCTGATGGATGTAGTCGCCGATGCGCACGCCCTCGACCGGCAGGTCGGTGTCGCGCGTCACGTTGGCGTCGACCGGCAGGAAGTAGTTTTCCCCGGCGAGCTGCATGCCGTAGCCGGCCAGATAGACCATCGCCACCGTGTCGGGGCCGGAGGCGGAGACCTTCTGCATGAAGTCGTGCAGCGCATGGCGCAGCGTGTCGCCGTCGAGATCGCGCGCCCCCACCACGTCGAAGCCGGCGGCCTGCAAAGTCTGGGCGACGAGGCCGGCGTCGTTCGCCGTGGTCGGCAGCGCCCCTTGGGTATAGGCGGCGTTGCCGATCACCAGGGCGACCCGCTTCTGCGACTGCGCAGAGGCGGGCGTCTGCGACTGCGCAGAGGCGGGCGGCGCCACCACCACAAGGACAGTGCAGGCCAGCGCCAGCAGCGCCAGACCGCGGCTCAGAACGCGGTGCATGAAAGTCCTCCCTCGGCCCCCGATCGTATCATGGCCAAACTACGCGCTTTTGCGGCTTAATGCAGGCTGAACGGAAGTCACTGGAATCTGAACGGAAAGCCGCGGAAATATGGCGGAGCCGAATGCCGGCTGTGGGTTGCTCGCCCCGTCATGGCCGGGCTTGTCCCGGCCATCCACGCCTTCGGCACGGCCTCAAGACGTGGATGCCCGGCGCAAGGCCGGGCATGACGCCGGTTTATCAGGCCATCCACGCCTTCGGCAGGCCTCAAGACGTGGATGCCCGGCAGAAGGCCGGGCATGACGCGGGTGGGAGGCAGATATCCGCTGTGGGTTACACGCCTCGTCATGGCCGGGCTTGTCCCGGCCATCCACGCCTTCGGCACGGCAAGAAAGACGTGGATGCCCGGCCCAGGGCCGGGCATGACGCGGGGGACAGCAGCCGTTAATGCCGCTCGGCGCAGCCGTCCCAATGGCCTAGGCATGGGCCCTTCCGCGTGCTATGCACCGTCGCCAACCCAAAAGCGGGCCTTGATTCGCGCCGGACAGCCTCCGCCGCAATCGGGCGATCTTCACCCGCAACCGGCGTGAAGAGCTTCTCGCCGCGGGCGAACGGGAGTTGGCAAATGGCCGTGAATGGTGCCCCGCGCGAAGCGCTCACTTTCGATGATGTGCTGCTGAAACCGGGCCTGTCGGACGTGCTGCCGTCCGAGGTCGATGTGCGCAGCCGCATCACCCGCGAGATCGCCCTCAACATCCCGATCATCGCCTCCGCCATGGACACGGTCACCGAGGCCCACATGGGCATCGCCATGGCCCAGGCGGGCGGCATCGGCGTCATCCACCGCAATCTCGAGCCCGAGCTGCAGGCCGCCCAGGTCCGCCAGGTGAAGAAGTTCGAGTCCGGCATGGTGGTGAACCCGCTCACCATCGGCCCCGACGCGATGCTCGCCGACGCGCTCACC
>DASTZX010000237.1:0-10868 GCA_035764045.1 Xanthobacteraceae bacterium | reverse complement strand
GGGACCAGCCAGGCGGCATCGGCGGTCTCGATGCGCATGATGCCGGTGACCGCATGCAGGAGCTGGCCGCGGCCGTGCTCGTGCACGGCGGTGTGGGACCCGTCGGCAAAGGACTTGGCCATGGCGGCGACCGGCCGTGGGGCGTCGTCATACGTGTCGTGCAGCTCGATCTGCTTGAATCTGGCCATGGTGACGGCCCGCTCGGTTCCGGATGGCCTAAACGCGATGAAAATCGGCAGAACATCGCAAACGCGCAAGAGTAGGGTGCGGGTCGACTCAAAGCAAGCTCGCTCCCATCTTGGGCTGAAGACCGCCGGGACCTGCCATGGACGCGACTGACCATCATGCCGTCACGCAGAAGCGCCTGCAGATCGGGTTCCTCAACTGGGCGCACGCGATCGACCATTTCGTGCTGGGCATCTATCCGACCGTGGTGATCGGCCTCGAGGTCGTCTACCGGCGCCCCTATTCGGAGCTGATCGCGGTGTCCACCGCGATGTTCGTGGCGTTCGGCGTGTTCTCGCTGCCGGCCGGCTGGCTCGCCGACCGCTGGAGCCGGCGCGACATGATGGTGGCGTTCTTCGTCGGCTGCGGGCTGTCGCTGCTCGCCGCGGCCGCGGCCCCCGGCCTGTCCGTGATGGCGGTCGCGCTGTTCGCGCTCGGCGTGTTCGCGGCCATCTACCATCCGGTCGGCATGGCCATGCTGATCGAGATCTCCCAGGCGCGCGGGCGCACGCTCGCCTTCAACGGCGTCTGCGGCAATCTCGGGGTCGCGCTCGCGGCCGGCATCACCGGGCTGCTCGCGTCGTGGCTCGGCTGGCGCGCTGCCTTTCTGGTCCCGGCGGTTCTCTGCATTGCGACCGGTATCGCCTACCGGGCGCTCGTCGCCGACGACCGCCACACCATCGCGACGCGCAAGACGACTGCGCCGGTCGCGGTCTCATGGCGAACCGGACTGATCATGTTCCTGCTGTTCATCGTCATCTCGATCATGAGCGGGCTCGTGTTCAACACCGTTCTGGTCGCGCTGCCCAAGCTCGTGGACGAGCAGCTCGGCAACAACGTCAACCTGATGCTGGTCGGCGGGCTCGCAACCGCGGTGTTCATGTGCGGCGCGCTGGCGCAGGTGGCTGTCGGGCGGCTGGTCGAGCGGATCTCCGCGCCGATGCTGTTTGCCGCGGTCGTGACCGTGCAGTTCTTCGGCATCCTGATGGCGGCGCACGCCTCGGGCGCGCTCCTGCTCGTCGCGCTCGCGATCTCGATGGCGGCGATCTACGGCCAGGTGACGGTCGGCGACATCGTGGTGGCGCGCTTCACTGCCGACGCCTGGCGCGGCCGCATCTACGCGGTGCGCTACTTCCTCAACTTCACCTCGTCCGCGGTCGCGGTCGGGATGATCGCGCTCCTGCACGACCGCGGTGGCTTTGCGCTGGTGCTCGCGGTGATCGCGGCCTGCGCCGGCCTGGTGGTGGTCAGCGTCTACGGCTTTGCGGCGCTTGCCTTCGCGGTCGAGAACCGCCGGCGCGCCGCGGCGCAGCCGGCGGAGTAGGCCAAGCCCAAGCGTCATTCCGCGGCGCGCGTGAAGCGCGCGAACCCGGAATCCAGCCGCGAGCATGATGCGCGGTGCTGGATTCCGGATAGCCGAGCTGCGGTCGGCTTCCGGAATGACGATGCGATCGATCAGCTACTTTTCGGCCTTCCAGCTCGCACCGATCGATTCGACCGCCTCGCGTGCGATCCGCTCGTCGGTCTGCCAATCGCCGCCCGACACGCCGATTCCGCCGATGCAGTCGCCGCCCATGAAGATCGGGCAGCCGCCCTCCATTGCGGTCCAGCGCTCCGCGCCGGCGGCGAGCGCAAGCCCGATCGCGTGCGCGGTGTCGAGCTCCTGCGCCTGCGCACCGCGCGCCGAGGTGGTGCGCCGGTTCGATGCCGCGCAGACCGCCTTGGTGGTCGAGGAGTGCACGGTGTGGAAGCGCCCGCCGTCCATGCGCTCGAGCACGACCATGTGACCGCCCGCATCGACGATCGCGACCGAGATCGCGATGCCGGCCTCGCGCGCCTTGTCGACGGCGGTCGCCGCCATTGTCTTCGCGCCGGCGTGCAGCAGGCGCTTGGTATCCGCGACATACATGGGACATGCTTCGTGTTGATGGGGAGGGAGGCCGCAATCTGCCTGAGCGCGGGCGCGCGCTCAAGGGCTCGGTGGCACGTCGAAAGATCCGCCGATCAGGCGCAACGCGCGCGCTGCCAGGCGCCCGGACTCTGGCCGACGGCGCGACGGAACGTCCGGGTGAAGTGGGCCTGATCGGCGAAGCCGATCTCAACCGCGATCTGCGCGAGCGGAAGCTGGGTGTCCAAGAGCAGCTGCTTGGCCTTGGCGATCCTCGCCTGCAGCAGCCATTGGTGCGGAGCGAGGCCGGTCGAGCTCTTGAAAGCCCGGCTGAAATAGGAGCGGGACAGGTTCACCAGATCGGACACGGTCTGGAGCTGAACGTCATCGGCCAGATGCGCCGCGAGGTACTCGGTCACGCGGCGGAGTTGCCAGGGCGCCAGCGCACCCTGCCGGGCCGGCCCGGGCTCGGACGAGCTCAAGCCGGACAAGCCGAGGAGAAGCGCGAGGGACAGGGTATCGCCATAGAGCAGCGAATGCGGCTCGTCGCGCGCGCACTCGTCGGCGAAGAGCTGGGCCAGGTGCATGATTCCCGGGTCGCTGAACATCAGTCGCGGCGCGAAAGCACGGGCGAGATCGACCTCGTCTCCGAAGATCCGGGCCAGCTTCGACTCGTCGAGCTCGAGGACGAGGTGACGAATGAAGCGGATATGTCCGGCTTGTCCGACGGCCTCCAGCCGCGCCGGGACGAGACTCAGAGGACGCGCCACTTCATGGACTGCGGTTCGACCCGGCAAGCATCGCGCGCGAACCTCGAGACGACCTCCCACCTGCTCGAGCACGACCGAGAGCCGCGCCTGCTCGGCCGTGAGATCCACTTCGAGAGGCCCATCGCAATGGATCTCGGCGAGCTGAGCGGCGACCCCGGTCCACGATTTCCGGAACGTGGTGACCGAGCGAGCCCCTTGGTACTCCAGTGCGGCTGGGGCCAGCTTCACCGGTTCGGCGCGCCGTAGCGAGGAGGAGAACGCTATCAGCAGTTGGAGTCTGGAAACGCGGCCGCGATAGAATGCCGGATGGCGAGCGACTGACGCGGTACGCATGGTGGCCTCCCGTACGCGGGCCATCTGGGGTTCGAGCGCTGGCCACACAATAAGCGCCTCCCAGAAGGGCAGCTATTGGACCATGGGTATATGAGCCAAGCCCTGCGCCAGGTATTGGATGGTCTCATGTTGGCGCCAGCAGGATACCGGCGCGCTCGGAATGCGCTTGCGCTGCCGCTCTGGCTCTCCGCACAGCCTGCGCGCGCCTCAGTGCGCTCGAGACACAGTGCCTAGCACGGTGAACCTCACCGTCTGCCTGCAGTTGGTGCACGCGGCGAACATCTGGTGCTCGCGTGCTGCCTTGACCAGCAAAGGGATGACCTTGCGGATATTGTCGAAATCTTCCGTTCTTTGTCCGGGCGTCCAGCGGACGTGCGATCAACATCATCTCGCGCGAGGCCAGCAGGCGCTACCACTCGCGTCGTAGACCCCGCGCGGAATGGAGATGTTCGGCGGAGCGCTGCGGTCGAGCCCCGGCCATTTCGTGCCGGGGCTCGGAATCCTTACGGCTGTCGAGGAATAGACCGATTGGGCAACTATTGTTTGCCTTGGAGCTGAAAATCGCGCGGGTTCCCCTGATCCCAACCGTTCGGGGCCAAGCTTGGATTAGCCCGGTCGGCACCATAGCTGTAGTACGTCCCGGCATACGGGGCGGGTCCTCCGTAGTAGCGATAGGGGCCATAAGGCCCGGGCGCGTATTGAGCGATAGCTGTCGACGCGGTGAGAGCGGATAGAGCAATCACGGCCGTTGCGATCAATGCATGATGGATATCGCGCATTTCGTGCTCCTTCTGGGTTTGTCCGAAATCGAGGAAGCCCTCAGTCCCGAGCGTTGCATTGGAGTGCGACGCTCCTTATCGAACCAACAATTTTGCAATGCGGTGCGATCCGCAATCAGGCGCGTCCTGCCAATTCTATTTTGACCGGCAGGCATCACCGATAGCGCGCGAGCCATCACGGCCGGTGATGTTAGTCGTGACGAGCGCAAGCTGCCGATCAGGGCCAATCCATCGACGTGAGAGTTGCGCGGCGACCGGGCCGGGCGGCCTTGCGGCACGAAACGACCAAACAGCGCAAACCGAGACAATACCGCCTTGCCCGGCAGTGCCACGGATGGAGTGCCCGAATCCGTCTTTCACCTTGCCCGACAGGAGGTTGTCAATGAAATCCCCGGCATTCCATGCGGCGATCGCCGTCGCCGCCGCCGCGCTGACCTCGAGCGTCCCGATCGCGGCGCTCGCGCAGTCGCAAGACGCTACACGCACACTTGGAAAGAATGACAGCCTGCTGATCGACGGGCGCACGTTCAACATGACGCCGGGGACCGCCAAGGGCGATGTCTCCGCCCAGATCGGCAAGCTGGGGGCACGGGAGATCGGACCGGGCGCCATCATTTTCCGCGTCGGCGACAAGCTGTACATCGCCGACAATCCGCCGATTCCCCCGCACGCTCTGTCGATCTACGATCCGAACAGCGGGCGCGAACGCGAATTCGCGACGTTGGACGAGGAGCGCCAGCGGCCGCGGGGGCTGCGGGATACGGACATGGCCAGTCAGTCGCAGTTGGACTATGAGCGCCAACGGCCGCGCGGGCTGCGCGACACCGACGTAGCGCGCCAGCAGCCACAAGGCCTGCGCGACACCGACGTCGAGCGTCAGCGGCCGCAAGGTCTGCGCGACACCGACGTCGAGCGTCAGCGGCCGCAAGGTCTGCGCGACAGCGACGTAGCGCGTCAGCAGCCGCAAGGCCTGCGCGACCTCGACGTCGAGCGTCAGCGGCCGCAGGGCCTGCGTGACAGCGACGTGGCGCGCCAGCAGCCGCAAGGCCTGCGCGACACCGACGTCGAGCGTCAGCGGCCGCAAGGTCTGCGTGACAGCGACGTGGCGCGCCAGCAGCCGCAGGGCCTGCGCGACCTCGACGTCGAGCGTCAGCGGCCGCAAGGTCTGCGCGACAGCGACGTGGCGCGTCAGCAGCCGCAGGGCCTGCGCGACCTCGATGTGGAGCGTCAGCGGCCGCAGGGCCTGCGCGATTCCGACATCGCCCGGCAGCAGCCGCAGGGCCTGCGCGATCGGATCGTCTACGTCAATGATCCCGATTACGCATACTACCGGCTGAAAAAGGCGTTCGACGAAGGTTGGACCGCAGCGAAGTGAAGCGCGTCCCGGCTGGTCGTCGCGGAGGCGATGCCCCGCCGATCAGCCGGGCCGGCGGCTCTCCCGCCCTGGGGTGGCGCGGTTGACGCGCTCCCACGAAACGCGACCGTCCCCCTGAGCGCTGGACCGGACATGACGATACTCAGCCTCGCGCTGCGGAAGACCCTCATTGCCGCCGTGCTGACCTGTCTCGGGTGCGCGAATTTCGCGGCCAGCCGGGCCGAAGAGGTGACGTCGAAGCTCCTCGGCAATGACGCCGTGCTCATCGACGGGCGGACGTTTCAGGTCGTTCGCGGCGCCGCGAAGGCCGGCGCCACGGACAGCATCAAGTCCCTCAACGCACGTTATCTCGGCCCGAGCGCCCTCATCTTTCGCGTCAACGACAAGCTCTATGTCGCCAGCGTGCCGCTCCCGCTCGAGGGCGCAGCCGCCGATACCTTCGTGATCGCGCCGGAAGCCCCATCGGGGCCGATCCACGTCGAATACGTCCCGCCGGACAACCCGATGCATCAACGGGTCTACGAGATGATCAAGCGGCGCCAGGCGCTCGAGATGGTGCAGAAGATCTTCAGCCCGTTCGAGCTCCCGGTCGACCTTTACATCAAGACAGTCGGCTGCAACGGCGTCGCGAATGCCTGGTACCAGCGCGTGGACAACCACCCGACGGTCAGCATCTGCTACGAATACCTGCAGGAAATCTGGCAGAGCATGCCGGACAAGGACGCTCCATCCGCGCGACTGACGATATCGGACGCGATCTGCGGACAGCTTTTCTTCGCCGTCGCGCACGAGCTCGGGCATGCGATGTACGACATCTTCGACGTGCCGATCTTCGGACGGCAGGAGGATGCCGCCGATCAATTCGCGACCTTCGTGATGCTCCAATTCGGGGGCGAGCAGGCGCGCCGCCTGATCACCGGCGCCGCATACGGATATCGCACCTACATCAAGGATCTGAAGGAGAAGCCGAGCGTGACCCTGCCGCTGGCGGCGTTTTCCAGCGACCACGGGCTTCCCGAGGAGCGCTACTTCAATCTGCTCTGCACCGCCTATGGCTACGATGAAAAGCTGTTCGCCGAGGAGATGAGCAAGATCCCCGAGTCGCGGGTGAAGAAGTGCAAGTTCGAGTACGACGACCTCAAATGGGCGTTCCACGAGACCTTCAAGAGCCACCTCGATTACGCGAAGGTGAAAGAGGTGCTGGAGACGAAGTGGTTCGTCGAGCTGACGCAGTGATCCGGCGCGCGGAAACCTGGGCGGGCGCGCAGAACAGGGTTTCGACTTTCGATCATCTACTCCTTGGAACCGGGGCTCGCAAAATGGGCCTCGCGCAGATCGAGGTCGCGTTCGATCCGGCGTCGTGCCTCATCCTTGAGCTTGCCGTTGCGAAACAGCGTGTTGATATGCTCGCGTTCCGCCGCGATCAGCGTCAACTCGATTTCGTCGTGCAGGTCATTGTACTTCGTTTGCGCATCGCTTGCGCTGACCGATCGGTGGGCATGCCTGAGCCGGTCCCGGTGGTGGGCACGCAGCGGTTCGACGATTTCGTCTGAAAGACCGCGCTCGGTTCTCAGCTGCTCGAGACGCTCGATCACCGCCTTGATCGCCTGCTGACGCGCTGCGTGCTCTTCGGCTCTTTCGAGGCGGTGTTCGCGATCGCCGGCCTGGGCAAGACCGAGCGCGCGGATGACCCAAGGCAGCAGCAGCCCAAGGCCGACCAGCGTCACCAGGATGACCGAAAATGTCAGGAGCAAGATCAAATCGCGATTGGGGAACGGTTCACCGCTCGCCATCGTGAGCGGGATGGCGAGCGCCGCGGCGAGCGAGACGATGCCGCGAACGCCGGTGAAGGAGAGAACGAACACCCACTGCCAGGGCGGCGAGGGATCCCGCCGCCGCAATCGCGGCGAGACCCAGCGCGGAATGTAGGTCGCCGGAAAGATCCAGACGAACCGGGCGATGATGACGACGGCGCTGATCACAGCCGCGGAGATGAGCAGCTCGGTCAGCGAAAATTGGCCGATGCGGCCGAACAACGTACGCGCCTGAAGGCCGGTGATGAGGAAGATCATTCCCTCGATCAGATAGATGAGGAAATCCCAGAAGAAGATGCCCTGAAGCCGCGTCGCAGAGCTGATCAGCCGCAGGCCGTTCCAGCTGGCGTAAAGGCCTGTCACCAGGGTGGCGAGCACGCCGGATCCGCCGAGGTGCTGGGGAGGCCAGTAGGCGAGGAAAGGCGTCAGCAGCGCCAGGATGATCTCGACCCGCGGCTCGTTCACCCAGTGTCGCAGGCGCAGCGTTACCCAGCCGACGGCAAGTCCCCAGACGATCTCGCCCGCCACGATCGCGGCGAACGTGCCAACGGCGCTGACCGGCGAAAAGGCGTTGATGCCCACCGCGACGACCGCGAAGCGATAGAGAATGAGCGCGGTCGCGTCGTTCGCCAGCCCTTCCCCCTCGAGCACCACCAGGATTCGGCTGGGGATCCGCAGCCGGCGGGCAATCGACAGGGGGGCCACGGCATCCGGCGGCGCGACGATCGCGCCGAGGACGAAGCCGACGCCCCAGGACAGGTTCAACAGCCAATGAGCCGCGGCCGCGACCGCGCCCGCGGTGAACAACACGGAGCCGACCGCGAGGAGCGCGATGGGGCGCAGATTGAACCAGAATTCCAGCCAGCTCATCTGAAAAGCGGAGGAATAGATGACCGGCGGCAGCACGATCAGCAACACAAGCTCAGGCCTTAACTCGATGGCCGGCAGGCCCGGAACGAGCGCCAGAAGGACGCCGGTGACGACCAGGAGAATGGCCGGCGGCGTCTTGAGTCGCGCGGCGAGAACCGCGACGGCCGCGACCACCAGGAACAGCAGAACGACGACTTGAAGTTGGGACGTCAGGTCTGCCATCGTCGCCTCGGCGTGGACGTTGCGATCTTACATCCGGCGGAAACCTACACCGGTGCGCAGAACAGGTTTTCGACTTTGGCGCCGGTGCGCTCGTGGATGAGCTCGGCGATGCGCCGGCGATGGCAGCCGTCCGGGTCGCGCTCATAGCAGAGCAGGCAGATGCGCCGGCCCGACTGTGCGAGGCCGGCAAGCTCGTCCATCTCCTCGCGCGCCTCATGGGTGGCGAGATGCTTCTCATAGATGCGAAAGAGCTCGTCGCGCCGGCCCTTGCGGGCGGCGAGCCGGCCTTCGGTCGGGGTGCCGAGCGCCCGCAGATGCAGGTAGCGGATGCCGTTCTCGTCGAGGCCGGCGGCGAGCTGGCGCTTGGAGAAGCCGGGGCGCCGCGAGGAGGTCACGGCGCGCACATCGACGAGAAGATCGACCTTGGCGTCCTTGAGCGCGTCGAACAGGGCGCGCGTGGTGGCGTGCTCGTAGCCGATTGTGAACAGCGGTTTGGCGGTCATTTGGCAGTCATTCGGCGATCATGGCGTCAGGCGGTCGATCAGCGCCATGGCGGCCGCCGGCGCGCGCACCTTTCCCTCGTGGATGAAATAGACGAACACGTCGCGCGGCATTTTCGCAAGCGTGTGGCCGGGGTCGACGCGCGGCAGATCGTCCGGCTCGCCGCCGCCCGCCCAGATGCGCGCGCGCTCCGCCCATTCGTCGAGCGCCTTGGGCGGATAGGCGGTCGGGATATCGTCCTTGCCCTTCTGCAGACGCGCATAGACGAAATCGGCGGTCACGTCCGGAATGCCCGGATAGGTCGCGTGCTCGGCATAGACGACGGCGACCGCGAACTGGCGCAGCAGTGCCACGAACTCCGGGCTGCGGAAGCTGTCATGGCGCACTTCGACGACGTGGCGCAGCTTCAGGCCGTCCGCCTGCTGCGGCAGCAGCTCGAGGAAACCGCCGAAGTCCGCCGGCTCGAACTTCTTGAACGGAGAGAATTGCCAGAGCAGGGGCCCGAGCCGGTCGCCGAGCTCGGTCACACCCGACCCGATGAAGCGCTTGATCGAGTCGCCGGCCTCACGCAGCACCCGCCGGTTGGTCGCGAAGCGGGAGGCCTTGACCGAGAACACGAAGCCGTCCGGCACCTGGCTCGCCCACTTGCGGAAGCTCTCCGGCTTCTGCGAGCCGTAATAGGTGGCGTTGATCTCGATCGCGGTGAGATGCTCACCGGCGTAGCCGAGCTCCTTCGCCTGGGCGAGACCCTTGGGATAGAACACGCCCCGCCAGGGCGGAAAATTCCATCCCCCGATGCCGACCCGTATCGTGCCAAGCCTGGAGGTCATAACTCTGTCATCCACGAGCCATTCAAATGTCGTTAAGACTTCCTATGTATCATCGAATAGCGATGTGGGAGCCGCAAGGTTCCATCGCTGTTAGACGGCCACGAGATGTGAAGGTGACGCCGGATGTACGCGCACCTTCTCGTTCGTGGTCGTTGGCGTTTTTGAGCGGTCTCATTGCCAATGCGGCCGGTTTCGGCCCCCTCCTGCGGAGCCCCCGGCAGCGAAGACGCTGCGCCTCGAACCATGAGGGGCGCATCTTTGGCCGAGTTCCAAGAAAAAGGCCCGGGCGGTTGGCCCGGGCCTCGTCGTCTGGATCGCGCGGCGATCAGAAGTCCATGCCGCCACCGCCCGGCATCGGCGGAGCCGGCGGCTGCTTCTTCGGCACTTCGGCGACCATGGCCTCGGTGGTGATCAGGAGGCCGGCGACCGAGGCGGCGTTCTGCAGCGCAGCGCGCACCACCTTGGTCGGGTCGATGATGCCCTTGGACATCATGTTCACGTACTCGCCGCTCTGCGCGTCGTAGCCGTGCGAGTACTGATCCTTCTCGAGGATCTTGCCGACGATGACCGAGCCATCATCGCCCGCATTGATGGCGATCTGGCGGGCCGGCCAGGAGAGCGCCTTGCGGACGATCTCGACACCGGTCTTCTGGTCGTCGTTGGAGGTGCGCAGGCGCTTGAGCGACTCGGTCGCCCGCAGCAGCGCAACGCCGCCGCCCGGCAGGATGCCTTCCTCGACCGCGGCGCGGGTCGCGTGCATGGCGTCATCCACGCGGTCCTTGCGCTCCTTCACCTCGACCTCGGTCGCGCCGCCGACGCGGATCACCGCGACGCCGCCCGCGAGCTTGGCGAGACGCTCCTGGAGCTTCTCACGGTCGTAGTCCGAGGTGGTCTCCTCGATCTGCGCCTTGATCTGCGCGATGCGCGCCTCGATGTCGGCCTTCTTGCCGGCGCCGTGCACGATCGTGGTGTTCTCCTTCTCGATCATCACCTTCTTGGCGCGACCGAGCATGTTGAGCGTCACGTTCTCGAGCTTGATGCCGAGGTCTTCCGAGATCGCCTGGCCGCCGGTCAGGATCGCAATGTCCTGCAGCATAGCCTTGCGGCGATCGCCGAAGCCCGGCGCCTTGACGGCCGCGACCTTGAGGCCGCCGCGCAGCTTGTTGACCACGAGGGTGGCGAGCGCCTCGCCCTCGACGTCCTCGGCCACGATCAGCAGCGGCTTGCCGGTCTGCACCACCGCCTCGAGCAGCGGGAGCAG
>DASTZX010000236.1:0-6101 GCA_035764045.1 Xanthobacteraceae bacterium | reverse complement strand
TCCAACAGGGGCATCGCGCTCCTGATCTCGGTGCTGGCGCTGTTTCTCGCGCTGTCGGAGACGCTCGGCAAGAGCGCGCAGACGGGCGCGATCAGCTACAACGTGGAGGCCTCGGATCAGTGGGCTTTCTACCAGGCCAAGACCATCCGGATGGGTCAGTTGCAGACCGCGGCCGAGCTGCTCACGCTCGCGGCGCCGCCGACCAACGACTCGGCGCTGCAAGGGACGCGCGACAAGCAGATCGAGGCCTGGAAAAAGGAAGCCGCCCGCTCGGATGACGACCCGGGCCGCAACGGCCGCAAGCAATTGACGGAACGCGCCAGGAACGCCGAGGAGCGTCGCGAAACCGCGCTGGCGAGATACCACCATTTCGAGATAGCGTCGGCGGCGTTTCAGATCGGGATCGTGCTCGCGTCCGCCACCATCATCACCAGCATGATCGTGCTCGCCTGGATCGCGGGCGGCCTCGGCATTGCGGGACTGGCCTTCATGGCGATCGGCGTGCTCGCGCCGCACGCCGTGCATCTGGTGTGAGGGGAGTGGCGAGTAGCGAGTAGCGAGTGCGAAGGCCGGCGAGCGCGCTCTATTCGCTACTCGCCGTTTACCACCCGCCATTCGCCCTACATGTGGATCGAGCGCTTCTCCACCGCCATGGCGGCTTCCTTGACGGCCTCGCTCAGCGTCGGATGGGCATGGCAGGTCCGCGCGATGTCCTCCGACGAGCCGCCGAACTCCATCGCGACGGCAGCCTCCGCGATCATGTTGCCGGCATCGGGGCCGAGGATGTGCACGCCGAGCACGCGATCGGTCTTCGCGTCGGCGAGAATTTTGACGAAACCGTCGGTCTGGTGATTGACCTTGGCGCGGCCGTTCGCGGTGAACGGAAACTTGCCGATATTGTAGGCGATGCCCGCCGCCTTGAGCTCTTCCTCGCTCTGGCCGATCGAGGCGACCTCCGGAAAGGTGTAGATCACGTTCGGGATCACGTCGTAGTTCACGTGGCCGGCGCGGCCGGCGATGATCTCGGCCACTGCGACGCCTTCGTCCTCGGCCTTGTGCGCCAGCATCGGCCCCGCGATCACGTCGCCGATGGCGAAAATTCCCGGCACGCTGGTCGCGAAGCGATGATCGACCGCCACCCGCCCGCGCTCGTCGCGCTTCACCCCGACCGTCTCGAGGCCGAGCCCTTCGGTGTAGGGCACGCGGCCGATCGCGACCAGCACCACGTCCGCCTCGACCTGTTCGGTGGCGCCGCCCGCGGCCGGCTCGACACTCGCCTTGAGCCGCGCGCCCGATGAATCGACCGCCGTGACCTTGGACGACAGGCGGAACGCGATGCCCTGCTTCTGCAGGAGCCGCTGAAAGCTCTTCGCCACGTCGAGGTCCATGCCGGGCAGGATGCGATCGAGGAACTCGATCACCAGGACCTCGCTGCCGAGGCGGCGCCACACCGAGCCGAGCTCGAGCCCGATCACGCCGGCCCCGACCACCAGGAGCTTCTTCGGCACGCTCGCCAGCGAGAGCGCTCCGGTCGAGGAGACGATGCGCTTCTCGTCGATCGCGATGCCCTTGAGGCGGGTCACGTCGGACCCGGTCGCGATCACGATCGCCTTCGTCTCGACGGTCTCTGTCCTGCCGTCGGCGGATCGCACCGCGATGCGGCCCGGCGCCGTGATCCGGCCGAGGCCCTGGAACGTGTCGACCTTGTTCTTCTTGAGCAGGAACGCGACGCCCTTGACGTTGCCGTCGACGCCCTCGTCCTTGAACTTCATCATGGCGCCGAGGTCGAGCGCGGGCGCCGGGACCTTGATTCCCATCTTGCCGAAGCTGTGGCCGGCCTCGTCGAACAGCTCGGAGGCATGCAGCAGCGCCTTCGACGGAATGCAGCCCACATTGAGACAGGTGCCCCCAAAGGTCTTGTCCTTCTCGATGACCGCGGTCTTCAAGCCGAGCTGCGCGGCGCGGATCGCGCACACGTAACCGCCGGGACCGGTACCGATGACGACGAGGTCGTAAGGCATGGGGAGAAAACTCCGGGTCGTTCGTCATGCCCGGCCTCGTGCCAGGCGTCCACGTCTTTGCCACACACAGGAAGGCGTGGATGGCCGGGACGAGACCGGCCATGACGGAAGAAAAATCACAAATCCAGGACCAGCCGCGCCGGATCCTCGATGACGTCCTTGAGCCGCACCAGGAACGTCACGGCTTCGCGGCCGTCGACGATGCGATGGTCGTAGGACAGCGCGAGATACATCATCGGGCGCGCTTCGATCTTGCCGCCGACCACCACCGGGCGTTCCTGGATCTTGTGCATGCCGAGGATGCCGGACTGCGGCGCATTGAGGATCGGCGTCGACATCAGTGAGCCGTAGACGCCGCCGTTGGAGATCGTGAAGGTGCCGCCCTGCATCTCCTCGATCTTGAGCGCGCCGTCGCGCGCGCGCCGGCCGAAGTCGCCGATCTCCTTCTCGATCTCGGCGAGCGACTTGCGGTCGGAGTCGCGCACCACCGGCACCACCAGGCCCTTCTCGGTCCCGACCGCGACGCCGATGTGGTAGTAGTTCTTGTAGATGAGGTCGCCGCCGTCGATCTCGGCATTGACGGCGGGAATCTCCTTGAGCGCCTGCACGCAGGCGCGCACGAAGAAGCCCATGAAGCCGAGCTTCACGCCGTGCTTCTTCTCGAACAGCTCCTTGTGCTGGCTGCGCAACGCCATCACGGCGCTCATGTCGACCTCGTTGAAGGTCGTGAGCATGGCGGCGGTGTTCTGCGCCTCCTTGAGCCGGCGCGCGATGGTCGCCCGCAGGCGCGTCATCTTCACCCGCTCCTCGCGGGCCGCGTCGTCGGGCGGGGAGGGCGCGCGCACCTGCAGGGCGGCGGCCGACTGAGGAACCGGCGTCGGCTGGGCGGCCGCGCGCTCGATCGCGGCCAGCATGTCGCCCTTGGTGATGCGGCCGTCCTTGCCGGTCCCGGACACGGTCGCGGCATCGACGCCGCTCTCGGCGGCGAGCCGGCGCACCGAAGGCGCGGGCGGCGTGTCGGCCGGGGCGGGTCGCGCCGAAGCAGGCGCCGCCGCGGGCGGTGCCCCGTTGGGGGCCGGGCGTACGGATGCGGGCGGTGCGCTCTGCGCCGGTTTCGCTGCCGGCGGCGGCGTCGCAGGCTTCGTGGCGGCGGCGGCCGCGCCGTCCTTGATCTCGCCGAGCAGGGCGCCGACCGCGACCGTGTCGCCATCCTTGGCGGCGACGTCGCCGAGCACGCCGGCGGCCGGGGCCGGGACCTCGATCGTCACCTTGTCGGTCTCGAGCTCGACCAGCGGCTCGTCGACCGCCACCTTGTCGCCCGGCTGCTTGAACCACTTGCCGATCGTCGCCTCGGTGACGGATTCGCCCAGCGCCGGCACGCGGATCTCGGTCATAATCGTCTTCCTTCCTCGTCATGGCCGGGCTTGTCCCGGCCATCCACGACTTGCGAGAAGACGTGGATGCCCGGCACGAGGCCGGGCATGACAAATGGCGTTATCCCAGCGCTTCGTCGAGCAGACGCTTGAGCTCGGCGAGATGCTTCGGCATCAGCCCGGTGGCGGTCGCGGCCGAGGCCGGCCGGCCGGCATACCGGGCCTGCCGATGCTTGGCGCCGATCTGCTGCAGCACCCAGCTGATGAAGGTGTCGACGAAGAACCACGCTCCCATGTTGCGCGGCTCCTCCTGGCACCAGACGATCTCCGCCTGCTTGAAGCGGGAGAGCTCGGCCATCAGCGCCTTGGTGGGGAACGGGTAGAGCTGCTCGACGCGGAGCAGGTAGATGTCGTTGACGCCGCGCTTCTCGCGTTCCTCGTAGAGGTCGTAGTAGACCTTGCCGGAGCAGAGCACGACACGGCGCATCTTGGCATCGTCGACGAGCTTGATCTTCTGATCGGGCAGAAGCTGCGCGTCGTCCCACAACAGCCGGTGGAACGTCGTCGCCGGGCCCATCTCGTCGAGGCGGGACACCGCGCGCTTGTGGCGCAGCAGGCTCTTCGGCGTCATCAGGATGAGCGGCTTGCGGATCTCCCGCTTGAGCTGCCGGCGCAGGATGTGAAACAGGTTGGCCGGCGTCGTGCAGTTCGCGACCTGCATGTTATCCTCGGCGCTCATCTGCAGGAAGCGCTCCAGCCGCGCCGAGGAATGCTCCGGCCCCTGGCCTTCGTAGCCGTGCGGCAGCATGCAGACGAGGCCCGACATGCGCAGCCATTTGCGCTCGCCCGAGGAGACGAACTGGTCGAAGATCACCTGGGCGCCGTTGGCGAAATCGCCGAACTGCGCTTCCCAGATCGTCAGCGCATTGGGCTCGGCGAGCGAATAGCCGTATTCGAAGCCGAGCACCGCCTCCTCGGACAGCATCGAGTTGACGACCTCGTAGCGCGCCTGCTTCTCGGCAATGTGGTTGAACGGCGTGTAGCGGTCCTCGTTCTCCTGGTCGATCAGCACCGAGTGGCGTTGCGAGAACGTGCCGCGCTCGGAGTCCTGGCCCGACAGCCGCACCCGATGGTCCTCGCGCAGCAGCGAGCAGAAGGCGAGCGCCTCGCCGGTCGACCAGTCGATGCCCTCACCGGCCTCGATCGCCTTGCGCCGGCTGTCGAGGAAGCGCTGCAAGGTCCGGTGGACGTGGAAGCCCGGCGGCACCGTGGTGATCTTCTGCCCGATGTCCTTGAGCTCATCGACCGGGAAGCCGGTGTTGCCGCGGCCCGGATCGTCGGAGGCGAGCGCGACCTTGAAGCCGGCCCAGCGGCCGTCGAGCCAGTCGGCCTTGTTGGAGCGATAGCTCTGGCTCGCCTCGAGCTCGGCGTCGAGCCGGGCGCGCCAGTCGGCCCTCATCTTCTCGACCTCGCCCTCGGTGACGACGCCCTCGGCGACGAGCTTCTTGGCGTAGATCGTCAGGGTGGTCGGATGCGCCGCGATCGCCTTGTACATCAGCGGCTGGGTGAAGGAAGGCTCGTCGCCCTCGTTATGGCCGTGCCGGCGGTAGCAGAACATGTCGATCACGACCGGCTTCTGGAATCGCTGCCGGAACTCGGTCGCGATCTTGGCCGCGAACACCACCGCCTCCGGATCGTCGCCGTTCGCATGGAAGATCGGCGCCTCGATCATCTTGGCGACGTCGGATGGATAGGGCGAGGAGCGGCTGTAGCGCGGATAAGTCGTGAAGCCGATCTGGTTGTTGACGATGAAATGGACCGAGCCGCCGGTGCGGTGGCCGCGCAGGCCGGACAGGCCGAAACATTCCGCGATCACGCCCTGGCCGGCGAACGACGCGTCGCCCGAGATGAGGAGGGGCATCACCATGCGGCGATCGTCCGGCGTCGCGCCACGCTGGTCCTGCTTGGCGCGAACCTTGCCGAGCACCACCGGGTTGACGATCTCGAGGTGCGATGGATTCGCGGTGAGCGAGAGGTGGACGCTGTTGCCGTCGAACTCGCGGTCCGACGAGGCGCCGAGGTGATACTTCACGTCGCCCGAGCCTTCGACGTCCTCGGGGCTGGAGGAGCCGCCCCTGAACTCGTGGAAGATCGCGCGGTGCGGCTTGGCCAGCACCTGCGCCAGCACGTTGAGCCGGCCGCGATGCGCCATGCCGAGCGCGATCTCCTTCACGCCGAGCGCGCCGCCACGCTTGATGATCTGCTCGAGCGCCGGGATCATCGCCTCGCCGCCGTCGAGGCCGAAGCGCTTGGTGCCGGTGTAGCGCACGTCCAGGAACTTCTCGAAGCCTTCCGCCTCGACGAGCTTGTTGAGGATGGCGCGCTTGCCTTCCTTGGTGAAGGAGATTTCCTTGTCCGGACCCTCGATGCGCTCCTGGATCCAGGCCTTCTCGACCGGGTCGGAGATGTGCATGAACTCGACGCCGAGCGTCTGGCAATAGGTGCGCTCCAGGATCGCGACGATCTCGCGGATCGTGCCGAATTCGAGGCCGAGCACGTTGTCGAGGAAGATCTTGCGATCCCAATCGGCTTCCGTGAAACCGTAATGGGAGGGATGCAGTTCCTGGTCGTTCGGGCGCGGATTGATGCCGAGCGGATCGAGCTTCGCATGCAGGTGGCCGCGCACGCGATAGGCGCGGATCAGCAT
>DASTZX010000235.1:0-4649 GCA_035764045.1 Xanthobacteraceae bacterium | reverse complement strand
GCGTCGCGCGTCGCCCAGATCAGCGTCTCGTGCGCATTGGTGAAGCGGCGGCCGCGGAAATTCGGCATCGGATTCGATTTGCGCCAGATCACGTCGTTGAGGATCCAGAACCCGAGGTCCTGCATGATGGCGCCGACGCGGAAGATGTTGTGATAGGAGCCGATCACCCAGATCGTCGCGTTCGGCTTCATGACCCTGCGGGCGGCGATCAGCCAGGCGCGGGTGAAATGGTCATAGGCCGCGAAGCTCGCGAACTTGTCCCAGTCGTCGTCCACCGCGTCGACGCGCGAGTCGTCGGGCCGCTTGAGGTCGCCCTGAAGCTGAAGATTGTACGGCGGGTCGGCGAAGACGAGGTCGGCGGTCTCGGCCGGCAGCTTGGCCAGCTCGGCGACGCAGTCACCGACGAGGATTTTCGAGGCTGACGCGGACTCGGAATCGAGACGGGGCGCCCGCATGGGCGCCCCGCGACGCGGTACAACCATGACTCAGGACTCTGACTCTTGGCGACGCGGTCGGCGACGCGGGACCTACAACCGACGATCTGGATCATGCGGCTCCAAGGTAAAAATCGGCTTAACCGGCGGCGGCGCCCGGAGATTTTCGGCGAAACAGGCCCGTCTCGATCATCGACCGGCCGAAAACGTCGCCGAGGCCTTGAGCGGACGTGCCGCGCTGCCCACATGCTGCCGCGGAACCCGGCAATATTTGCCGGGTTGAGGATGGCCGGCGATTGCATTCATCGCATCGCTGCGGCACGCGCGCCGATGCAGGCCGATGCGATAGCCGATACACTATATAGAGAGACTCCGACGGGCGACGGGAGCGAAGCGATGCGCTGGGAAGACCTGGAAAGCAGCGACAATGTCGAGGATCGCCGCGGCGAGGGCGGCTATGCCGGCGGCGGCGGCTTCGGGATGCCGATCGGCGGCGGCGGGCTCGGCCTCGGCACCATGGTGGTGATCGGCATCATCGGCTGGGCCGTGTTCGGCATCAATCCGCTCGTGCTGCTCAGCATGTTGAGCGGAGGCGGCGGCTATTATCAGCCCTACCAGCAGTCGCGGCCCTATCAGCCGAACACCGAGGCGCGCCGCACCGGCGCGCCGAGCGACGAGATCGGCGGCTTCGTGTCGCGCATCCTCGGCAGCACCGAGGCGGTGTGGAAGGACGTGTTCAGCAAGGCCGGGCAGACCTACCGCCCGCCGGTGCTCGTCCTCTACCGCGGCGCCACCGACGCGCGCTGCGGCGGAGAAGCGCGCAGCGCCATGGGCCCGTTCTATTGCCCGCTCGACCAGAAGGTCTACCTCGATACCTCGTTCTTCCAGGAGATCGAGAACCGCTTCCACGGCTGCCAGGGCAAGGCGTGCCGATTCAGCCAAGCCTACGTGATCGCCCACGAGGTCGGCCACCACGTGCAGAACCTTCTCGGCGTCCTGCCGAAGGTGCAGCAGCAGCAGCGCGGCATGGATCGCACCCAGGCGAACCAGCTGCAGGTCCGCGTCGAGCTGCAGGCGGACTGCTTCGCCGGCATCTGGGCGAACCGTGAGAACCAGCGCGAGAAGGACCGCGGCCGGCCGCCCTTCATCGAGCAGGGCGACGTCGAGGCGGCGCTGCAGACGGCGGCCGCCATCGGCGACGACACGCTCCAGCGCAAGGCGACCGGCCGTGTGGTGCCCGATGCGTTCACCCACGGCAGCAGCGAGCAGCGTCAGCGCTGGTTCTCCACCGGCCTTCGCCAGGGCACGGTCGCGGCCTGCGACACCTTCAAATCCGGGACTTGAGTGAGGTCGGGCGCGCCCGCGTCGCTGCCGTCAGGTCGTGCGGGTCACTCGACCTCCATGCCCCGTTGCTTGAGAGCGGCGGCCGCCGTCGGGGAGCGCAGGAACCCGATGAGTGCCCTCACGGCTTCCGATGGCTCGGCGCCGGCCGGGATTCCCGCCGTCACGTCGGTATAGTTCTGCAGCTCGGCCGGAAACGGCCCGACATAATCGGCGCCGGGTTTCTTCACGATCTCGCTGATCTGCGTCATGCCGAACGCCCCGGGTCCCTGGGCCAGCCTCACCTCGGTGAGGTCGCCGCCCTGGCCGAAGCGGGTCTTCGGCCTCAAACGCCTTTGATCGCCACGATCTTTCTCCTTGCATTGAACGATTGCCGCGCCGTCACCGGCCTCTCCGGAAGTCGCGCGTGGCCGTCCCGGCGTGCCGCCTTGCGCAGCCGCTGTCCGACCTCGCTGAGATGGCAGGCGTCGTCGTCGTCGAGCGCGGCGAGCGCACGCACGCTGTCGCCGCCGAGGCGCCATCCGCGCCACGCGGCGCCGAGCTCGGCCCGAAGCGGCGCCCAAAGCGGCGCGGTTGTCAGCGGCACGGGCATGACGCCACCGCGATCGAATAGCGGAGCACGGCTTCGTCCGCCGCGACTTCGGTCGAGACCTCGACCGCTCCTGGGATCCACGTGAACGGCTCTGTGAATTGCAGGTCGGGCGCGTTGTCCTTGAGCCGGATGAACGCGATGGTGAAGGGGCCGGACGCGGCGGCGCAGCGCGTCGCATCGACCAGGATGTGGGCGGTCCATGTCCGATGCATGCGCTCGACCTCGGACAGCGCGACCTTCTGGACGACGAGGCTCGGCTTGCACGTCGGCTCCATGCCGGCACGGGCCGGGCCGCCCAGAATGAGGCTGCACGCCAGCAGGACTGATGCACGCGAACGCATCGCTTGCTCCTCCCATTTCACGGCTTGACGGCGGCGGCGGCCGTGGGTTCCTGCAGCTTGAAGACCGCGCGCACGAGCAGCGCCGCGTAGAGCGCGAACCCGGCCGCGACCGCGGCGAAGAATCCGCCTGTGCCGAAGCCGAGCCAGTAGATGGCGACGAGCCCGCCCGCGGCGCTGGTGACCAGGCGCACGCCGTTCGCGATCACGCCCGGGATCGGGCGGCCGATGCCCTGCAAGACGAAGAAGAGCCCGAAGGCGAGGCCGAAGCAGGCGTAGACGGGGCCGACGATGCGCACGTAGAGCGAGCCGAGGCCAATCACGTCGGGATCGTCGCTGAACAGCGAGAGCCACAGGCCGGGATGAACCGCGACGATCAGCCCGATCGTGCCGCACACGGCCGTGATGGTGAGCGCGCCGGTCCACGCGATCGCCCGGGCGCGCGCGTAGTTCCGCGCGCCCCAGTTCGTGCCGACCATCGCGACGACCGAGGTGCCGAATCCGAATGCGATCGGCTGCATGATGTATTCGAGGCGCACCCCCATTGCATATCCGACCGCCGTATCTCTCCCGAGATGTCCGGCGATGCCGGTCAGGATGACGACCGAGAGGTTGGTGAGCGCGGTATTGATGAGGCCGGGAACGCCGACCTTGAGGATGTCGGCGAACAGCGCCCAGCGCGGTCTCATGCCGCGAAAGCTCAGCCGGATGCCGGCGCGGGGCGAGCGCAGATAGGCGATCATCACGATGGCGCCCGCCGCGAACGGAATCACGAGTCCCAAGCCGGCGCCGGCGGGACCGAGCGCCGGCAATGGTCCGGCGCCGAAGATCAGCGCCGGCGAGATCGCGATGTGCGCCACCACGCAGGCGACCAGCACGCCCGCATGCAGGCTCATGTTGCCGGTGCCGCGCACCGCATTGCCGAGCAGGTTGAGAACGCAGATGAAGACCGCGCCGCCGAGCGCCACGTTGGCATACGAGAGCGCATCCACGAGCATGTCGTCGCGTCCGCCCATTCCGCGGAACAGGAACGGCGCGCCGAGCAGCAGCACCGTCGAGAAGATCGCGCCGAGCGCGACCGCGAGCACGAAGGCGTGGAAGACGAGGGCGTCGGCGCGGTCGCGCTGTCCTGCGCCGAGGGCGCGCGCGACCGCGGAGGAGACGCCGGTGCCCATGCCGCTGTTGGTCGTCTGCAGCACGAGCATCACCCAGGGAAACGCCAGCGAGGCGCCGGCGAGCGCGTTCGTTCCGATGCGCCCGAGGAAGAATCCGTCGAACGTGACCACGCCCGCGAAGGCCGCGAAGTTGAGCACGTTCGGCGCCGAGAGGCGCAGCAGCGTCGGCAGGATCGGGCCTTCGAGCAGCAGCTTGGTGCGTGCCGCGGCGGGAGCCGGGGCGGGCTTGGCTGACGTGTGCAATGCGGGGGAGAGGGTTGCCGTTTGCTCGCTCACAAGGCGCTCCTGCCCCGTTTGGGGGCGTGGAGCAGCGCTTGGACGACATCGTCTTTTGCGAGCCGGGCGGCTGCCACGGAAGCCCGACCGGCGTGACATAGCCTCCGGTCAGGCGCCTTTCAACGCACGGTTTCTCAGGCTCTCATGAGAATTTCTCATGGACTCCCGAACGCCACCCGCCCGGATCAGGCCTGCCAGAACCATTTCTCCGCGCGGCGCAGGGCCTCCTCGCGCGTCACGCCGATGTCGGCGAGCAGGTGCTCATCGGTGTGCTCGGCGAGCTCGCGAAGGGCTTCGCGCCCGCGGTGGCGGACGATCCACATCCGCACGAGGGCAAAAACCGCCGTGAACTGGCTGATGATGCCATCCGGCAGGGAGCGATGATCGCGCCGCGCGGCGCGGCGAGGAACGCCTGGAGCGGCCGGATGTGCCATTGTTCGTGGCTCCCGATCGGGTCTGCGCCAGATTGCTAGAGCCGCCGCCGGCTTGCCTG
>DASTZX010000234.1:0-2590 GCA_035764045.1 Xanthobacteraceae bacterium | reverse complement strand
CGGCGAGCACTGCGGCCATGGCGTGCTGGCCGCTGGTCGTCACCACCACCTGGTCCGGTGCGGTGGCGAGCCCGCTGGTGCGGGCGATCCAGCGCGCGCCGGCGGCGCGGTCGACGGGACGGCCGGCATGCGGCTGATAGTCGAGCAGCGCAGAGAGCTCCGCATCGCCGGCCAGGCGCTCGAGCGCGCGCGCCATGTGCTGGGCTTCGCCGGCAACACGCGGGCGATGCACGCCGAGATCGACGAAATCCGGCCCCTGCGGCTCCGCGTGAAAGCGGAGCGGCGTGACGGCGCCCACGCCGCGCACGAAAGTGCCACGGCCGACCTCACCGCTGATCAGGCCCCGCCGCTCGGCTTCGGCATAGGCGCGGCTGACCGTGCCGACGGTGACGCGCAAGCGCCAGGCGAGATCGCGATGAGTCGGCAGCCTCGTTCCGGCGGCGAGCGCGCCGCGCCGCACATCCTCGGCCAGCGCCTCGGCGATGGCGCGGTAGCGCGGCCCGCGATAGCTGCCGAGATCCGGCTGCCAGCTTGTCATGGTGACAATGTTAGGATTGACACCGAGCGGTCGTCAAATTGACTGTATCGCGAACGGGGAAAGGGCGTGAAATGACGATTTCATGGAATGGCGAGCCCGTCGCAATTTGCCGCGTCACGGCGTTTGCTGCAAGGCCATCTTGCGTCCTTCGACAAGCTCAGGATGAGGCACTTTTCTCAATGGCATCCAGCAGATGCCATTCTCGTTTGCCCTCATCCTTCTGTGATTGGGGCGTAAGGTGTCAAATGTTTTGATTGAGGGGTCCGGGCGCCGTGCTTCTGTACGCGGTCGGCGCGGGGCCGCCGCAGGATGGCGGACGCAGGCAAGGGGCCTCGATCTGAGCAACGTGCTTGCGCGTGGCAGCAACGCGGATGAGGACGAGGTCACCCATTGCCTGGCCGTCCCGGACCCGCTCACCCGCCGGGGCGGGATCGCGGTCTTGGACGGAAGGGTTGTGTCAAACGGCGGCGACACGGATGAGATCGGGATTGAAGGGGGTGCCGTCGCACCACATGCGGTGCATGATGACGGCGAGGCGGCGGGCGAGGGCGACAGCCGCCTTGCGGGTGCCGACCTTCTTGGCCAGGCGTCGCGCCCAGCGCTTGAGCGCGGAGGTGGCCTTGACGCGGTGGAGCAGCGCCAGGGCCGCCTCGAAGAGCAGGCTGCGCACCATGGCGTCGCCGCATTTGCTGATCTTGCCGACGTATTCGGTCTCGCCGGACGCATAGCGTCGGGGCGTCAAGCCGAGATGCGGCCCGACATCGGCGGAGTGGCGGAAGCGGGTGGGATCGTCGATGCCGGTCTTATAGGCCAGGGCGGTGATGGCGCCGATGCCGGGGATGGTGAGGAACTGCTGGCACACGGCATCGGCCCTGACGATCGTCAAGATCAAACGATGGAGCTCGGCGAAGCTCTTCATGAGCGCGGCGCGGGCGGCGAGCATTGGCCGGGCCAGGCGGTCGAGCCAGGGATCGCCGGCGACGCGTTCGCTCAGCCGCTGGGCGAATTGAGCTTGCCCGACCTTGCCGAGCTTCAGCCCGAAGGCTTTGAGCGTCCCGCGCAGCTCGTTCTCGAGGTCCTGCCGCTTGGCTTGCAGGATCTTGCGATGCCGCAGCAGGACGCGAAGTTGTTGGCTGGCCAGCGACTTGACATGCACCACCCGATACCAGCCGGTGCGCATGACTTGGGCAATCGCCGCCGCATCCTTGCGGTCGCTCTTCACCGGCATCGCCCGGGTCACCGCCCGCAGCCGCCGCGTCTCGATGCAGATGACCGGCCAGCCCTGCGCCTTGAGGCCGGCGTAGAGCCAGCTCGACAGCGGGCCCGCTTCAAGGCCGAGCCGCGTGATCGTCAGTCCGCTCCGACGCAGCCACGCGTCGATCGCTTCGATCTCGCTGGCGACCTTCGCCTCGCGAACCGTGCGGCCGCTCTCATCGACAACCGCGATCGCCGTCTCTTCCAACGACACGTCCAAACCGGCATAGTGCGTCATGGCTGCTCTCCGATGGCTGGAGCTCTGATCTGGGGCTGCCTCATGCATGACCCCGTAACCAGTGTCCGGAGGGCAGCCGCCTGCGCAACTGCCCCAATCACACCATCTGAGCCCGTCGAAGGACGCACGGGCGGTATTGCAGCGGCTTTTAGGTTTCAAATTTGGACACCGTCAGATGTCGTGGACGTCGAGAATTCCTGGCAGCGATTTGACCGCCGCCCGCACGCGCGGGCTGACCTTGAAGCCGCCGGGCAGCAGGATCTCGACCTCGCGCGTCAACGCCACCGGCACGACCACGCTCACCCGGCCACGCCCGCCGCTCTCGCGCTGCATCAAGCCGCGCAGCGGCGTGAGCGCGTCGGGCTCGCCCAGGAACACCTTGAGCCCGGCGGCCGCATGGGCGACGACGCCATCGAGCGGCTCGATGTGCTGGGCGGTGAGCCGTAGGCTCTCCTCCTCGGCGCGGACATCGACGGTGACGAGCAGCGGCTGCCCGGCGTCGAGGAGCTGTCGGCTCTGGCCCAGCACTTCCGAGAACAGCATCACCTCGAACATGCCGG
>DASTZX010000233.1:0-5067 GCA_035764045.1 Xanthobacteraceae bacterium | reverse complement strand
GTCGGCCGCTCGCCCAGGAACAGCGCCGCGAGCGCCACCGTGAACACCGCCTGCGTCTGCTGGGTGACCGAACCGAGCCCGGCCGGCATGTCGAGCGCATAGGCCATCATCAGCAGCAGGAACTGGCCGGCGAACAGCACGAGGCCGATCAGCACGATCGTCGACCATGGCAGCTTCGGCCGTGGCACGAGGACGACGGGCAGGCAGGCGATGAGAAAGCGCATGGCCGTGAGCTGCGCCGGCGAAAAGCTCTCCAGGCCGAACTTGTAGGTGACGAAGGCAAAGCCCCAGATCACCGAGGTCAGCACCGCCAGCGCCATGTCGCGGAGTCGCATGAGCGAGGATTAGGCCGGCGCGGGGCGGCCGACCAATGACAGTTTCTGACGGATTGATGTGCGGGAATGTCATGGGTCGTAGGGTGCGCAAAGCGAAGCGTGCGCACCGTGTTCACGCGTGGGCGCGGCGCTCCGCGCCTTTGCCCACCCTACGGATCCGATCACTCCAGCTTGATCCCGCTCTCGCGATAAACCTTCGTCCAGTGCTCCGCCTCGCTGCGGAAGAAGGCGTCGAACTCCTCAGGCGTGGACGATACGGCGGTGATGCCGGCCTTCTCCAGCCGGTCGGCAACCGCGGCGTCGGCGTAGATCGTCGCGACCTCGCGGGCGAGCTTGTCGATCACCGGGCGCGGCGTCCCGGCCGGCGCCACCAGCCCGATCCAGGACGACATGTCCGGCAGATCGGGGATTCCCGCCGCCACCGCGAGGGGCTGGAGGCCGGGCAGCACCGGCAGCGGCCGGTGGTTGAGCTTGGCGAGCGCGCGCAGCCGACCGCCCTCGATCAGCGGGAGGCTCGCCGCGACCCCGTCGACGATGAAGTCGACGCTGCCCGAGAGCAGCCCCGCCACCACGTCCGCGCTGCCCTTGTAGGGGATGAGCTGGACCGTGATCCCGGCCGACCGGGCGAACTGATAGCCGGCAAGGCGCGTGGTGATGATCCCGGCGCCGTAGTTCATCTTGCCCGGGGACGCCTTGGCGCGGTCGATCAGCTCCTGCACGGTCTTCGGGCCGTCGGCGCGCACGGTGAGCAGCGACGTGTTCTTCGCCGTCAGGCTGATGGTGGCGAAATCCTTGAACGGATCGTAGGTCAGCGGCGCCGTGGCGGTCGCGGGATTCATCACCAGCGTCGTGTCCATCGCGGCGAGCAGGGTGTAGCCGTCGGGCTCCGCGCGCGCGACCACCTGGGCGCCAAGCGCGGTGTTGGCCCCGGGCCGGTTCTCGATGATCACCGGCTGGCCGAAATCCTCGCTCATCTTCTGGCCGATGATGCGGGCGTTGATATCGGTCGGCCCGCCGGCCGGGAACGGCACGATGATGCGGATCGGGCGCGAGGGGAAGGATTGCGCGGCCGGCGTCTGCGCGGCGGCGGGCAGCGCGAGGGCCGTTAATAGAAATAGTGCTGCAAGCCACGTGCGCATCGAGGTCTCGCAATTCATGCACAGCGCTCGCGCTCGCGCTCCCTCTCCCCGCGCGCGGGGAGAGGGTCGGGGTGAGGGGCGTCACCCGAGCGCTCAGACTCGCGGAGAAGCCCCCTCACCCGCCCGCCTTCGCTGCGCTCAGGCAGTCGACCTCTCCCCGCAAGCGGGGAGAGGTGAAGTTCCGACTACTGATTGAGCAGCGGGATGGTCTTGAAGTCCGCCGTCTTCGGCAGCGAGGTCAGATAGGCATAGATGTCGGCAAGATCGCTGTCCGACAGGATCTTCTCGCTGTAGGGCGGCATCGATTGGTTGGTGCTGCGCACATAGCCGACGAACGCCTCGATGGGCAGCTTGGTGTCGTAGAGCACGCGGCCGCCGCTGGTCGCGACGGAGCCCTGCCCGACCGTGCCATGGCACTGGAAGCAGCCGTGCTTGAGGAACGCCTCCTTGCCCTTCTCGGCCGAGGCAGCGAGCGCCGATCCGGCCGCAAGGTCGAGGACGAGCCCGGCGGCGAACGCCGCCAGGCCAACGCGAATTGCAGACTGACGCATGACTTCTTCCCTCACCGCGGCTGCGTGACGACGTCGACCAGCGCCGGCTGGCCGGATTTGACGACCTCGACGGCCCGCTTGAAGGTCGGGCCGAGGTCCTTCGGATCGGTGATCGGGCCGGCCGACCACCAGCCCATGGAGGCTGCGAGCTTGGCGTAGTCGATGTCCGGGTTCTCGATCCGGGTGCCGATCGGGCCGAGATCGTTGCCGAGGCTGGCGACGCGGTTCGCCCGGTTCGACATGCGCTGCACGTGCATGACTTCCTGGTGATAGCCGCGATTGTTGTGCATCACCGTGAGCATCGGGATCTTGTGCCGCGCGGCCGTCCACAGCACGCCCGGCACATACATCATGTCGCCGTCCGGCTGGAAGTTGACCGAGAAGCGGCCGAGGTCGCGGTTGGCGAGCGCAGCGCCGACCGCGGCCGGCGAGTTGTAGCCGACGCCGTATCCGCCCGAGGAGCCGATGTGGGAATGGTACTTCTCCATCGGCCACAGCCGCGACGGCCAGCTGCTCATCTGCCGCTCCGAGCCGATCATCGACCAGTCGAGGTCCTTGATGAACGGCCACAGCTCGGCGGTCATCCGCGCGGTCGAGATCGGCACCGAGTCCCAGCCGATTGCGGCGAGCTGACGGGTGCGGTCGCGCGCCTCGGCCTTCGCCTTGCGGCTCGCGTCGCCGCGCTTGGCGATGGCGTCCTTGTTGAGGTTCTGCGACTTCACCGCCTCGATCAGCGACGGCAGGGTCGCCTCGGCGTCCGCCGCCATGCCGACGTCCACCACCTGGAAGCGCTGGAAGTCCTGGTAGTTCGACTTGGTGTGCAGCTCGACCGAGTTGATGCTGATGAGCTTGGTCCCGGGCTTGACGCGCGATTTCTGCACACCCTTGCCGTCGTTCTCGCCGTTGTCGGTGAACGAGTTCACAGTCGCCCAGAAGTCGGTGAGCTCGAGGCCGAGGACCACGTCGGCCTGCGCGATGACGGCCGGCGGGCGGCGCAGGTGGTGGGTGTTGGGGAAATTATTCCGGCCGCCCTGGTCGACGACCGGCGCCTGCAGCAGCTCGGCGAGCTCGACCAGAAGCTTCATGCCGTTCGGGGTCCGCGCGCAACGGTCGGCGACGATCACCGGCCGCTCCGCATTGGCGAGCAGCCGCGCGGCCTCGCGCACCGCGCCGGTCTCGCCCTGGGGCGGGGCGGAAGCGACGTAACGCGGAATGTAGAGCTTCTCGCCGTTCTCGTGGATCGGCTCCTCCTGCAGCTCGGCGTCGAGCGCGATCGCGACCGGCTCGTAGGGAGGCGTCATCGCGAATCGATAGGCGCGCACGAAGGACTGCGCGAAGTGCTGGAGCGAGACGGGCTGGTCGTCCCACTTGGTGAAGTCGCGCACGATCGAGTTGATGTCGACCGCCGAATGAATGGTCGGAACGCCGGGCGGACGATGGGCGGCATCGAGATCGGTGCCGCCGAGGACCATCACCGGCACGCGGTCGCACCAGGCGTTGTAGATCGCCATGGTGGCGTGCTGCAGGCCGACGGTGCCGTGCACCAGGGTCATCAGCGGCTTGCCGGCGATCTTGAAGTAGCCGTGGCACATGCCGACAGCCGCTTCCTCGTGGGTGCAGGTGAGGAATTCGGGGCTCTTGTTGTTGCCGTAGTTGATGAGCGACTCGTGCAGGCCGCGGAAGCTCGAGGCCGGATTGCACGGCATGTACTTGATGTCGAGCGACTTGATCACGTCGGTCATGAAGTCGGAGCCGGGCACGCGGTTGTTGTGCGCGGCGGCCGTGGAGGTCGGCGTGCCGACTTCGGCGGCGGCGACCCGCGCGTCGGGACGCCGCGCCGAGGGCGCCTGCGCCTGCGCCTGCGCATCGGGCGCGCCGGCAGCGCCGGCGGCGACCGGCGCCGTCGCGGCGGCGCCTGCGACCGCGGCTCCCGACAGGAACTTGCGGCGGCTGACCTTGGATGAATCTCGACGTGCCATGAAAAGACCTCCCTGTTAGGTGCGCGGCAGCGTGTGGGGCGCCCGCGGCTCTCCGCGATTGTGCGATCGTGATTGTGCGATCGTGCGGAGCGGATCCTGAAATCCGGCCGGCAAGCTAGCACGCCGGAGCGGCCCGCAACACCGGGGTTCGGGCCTTATCGGGCAGAAACCGCGAGCGCCCGCGAGCGCGCCTCTGAGTCAAAACGTCGCGCCTGCGCGCGCTTCCGCGCACGGTTGCGGCCGCGTTCGCGCGGAGCGTGCGCCCTTTCAATGGGTCCAGGGAATCCGCCGGCTGGTCGCGAAATTGTCGGCGTAGGTGAGGCCGCGGCGAACCCGTTCCTTGGATTCGAACACCTGGAACGCGATGCCTTCGCGCTCGCAATAGGCGATCGCCTCGTCCTTGGTGGCGAAACGCAGCCGGAGCTGCTGGCGCATGTCGCCCGAGCTGGTCCAGCCCATCAGCGGCTCGACCTGGCGCGGCTCCGACGGCTCGTAGTCGAGCACCCATTCCTTGGTGTTGGCCGTGCCGGATTGCATGGCCGTCTTGGTGGGCTTGTAGATGCGGGCGATGCTCATGATCTGTCGAAACCGTCTCCGGGCTCCCGGTCCTGGTCGGAGCAGCAGGATTTGAACCTGCGACCCCCTGCTCCCAAAGCAGGTGCGCTACCAGACTGCGCCATGCTCCGTACAGGATTCCCAGGAGACCGGCCTTTCGATACACGCTTCGCCGTGCTGCAGCAAGGCGAGCCGCTCGCCCGCGGCACGCGCTGCCGACGGCTTGGATTAGCGGCTTGGGTAGCGGCTTGGGTTAACGGCCGCTGAAGATCGGATAGGCCACCTTGTCGCCGGGCGCGATCCCGTATTTCCGGGCCGTTCCGGCCACCACCTCGAGGACGGCGCGCACCGGCTGCCCGGACGAGATGATGCGCTCGGACAGCACCTCGGTGTTCTCGGCAATGCGGGCGATCCGGCCGTTGTCGCGGATGAAGATCATGTCGAGCGGCACATAGGTGTTCTTCATCCACATGCTGACCGGCTGCTCCTGCTTGAAGTCGAACAGCAT
>DASTZX010000232.1:0-28343 GCA_035764045.1 Xanthobacteraceae bacterium | reverse complement strand
CGTTCGACGGCGGTCATGGCTTCCTCCCTGGTCGTCGCCGCAGCGACGGTTCCGTTGATGATCACGGATTGAGGCAAGTGAACGCCAGGCGCGGGGATGAATCAAGACGGAGCGTGCGGCTCTTGCGTCCTCTCCCCGCTTGCGGGGGGAGAGGCAGAGAGGGGGAAGCCGCGAGCGTTGAGCAGGGGGCTTCCCCCTCCCCACCTCCCCCGCAGGCGGGGAAGGGAGTGAAACGCGCGTGCCTTCCTTACTCGCCCTTGGTCGGCAGATTGAGCCGGATATGCAGCTCGCGCAGCTGCTTCGGCGAAACCTCGGACGGCGCGCCCATCAGCAGGTCCTCGGCGCGCTGGTTCATCGGGAAGAGCACCACCTCGCGCAGGTTCTCCTCTCCGGCGAGCAGCATGACGATGCGGTCGATGCCGGGCGCGATGCCGCCATGCGGCGGCGCCCCGTAGGACAGCGCGCGCAGCATGCCGCCGAACTTCTGCTCCAGCACCTCCTCGCCGTAGCCCGCGATGGCGAACGCCTTCTTCATCACATCCGGACGATGATTGCGGATCGCGCCCGAGGACAGCTCGATGCCATTGCAGACGATGTCGTACTGGATCGCCTTGAGGCCGAGGATCGTGTCGTTGTCGGCGCCGTCGAGCGCCAGAAACGCCTCGGGCGCCATGTTCGGCATCGAGAACGGGTTGTGCGAGAAGTCGATCTTCTTCTCCTCCTCGTTCCACTCGTACATCGGGAAGTCGACGATCCAGCAGAACTCGAAGCGGTTCTTGTCGATCAGCCCGAGCTCCTCGCCGACCTTGGTGCGCGCCGCTCCGGCGAACTTGTAGAAATCCTTCGGCTTGCCGGCCACGAAGAACACCGCATCGCCGACGCCGAGGCCGAGTTGCTTGCGCATCGCCTCGGTGCGCTCCGGCCCGAGATTGCGCGCGACGGGCCCCGCACCGCCCTCCTCGCCCTCGCGCCAAAAGATGTAGCCGAGGCCGGGCTGGCCCTCGCCTTGCGCCCAGGAATTCATCCGGTCGCAGAACGCGCGGTTGCCGCCGCCCTTGGCGGGGATCGCCCACACTTGCGCGGTCGGATCGCCCACCAGGATGTTGGCGAACACCTTGAAGGCGGAGCCGCGGAACGTCTCGCTCACGTTCGCCATCACGACCGAGTTGCGCAGATCGGGCTTGTCGGTGCCGTATTTCGCGATCGCCTCCGCATAGGGGATGAGCGGGAACTTCGGCGTCACCGGCCGGCCTCCGGCGAACTCCTCGAACACGCCGCGCATCACCGGCTCGACCGCCGCGAACACGTCCTCCTGCGTCACGAAGCTCATCTCGAGGTCGAGCTGGTAGAACTCGCCCGGCGAGCGGTCGGCGCGCGCGTCCTCGTCGCGGAAGCAGGGCGCGATCTGGAAGTAGCGATCGAAGCCCGAGATCATGATCAGCTGCTTGAACTGCTGCGGCGCCTGCGGCAGCGCGTAGAACTTGCCGGGATGGATCCGCGACGGCACCAGGAAGTCGCGCGCGCCTTCGGGCGAGGATGCGGTGAGGATGGGAGTCTGGAACTCGAAGAAGCCCGCCTCCTTCATGCGGCGGCGGATCGAGTCGATGACCTGCCCGCGCAGCATGATGTTGCGATGCAGGCGCTCGCGCCGCAGATCGAGGAAACGGTACTTGAGGCGGATCTCCTCCGGATACTCCTGGTCGCCGAACACCGGCAGCGGCAGCTCGCCGGCGGGCCCCAGCACTTCGATGTCGCTGATGTAGACCTCCACCTCGCCGGTCGGCAGGTCGGGATTCACGGTGCCCTCGGGCCGGTGGCGGACCTTGCCATCGACCCGCACCACCCATTCGGCGCGCAGCTTCTCGGCCGTCTTGAAGGCGGGCGAATCCGGATCGGCCACCACCTGGGTGATGCCGTAGTGATCGCGCAGGTCGATGAAGAGCACACCGCCATGGTCGCGCACGCGGTGGACCCAGCCGGACAGCCGCACGTCCTTGCCGATGTCGCTCGCGCGGAGCTGCCCGCCGGTATGGGTGCGGTAACGGTGCATGAACGGACCTTTCGGGGCGGCGGATAGGCCCAGATCGGACCGTTGCCGCGGGCGGAAGGTGCATGGCCTCCCTGGTTTGTCAAGAAATCCACCCTCCCCTCGACAGTGCGGCCGCGATCTGCACAGTCGTCGCGGCGCGCCCGATGGAAAGGCCGGAAAAATGCTCAAAGAAGCGATGTCCACGGATCGGCCGATGACGACCGCCGAGGCGACCGTTGCCTCGCTCGCCGCGCACGGCATCGACACCGTCTACGCGCTGCCGGGGGTGCAGAACGACCATCTGCTCGACGCCCTGTTCAAGGCCGCCGACCGCGTCCGCACCGTCCATGTCCGCCATGAGCAGGGTGCCGCCTATATGGCGCTCGGCGCGGCGCTCGCAACCGGGCGGCCGCAGGCCTTCGCGGTCGTGCCCGGCCCCGGACTGCTCAACAGCGCCGCCGCGCTGCTGACCGCCTATGCGATGAACGCACCCGTGCTGGCCCTGGTCGGAGAAATTCCCGAGGACGATATCGGCCGCCATCTCGGCCACCTGCACGAGCTGCGCGACCAGACCGGCGTGATCGCTCGGCTGGTCGATCACGCGGCCCGCATCCGCACGCCTGACGCGGCGCCCGGGCTCGTCGCCACCGCGATCGCCGCCATGCGCAGCGGCCGCCGCGGCCCCGCCGCGCTCGAATGCGCCATCGACGTATGGGGAAGGACCGGCTTTGTCGCGCCCGAGGGGCCGCTTGCGCCGCCCGAGCCCGCCATCGACGAGGACGCGGTCCGCGCGGCGGCCGAGCGTCTCGGCGCGGCAAAGAACCCGATGATCGTCTGTGGCGGCGGCGCCCAGGATGCGAGCCCCGAGGTGAGCGAGCTCTCCGCCTTGCTGCAGGCCCCGGTGCTCGGCTATCGCCGCGGCCGCGGCGTGCTCGACAGTCGCGACCCGCTCAGCATCACCTTGCCGCTCGCGCATGAATTATGGGCCGAGACCGACGCGGTGCTCGCGGTCGGCACGCGCCTCCTGATGCAGCAGCGGCAATGGGGCATCGACGATGACGTCGCGGTGATCCGGGTCGACTCCAACCCGCAGGAACCCGCACGCCTGCGCCCGCCCGCGGTCGCGCTGATCGGCGACGCCGCGCCGATCTTGCGCCGGCTGATCGATGCGCTGCCATCCCGCAATGCGCGACGCCCCTCGCGCCGATCCGAGATGACGGCGCGCCAGGCCGCCTGGCGCGCGCGGCTCGCGGGCGCGCTCGGGCCCCAGGTCGCCTTGCTCGATGCGATCCGTGCCGAGCTGCCACAGGACGGCATCTACGTCGACGAGGTCACCCAGATCGGCTTCGCGGCCCGCCTCGCCTTCCCGGTTCATCGGCCGCGCACCTTTCTCTCGCCCGGCTACCAGGACAATCTCGGCTGGGGCTTCGCGACCGCGCTCGGCGTCCAGCACGCGCGGCCCGACGTCCCGGTCATCTCGATCAGCGGTGACGGCGGCTTCCTGTTCACCGCCAACGAGCTCGCGACTGCGGTGCGTCACCGCATTCCGTTGACCGCGATCGTGTTCAACGACGGCAGCTTCGGCAACGTGCGGCGGATTCAAGAACAGCAGTTCGGCAATCGGCTGATCGCCTGCGATCTCGTCAATCCGGATTTCGTCCGCTTCGGCGAAAGCTTTGGCGCGGCGGCCGAGCGGGTGAAGGACGCCACGGCGCTGCGCGCGGCGCTCAGGCGCGCATTCGGGCGACGCGATACGCCGACGTTGATCGAGGTCCCGGTCGGGCCCATGCCGAGCCCCTGGCCCTTCATCATGCTGCCGCGGGTCCGCGGTGGCTGAGGGTGGAGCTTCAAGCCCCTAATGCGCGCCGGCCTTCTTCTTCTGATCGGCCTGCTTCTGCCTGACCTTCTGCTCGCCCTGCGCGGAGCCCGTGTTTCGCATGTTGCCCCAGGGATCGCTCTTGACGTTCTGGTCGGGCATCGTCTTGAGCTTTTCCTCGTACGCCTTGTTCCGCTCGGCGTCCTGATCGACCTGGTCCTGCGTCTTGATCTTCATCGAACCGGTCGGGATGGATAGCGCCTGCGCGCAAACAGGGCCGGACAGACCCACGATCACGAGCGCGGACAAGATCGTTCGCATGGCATTCCCCCTCGGCTTCGGCGTGTCGGGCAACTTACCCCTTTGGCGGCCGGCCGCAAGTCCGGGCCGGAATACCTGAGCGGCGGCGGCCGCCCTCGCTCAGGTGGCGCCCCATGCCGGAACGCACACCCTGCGACCCGAGGGCGTCTCCTCGACCAGAACGTGCGTGCGATAGATCGCCGACAGCGTTTCGGCGGTGACCACCTCGGCGGCCGGACCGATCGCGCGCAGGCCGCCGTCGGCAATGACGGCGACGCGGGTTGCGACCAGGAGCGCCTGATCGGGATCGTGGGTCGAGAGCACGATGCCGAAATCCTGCCGCGCGAGGTCGCGGATGCGCGCCATCACCAGGGCCTGGTTGCCGAAGTCGAGGCTCGCGGTCGGCTCGTCGAGCACCAGGATCGGCGCCTCCTGGGCGAGCGCGCGGGCGATCAAGGCGAGCTGGCGCTGGCCGCCCGAGACGCGCGTGTAGTCGTGCGTGGCGAGCTCGCGAATGCCGAGCCCGGCGAGCTTGTCGAGCGCGATGCGCTCGTCGGCCCGCCCCGGGCTCGAGAACGCCTTGAGCCGGGCGGTCCGGCCCATCAGCACCACGTCGAGCACCGAGTAGGAGAACTCGGTCACATGCGCCTGCGGCACATAGGCGAGCCGCAAGGCGATCTCCGCCGGCGTGAGCGCGGTGAGCGGTTGTCCGTCGATTGTCACGCTGCCGCCGAGCGGCGGCTGCAGGCCGAGAAGCGTGCGAAACAGGGTGGTCTTGCCCGCCCCGTTCGGCCCGAGCAGGCACAGCACCTCGCCGGGCTGCAAGGAGAGCGTGATGCCCTGGCCGACCAGATGGCCCGGATAGCCGATGGCGAGATCGCGCGCCTCGAGCTGCATGCGGGTCATCCCCACGTCTTTCTTCCGCGCGCCAGGAGCCAGAGAAAAAACGGCGCGCCGAGCACCGCGGTGAGAATGCCGAGCGGCGTCTCGATGCGGGCGATGCTGCGCGCCGCGGTGTCGACGGCCAGCATGAAGGCGGCGCCGAGCAGCATGGCGGCGGGCAACAGCCGCGCGAAGTTGGGGCCGACGAGCATGCGCGCGATATGCGGGATCATCAGCCCGACCCAGCCGATCACGCCCGAGATCGCGACCACGCTCGCGGTCATGAGCGTGGCTGCCGCGATCACGGCGGCGCGCAGGCGCACCACGTGGACGCCCAGCGCGCGCGCTTCGTCGTCGCCGAGCGACAGGACGCCGATGCGCCAGCGATAGAGCACCAGCGGGAGGAGGCCGGCTGCGACCAGCGGCGCGGCGATCGCCAGGTCGGCAAGCTTGACGCCCGCGAGGCTGCCCAAGAGCCAGAAGGTGATCGCCGGAAGCTGGTCGTAAGGATCGGCCACGATCTTGACCAGCGAGATGCAGGCGCCGGCGAGCGCGCCGACCACGACGCCGCCGAGCACCAGCACCAGCGTGCGGTCGTGGCCGCGCAAGGCCGCCGCGATGACGTAGACCAGCGCGACGGTGGCGAGCCCGCCCACGAAGGCGAGCCCCTGGATGCCCGCCACCGGCAGCGAGAGCAGGATCCCGGCGACCGCGCCGAGGCCGGCCCCGCTCGCAACGCCGAGAATGTCGGGCGACACCAGCGGATTGCGAAACAGCGTCTGGAAGGTCGCACCCGCGCCGGCGAGCGCTGCGCCGACCAGGATGCCGGCGGCGATCCGCGGCAGGCGCACCCGCTCGAGCACGATCTCGCCGGTGGTCGGCGCTCCGCCCGCGAGCCCGGCCACGCGCCGCGCCGCGTGCAGCACGTCCGCGAGCGTGAGCGGATAAGGCCCGACCCACAGCGCGAGCGCGAGCGCCGCCAGCACCGCGACGAGCAGCAGCAGAAGGGCACCGCGCCGCATCGGCTCACCGTCCGCTGCCGCCGGGCTGCGCGCCGGCGAGAATCCGGTCGAGATCGGCCTCGCCGACGTCGACCTGATAGAACAGCTTGAAGAAGTCGCGTGCGAGCGGGCGGATGTCCTCGGGGAATTTGTCCGGATAGAGCAGCCCGGCGATCCAGCGCAGCCCGATGATGCGGTTGATCGAAGGGGGCGCATCGATCCAGCCGAATGGCAGCCGCGGCGCCAGAAAGACGCGCTTGTTCCGCACCGCCGGCACCGCGGCCCATACCGGATCGGATGCATAGCTCGCGAAGAAGTGCGGGTCCCACGTGATGATCGTGTCGGGCGCCCAGGCGACCACCTGCTCGATCGACACATTGGCGATGCCGGCGCGCGCGGCGCCGCGCTCGGCCACGTTGAAGCCGCCGGCACGCTCGATGATCTCGGTGTTGATCGAGCCTTTCAGCCCGGTCTCGAGCCCGTTCGGCTCGCGCGCGAGATAGACGCGGCGGCGCGCCGTCATCGGCACCGTTTTGAGCCGCTCGTCGATCAGCCGCGTGGTCTCGGCTGCATAGCGCGCGATCGCCGCAGCGCGCTCGGGCACGCCGAGCGCCGCGCCCACCGCCGGCAGCGAAGCTGACGTATGGTCGAGCCGGCCGTCGAACAGCAGGTAGGGAATGCCGGTCTGCTCGCGCACCCGCGCGGCGAGCGACGAGAAGGTCGGCGTGACCGAGCCGAAATCGAAGATCAGGTCGGGTCGCGCTTTGAGCACCACCTCGACATTGGCGGTATCGCCGCGGCCGGTCAGCCGCCCGAATTCGGGCAGATCGCGGACGGCGGGGAGCATGAATTCCCGCTCGTTCGGCCGCGGCGCGGTCGGCCAGCCGAGCATCTTCTCGGGCGCGAGCACGTAGAGGACCACCGCGGCCGTGGGGCCCGCCGCCATGACGCGCTCGATGCGGTCGGGCAGCACGACCCGCGCGCCGGTCGCGTCCACGATGTCGCGGGCCGCAGCCGTGGAACATAGGGAACCTGGCCCCGGAGCACCCCCGGTGGACAGCAGGCCCATGATGATCGATACAATGGTCCAGCGCATTTTGAGCGCGCGAATCATGCCCTGAGGTCCTGCCGACGACTGTCCCGATGCCGTCTGTTTCGTCGATGATAGCCCGGATTTCGGTACGCGACATGACCGCCCGAGTCCGGTAGAAAAAGTCATGGATCTGATCACCACGACGCGCGACCTGGCCGACGTCTGCAGCCGCCTCGCGCGTCACCCCTACGTGACCGTCGACACCGAATTCCTGCGTGAGACCACCTACTATCCGCTGCTCTGCGTCGCCCAGATGGCGAGCACCGAAGAAGCTGTGGTGATCGACGCGCTCGCCGATGGCCTCGACCTCAAGCCGTTCTACGAGCTGATGGCGAACGAGCGGGTGCTGAAGATCTTCCACGCCGCGCGACAGGACATCGAGATCGTCTGGCACGAGGCGGGATTGATCCCTCACCCGATCTTCGACACCCAGGTCGCCGCCATGGTGCTCGGCTATGGGGATTCGATCTCCTACGACCAGCTGGTGCATCGCATCACCGGTGACGCGCTGGACAAGTCCCACCGCTTCACCGACTGGTCGCGCCGGCCGCTCTCGCCGCCGCAGGTCAAATACGCGATCTCGGATGTGACGCATCTGCGCGACGTCTATCTGGCGCTCTCGCAGGACCTGGCACGGCGCGGCCGCTCCGACTGGGTCGACGAGGAGATGGAGGTGCTGACCTCGCCCGAGACCTACCGGTCCGAGCCCGACACCGCCTGGGAGCGGTTGCGCACGCGCGTTCGCAAGCCCAAGGAGCTCGCGGTCCTGATCGAGGTCGCCGCCTGGCGCGAGCGCGAGGCGCAGACCCGCGACGTCCCGCGCGGCCGCGTTCTCAAGGACGACGTGCTGGGCGAGATCGCGACCCAGGCGCCGACCACGGTCGAAAGGCTCGCGGGCTTGCGTTCGCTGCCACGCGGGTTCGAGCGCTCGAAATGGGGCCAGGAGATCCTGCAGGCGGTGACGCGCGGTCTCGCGCGCGATCCCAAGACCCTGCCGCGCATCGAGCGGCCGCGGGGCGGCGGCAACAACGGGGCCGCCACCGTCGAGCTGCTCAAGGTGCTGTTGCGGATGACCTCGGAACGGCACGCGGTCGCCGCCAAGGTGATCGCCACCATCAACGAGCTCGAATGCATCGCGGCGGACGATGCGGCCGACGTGCCGGCGCTGCATGGCTGGCGGCGCGAGCTGTTTGGCGAAAAGGCTCTCGCGCTCAAGCACGGCAAGCTCGCGCTCGCGGTCGAGAACGGCCGCGTCGTCGCGCTGGAGCGGGACGGACCTTAGAGCCGATTGCCGGGCCTGTGGCCGCTCCGCGCCGCCGCGTTGCTATTCGGTCACCATCACCGGCTCGCGGCCGATCAGCCGGGCAAGCTGGCGCAGGCGAACGTAGAGCCGGTCCCCGGCGAGGGCCGCATACCGGCCCTTGAGCCTGAGCCTGAGCTTGCCGCGCTCGACCTTGAGCGGGGTGTGCGGCAGCACGTCCGGCATGGCGGCCGAAACCAGATAGGCGACGCGCATCACGGCGCCGAGGATGCGCGCGCGGTCGATCAGGCGGGTCGTGGCGAGCTCGCGCATGTGCGGCGAGAGCTCGTCGTCGTTCAGGCCGACGTGGCGGAAGAACACCGCCAGCGCGATGAACGCGCGATCGGGATGATCGATGCCGACGAAGGCCGCATGGGCGATGATGTTGAGCGACTGCTCGCCGCGATAGTCGGGATGCGCGCGCCAGCCGATGTCGGCGAGCAGGCACGCGGCGCGGCGCAGCCGCTGCTCCTCAGGCGTCTCGTCGATCCCGCTGGAGGCCATGAGCTGGTCGGACCAGTCGGCCAGCTCCTCGCCGTGGCGCGGCGAGCGCGACCTCAGCACGTTGAGCTCCTGGGCGGCGGCGATCAGCGGATCGCGCTTCCTCTCCGCGTCCTTCAGCAGGGAGTAGACCAGCCCCTCGCGCACGCCGAGCGCCGACATCACGATCTGCTTCGGGCGCGCGACCTGCACGATGTGCTCGAGCACCAGCGCCGCATAGGGCAGCAGCGGACGCCGGGCTTCGGCGACGCTCTCGATCTGCGACAGCGAGTTGGGATCGACCCGCTGCACGAGCCGGGCGAACTCGATCGCCTCCTTGGCCGGGATGACGTAGCCGTGCATGACGTGAAGCGGATAGCCGGTCTGCCACATGTGCAGCCGGCTGAGCGCGCGCCAGGTGCCGCCGACCGCGTAGAAGCTTCGCCCCCGGCCCGCCTTGAGCGTGCGGACGTCTGCCAGCGCGCGGGTGACGACCTTCTCCGCCGTCTTCAGCGAGCGTGCCGAAAGGTCCTGCAGCGCCAGTCCGCCGAGGGGCAGCGTCACTCCCGGCTTGATGCGGTGCCCCTCGACCTCGGTGAGCTCGAGCGAGCCGCCGCCCAGGTCGCCGACGAATCCGTCGGGCTTGTGGATGCCCGACACCACGCCGAGCGCCGCGAGCTCGGCTTCGCGCCGCCCCGAGAGCACGTCGACGCGGGTGCCGCAGATCTTCTGCGCTTCGGTGATGAAGGCGCGGCCGTTGCGGGCGTCGCGGCAGGCCGCCGTCGCGATCGCCCATCTGCGTTCGGCGCCCATCGTGTCGCACAGGCCGCGAAAGCGCATCAGCGCGCCCAGCGCCTTTTCGACCGCGTCGGGCGCGAGCAGGCCCGTGCTCTGCACCTCGCGGCCCAGGCCGGCGAGCACCTTTTCGTTGAAGATCGGGGTGGGACTGCGGGTGAGCCCCTCGTAGGCCACCAGGCGCACCGAGTTCGAGCCGATATCGAACACCGCGATCGGCGGGCCGTGATCGATGCGGCCCTGCGCCGGCCCTCCCCTGCCGCGCCGGCTGGTGCCGGCGCCGCTAGCCACGATCCGCCCGCCGCGACAAGCTGCGGGGCGACGACTCCTTGAGGGATTTTCCGCGGCCCGACAGGCTTGGATTGGTCATGAAATACTTGTGCGCGTTGAACGGCTCCTCGCCGTCGGCCGCCTTGATACGTGTGGACGTGCCGTCCGGCAAGAGCGTCCAGCTTTGCTCGTTGTCCTTGAAGTTGGCGATCATGATCTGATCGAGCACCTGTTGGTGCACGGTCGGATTGTGGATCGGGCACAGCGCCTCGACGCGCCGATCGAGGTTGCGCGGCATCATGTCGGCGGAGGAGATGTACACGGCAGCCTTTGGATGCGGCAGCCCGTGTCCGCCGCCGAAGCAGTAGATGCGCCCATGCTCGAGGAAACGGCCGACGATCGACTTCACGCGGATGTTCTCCGACAGGCCAAGCACACCCGGACGCAGGCAGCAGATGCCGCGCACCACGAGGTCGATCTTCACTCCGGCGCGCGAAGCATCGTAGAGCGCGTCGATCACTTCCGGATCGACCAGCGCGTTCATCTTCATCCAGATCGTGGCTGGACGGCCCGCCTTGGCGTGCGCGGTCTCCTGCGCGATATGGTCGAGGATGCGCTTGCGAAGATTGACCGTCGAAACCGCGAGCTGCTCGAGCTGGTCGGGAGCGGCGTATCCGGTGATGAAGTTGAAGACGCGGGCGACGTCGCGGGCGATCACCGGGTCGGCGGTGAAGAACGAGAGGTCGGTGTACACGCGCGCCGTCACCGGGTGATAGTTTCCGGTGCCGACGTGGACGTAGGACAGCGGCGAGCCGCCCTCGCGGCGCACGACGAGTGACAGCTTGGCGTGGGTCTTCAGCTCGATGAAGCCGTAGACCACCTGCGCACCGGCGCGCTCGAGGTCACGCGCCCAGCGGATATTCGCCTCCTCGTCGAAGCGCGCCTTGAGCTCGACCACCGCCGTCACCGACTTGCCGGCTTCCGCCGCTTCCACCAGCGCACGCACGATCGGGCTGTCGTTGGAGGTGCGGTAAAGCGTCTGCTTGATCGCGATCACGTCCGGATCACGCGCCGCCTGTTGCAGGAACTGCACGACGACATCGAACGACTCGTAGGGGTGGTGGACGATCAGGTCCTTCTGCCGGATCGCCGCGAAGCAGTCGCCCGCGTGGTCGCGGATGCGCTCGGGAAACCGCGGATTGTAGGGGACGAATTCCAGGTCGGGGCGATCGACCGCCATCAGCTGGTTGAGCTCGCTCATCGCCAGGAAGCCGTCGACCATGAAGACCTCGTCGTCATTGACGGCGAGCGCGCGCTGCACCATCTGGCGCAGCGCGGCCGGCATTGCGGCCTCGATCTCCAGGCGGATCACCGACCCGCGGCGCCGACGCTTGAGCACGCGCTCGAACTGGCCGACCAGGTCCTCGGCCTCTTCCTCGATCTCGACCTCGGAGTCGCGAATGACGCGGAAGACACCCTGCCCTTTGACGCCGTAGCCGGGGAACAGCCGCGGGATGAACAGGCCGATCGTCTGCTCGAGCGTGATCAGCCGCGCCGCGCGCTGCTCGGGCTGCGCCGGCAGCCGGATGAACCGCTCGACCTTCTGCGGCACGCGGATGAGCGCGTTCATCGCCTTGCCGTCGCTCTGCCGGACCAGATGGAGCGCGATCGTGAAGCCGAGGTTGGGGATGAACGGGAACGGATGCGCCGGGTCGATGGCGAGCGGCGTGAGCGCCGGGAAGATGTGGCGCAGGAAGTGATCCTCGAGCCAGGGGCGGTCCCCTTTCTTGAAGCCCTCGCCGTCGACCAGGAGGATGTTCTCCTCGGCGAGATCGTTGCGCAGCTCGCGCCAGCGCGCCTGCTGGTCGCTGGCGAGGCTCGACACCGCCTCGCCGATGCGCGCGAGCTGCTCGGAGGGGCTCAGCCCGTCGGGGCTCTTGGTGGTGATGCCGGCGCGCAGCTGCGCCTTGAGGCCGGCGACGCGCACCATGAAGAATTCATCGAGGTTGTTGGCGCAGATCGACAGGAAGCGCACCCGCTCGAGCAGCGGATGGTTCGGGTTCTCGGCCTCTTCCAGGACGCGGCGGTTGAAGTGCAGCCAGGACAGTTCACGGTTGATGAACCGCTCGGGAAGCGCGCCGAGGTTGACGCGTGGGGCGGTCTTTGCGCGCGATTCCTCCGGGCCGTCCTCGGCTCGAGATTCCGCCGGAATAACAATAGCTTGTGCCCTGTCCGCCATGTGACACCGCCCGTTCGGGCACTCTTGTTGGCCGCAATGTCCCTGTCATGACAAGTGTGGCACAAGAAGCTTAAAGGCAATACACCGGGTCGAAGGTAATAAGATACACCCCCTGGTCAGGATGCGGCGGGCTGCGCAACCCCCTGCGCCTGCAGCCAATCCCGCGCCAGGCCCACATCGGCCTGCGAGAGCTCATGCCCGCCGCCGAGGATGCGGTGGTCGACATCCGCTCCGGCCCGCTCGAGCATGGCCTTGAGGCGCGCCGCATGGGTGGGCGACGCGATCGGATCGCGCGCACCCGACACGATCAGCACCGGCACCCCAGCGAGTCCGCCATTCGCCTCCGCCGCCGCGAGCGGAGGCATGGCGCGCAGCAGAATGCCTCCGGCCAGCGCCTCCGGCCGCAGCAGCATCACGGCCGCCGCGATGTTCGCCCCATTCGAATAGCCGAGCGCGAGCGGAGCCGCGAGGCGATAGCGCTCGCGCGCCGCGGCGACGAAGTCGGCGAGCTCATGCGCGCGGGCACGCACGTCCTGCTCGTCGAACACGCCTTCGGCCAGTCGGCGGAAGAAGCGCGGCATGCCCTGCTCCAGGACCTTGCCGCGGGGCGACAGCAGCGGCGCGCCGGGAGCGATCATCCGGCCGAGCGGCAACAGATCGTTCTCGTCGCCGCCGGTGCCGTGCAGCAGCAGGAGTGGCCGCCCGTCGGATCGCGCGCCCGGCTCGAAGCGATGGACGAAGGAGAGCTCGCTCATCAGGCGGCCCTTTCGGTCTCTTCGAGCGGTGGAAGCGCGGCTTCGATCTCGCGCCGATGCGGCTCGAGGAAGCCCGGGAGCTTGAGATCGCGGCCGAGGCTGTCCACCGGCTCATCGACGGCGAAACCCGGCTGATCGGTTGCAATCTCGAACAGGATGCCGCCCGGCTCGCGGAAATACACCGAGCGGAAGTAATTGCGGTCGAGCTGCGCGGTCGCCGACAGGTGGTGGCCGCCGCGAACCTTCCGCGCCATCGCGGCCTGCTGCGCATCGTCGATGGCGCGGAACGCGATGTGGTGCACGGAGCCACGACCCATCCGACCCGGAAGGAAGCCTTCGGTCTCACGGATCGTGACGGCGCTGCCCACACCGCGATCGACCGTGTAGCGCACGAGGTGACCTTCGCGCCCGGCTTCCTTGAAGCCGAGCACGTCGGTGAGGATCGCGCCGGTCGGCGCGGCCTGACCCAGCATCAGCGTCACTCCATGGAATCCCCGGATGGCGTGTTCGGCCGGGACGGCGCCGTTGCTCCAGGCAGGTTCGCCCGACGCGCTCTCCACGCCGACCAGGGCGAGGCTCAGACCGTCCGGATCCGTGAGGGTCAGCACCGGCTCGCCGAAGCGCCGTTCCGGCGCATTGTGTGACACCCCATGCTCGATGAGGCGCTGCGCCCAATAGCCGATCGATTCGAGTGGAACGCGGAACGCCGTCTCTTCGGCAAGCCCCTCGCCGTTGCGTCCCGGCGCGGCATGCTCCCACGGGAAGAAGGTCAGGATCGTGCCGGGGTGGCCCTGCTCGTCCCCGTAATAGAGGTGGTAGGTGCCGGGATCGTCGAAATTGACGGTCTTCTTCACCAGGCGCAGGCCGAGCGTGCGGGTGTAGAAGTCGACATTGCGCGCGGGCTTGCCGGCGATGGCGGTAACATGATGTATGCCGGACATGGGGGCACTCCTGCGGTGCGGGACCGCTGTGAGGTTCAAGGATCGCTGGCCCTTCATTTAGGACGATCCGCCGCCGCGGCAATGCGGGCTGTCTCGCCCCGGACTGCCGACGCCGAATCGGCGACGCGCGCTAAATCCGATCCGCTGCGGCGTCAGCCGGTGAACGGGACGCCTGCGGTACCTCGATGCGCAGCCGAATGCGCGATCCTCCGCGGGTCATGAGCGATGCCCGCCGGAGCTGCCCCCTCACTCGGAGCCGCGCTCGCGCAACAGCTCCGCCGCCAGCGTCCGGTTGACCGCGCGCCGCTGCCGCAGCGCCTCGCGATCGAGCGCGTCGACGATCGCCCCGGCGGCGGCGAACGAACGCTCGATCCGCGCCGCGACGAATCCCACCAGCCCCTCGTCGACCGCGAGCTGGCGGTCGGCGAACAGCTTGACGAGGACGGCGCGTAGCAGTGCGTCCTCGGGCGGCGCCAGCGCGACGCTCGGCAATGCGCGCAGCCGCGACGCAAGGTCGGGAAGCCGCACCGACCATCCGCTCGGCGGCGTGCGGGCGGTCATGAGCAGGAAAGCCCGCTCCTCGCGCGCTAGGTTGAGCAGGTGAAACAACGCCGCCTCGTCGCCCGCGCCCCCGCGAAGGTCCTCGATCACGAGCGCGCCCGTCGCCAGCGCCGTCGGCACGCCGGCCCGCGTGATCGCGTGCCCGGCGATCGCGCGCGCTCCGGCGCGCTCGGCCCAGATCGCGGCGAGGTGGCTCTTGCCCGCTCCCTCCGGCCCGACCAGCGCCACCGCCGCCGACGGCCAGTCCGGCCAGCGATCGATCAGCGCGAGCGCCGCCGCGTTCGACGGTCCGGCGAGAAAATCCTCGCGCCCGTATCGCTCCCGGAAACCGAGCGACAGAGCGAGCTGACGCGGCGCCTCGGACATGGATCTCGGGAGCATCTCTGTCGGCAGCCTCAATCGGCAGGCGCAATCGCGTTCATGTGGCGCCACCAGTCGCGCACGTAGAAGCCGCTCGAGATCAGCGTCAATGCGGCGACCACCCACATGACCACGGCCTGCGCCAACCCGGCGTCGACCTCGAAGGCAAGCGAGCCGAGCACCAGGCAGGCGAACACGATTTGCGCCGCGGTATTGAGCTTGGAGACCAGCAGTGGCTTCACGGTCATGGGGCGGTCGAGGAACCAGGCAAGCATGATACCGCCGATGATCAGGATGTCGCGCGAGACGACCAGGATGACGAGCCAGCGCGGGATCGCCCCGGTGATCCCGAGCGACACGTAGATCGATACGATCAACGCCTTGTCAGCGAGCGGATCGAGATGGGCGCCGAGCTCGCTCGTCATGCCGAAACGCTTGGCGAGGAAGCCGTCGACCGCGTCGCTCACGCCGGCCGCCACGAACAGCGCGAAGGCGGCCTGCATCTCCCGTTGCGCAATCGCCCAAACCACGATCGGCACCATCAGGATGCGGGCCGTCGTGATCAGGTTGGGAAGGTTCAAGGCTTGCCCCAGTTCGGCCGCCCGGCCCGTCTCCGGCGAAGGGTGACCGGTTCGCCGACGAAAAGACTGCGCCAGGATGAGGCGGCTGCCGCGAATGTAGCGGGCCGCCCGCGCTTGCCAAGATGCGGCGCGCGGGCATTGCGCCGCGCCCGATTTCGCTCTACGAGGCGCCGGACCTGAGTTCGGGGGCGGACACCATGGCCGACGAGAGCCGCGCGGGCCCGAGCTTTGCGAGGCCGGTGGCCCGTGCGGGCCGCCGCAATCCCGGGTGAGCGCATGGAGAAGCGTCGGACGGCGATCCTGATTTCGGGGCGCGGCTCCAACATGGCGGCCCTCATCGCGGCCGCCCGGCAGCCCGATTATCCGGCCGAGATCGCGCTCGTCGTCTCCAACCGTCCGCAGGCGGCCGGGCTGACTGCCGCCGTCGAGGCCGGCATCACCACCGCCATCATCGATCAGGGCCGCTTCGAGAAGGATCGCGAGGCGTTCGAGCGCGCGCTGCAGAGCGAGCTCGAAGCGCAACGCATCGAGATCGTGTGTCTCGCGGGCTTCATGCGGCTGCTCACGCCGTGGTTCGTGACGCGATGGCAGGGACACATGATCAACGTCCACCCTGCCCTGCTCCCCGCCTTCAAGGGCCTCGACACCCACGCGCGCGCGCTCGCGGCCGGCGTGAAGATCCATGGGGCGACTGTGCATTTCGTGGTGCCCGAGGTGGACTCAGGGCCGATCATCGCCCAGGCGGCCGTCGCGGTGCGCGAGGGCGACAGCGAGGAGACGCTGGCGGCGCGGGTGCTCGCCGTGGAGCACCGCATCTATCCGCTCGCGCTGGGTCTGCTGGCGCAGGGACGCGTGCGGATGGGCGCGGATGGGCGCTGCCGCATCGACGGGGTGGGGGCCGCGGATGCGATGTTGATCGTGCCGCCTTTGTAGCCCGCATCGAGCGACCGCGCCTTCGCTCGCTTTGCGTCGCGGAACCTGTCCCGGGGCTCACCGAAGGCGAGCCCCGGGGTTCCACGCGCGCTGCGGCTCACGTCGTGGAGCAATAAAAAACCCCCGGCGAACCGGGGGCTACGGGACACACCCGTCGGCCGTGGAAGCGGCCGTTGCCGCCTTACGCGACCTTCAGGTTTTCCGCCGAGGTCTTGCCGCGATTGGTGACGAGCTCGTACTCGACCACCTGCCCCTCATTCAAGGTGCTCAGCCCGGCCCGCTCAACAGCCGAGATGTGGACGAACACGTCCTTGTCGCCTGTCGAAGGACGGATGAATCCGTAGCCTTTCGTTGGATTGAACCATTTGACGGTGCCCTTTTGCATCGTCTTTCTCCTGGGTAAGTCAGAACGTCTTGTGAACACGCGGAAGCGATCGCTGCAAGCCGCGTGACAACCCGGTTTTTGGAGGAAGTCCGATTCGAGAGCGCCAGCAGAAAATCGACATGGACGCACAGCGGGCCGGAATGGCCAAAATCCGATTGTGCCCGAAGAAGACACGAGAAATGAGGCCGAAGCAAGGCCCACGGGCCGATCCGGCTCGCGCACGCTTGTGTTGCGCGCTCACCACAGCGCGAGGCCAAGAGACGCTCATTAACTGACCAAACATTGACCGGGCAGGGAAAAACGCAAGAATCACGCGTTGGGACGCGGCCGTTCGCACAGCCGCGGCGGTGACGGGATCTTAACCTTGCTGATCGAAGCCATCTCGCCCGGACGGCGGCGCGGCACCCGCCGGCCTCGCGCCGCCCCTTGCTGGCGAATCGCCACACTGACGATCGCCCTCCTGGCGGCGACGGGTCCGACCGCCTGGGCGCAGTGCGCATTCTCGTGTGGGCCCCCGCCGCCAGTGCCGGCGCCGGTGCCGGTGCCGGCCACATCCGATGCCATCGGCGCGGGAGCGGATTACGCGCTGTTCGGATTAGGCACACGCTATCTGCAATCTCTCGTCGGGCGCGGCGGCCCGACCGCGCAAGGCAGCTTGTTCGGCACCGGCCCCAATCCGGGCGGCGGCGGCGCGCCGGCGCCACCGTCAGGCCCGACATACCGCGCCTGGAGCGAGCTCTACGGCCAATCCTCGCAGACCGGCGCGCAGCCGAGCTACCCGGGCGATTCGCGGCGCACCGCCGGCGGCGTCGCCGGACTGGCCATGACGGTCGCGCCCGGCGCAATGCTCGGACTCTCCGTCGACCAGAGCCGCACCTGGATGGACATCGCCGGGCTGCCGCAGCATGCAAACTTCGATCTCACGCAGTTCGGCGTGAACGGCGCGTACGAGATGGGCGCGTGGACATTCTCGGCCGCCGGCGTGACCGGCATCGCGCGCATCCGCTCCGACCGCGACACCTCGTCCGGACCGGCCACTGCCGCCTACGACGCCGCTCTCTGGGGCGTTATCGGCGAAGCGGCCTATACGATCGCGCTCGGCTCGGCGCGCGTGGTGCCGAAATTCGGCGCCGATTGGACCAGGACCCGCGCCGACCCCTATGCGGAATCGGGCGGCATCGATGCCGTCACCGTCCCGTCCGCCACCGCCGATCGCACCCGCCTGTTCGCCGGCGCCGAAGTCGGGAACACCTGGATCGCGGCAGGCACCGTGCTCGACCTGTCGGGCTATGTCCGCGTCGTCGACATCGTCTCGCAGCACGTGCCCGCGCTGCCGGTGAGCGCGGTGAGCGGACCGGCGACGCCGGTGACCGTGTTCGGCGTGACCGAATCGAAATACGGCCTCGACACCGGCGCCACCGCCTCGGTGCGGCTCTCGGCGATCGCGCGGCTCTATGCCGTCTACGACGGGCGTTTCCGCGACGGCTATCAGTCGCACACCGGCACGCTCGGCGTGGAGTTTCGCTGGTAGCCCGTCTGCCTCGGTACGCCAACGACGCGGCGTCATCGTACGCGCAAGCGGACGATCCAGTACGCCGCAGCGGACCGATGTGGCACGCCCAACGTTCCACACGACATTTGTGGGTACTGGATTGCCCGCTTGCGCGGGCAATGACGCCTCAACTGTTGTGGCGTATGCCCGCGCGGCTCACGCCGCCCGCCTGATCCAGACCTTGTTGTCGTGGAACGCCGCGCCGCCATACGGCGCGATCGCCTCGGCCCCGGTCAGCGTGTTGATGCCGCAGCCGTCCGGATAGGCATCGTTCGGCCAGATCGACTCGGCAATCAGCACGCCGCGGCGCACGCCGTCGAAGAAACGCGCGTGCAGCCGCACCTCGCCGCGGGCATTGCCGAGGAGGACCGGATCGCCGTCCGCGATGTCGAGCGCCGCCGCGTCGGCCGGATGGATCATCACCTCGGGCCGGCCGCCCTCCTTCGCCCGCGAGATCGTGGTCTCGTTGAACGTGGAGTTGAGGAAATTGCGCGACGGCGAGGTTGCAAGCCGGAACGGATGCGCCGCATCCGCCTCCTCGATGATCGTCCAGTGGTCGGGCAATGCCGGCATGCGTTCGATCGGGCCGGCGCGGCATGGGCTGCGGAACGGCACGTTCGGCCAGTCGGGCTTGAAACGGAATTTCCCGTCCGGCCAGTTGAAGCCGCGCGCATAATGCGCGGTCTCGAAGTCGGGCTGGCAATCGATCCAGCGCGACGCTTCGAGCGCGGCCAGCGTTCCCCAGCCGGACTTTTGCAGGGTCCAGTCGATCAGCTCGCGCGCGCTCATCGCAAAGCCCGGATGGTTCGCCCCGAGGCGTTGCGCCAGCCCGGCGAGGACCTCGTGGTTGGAGCGGCATTCACCCGGCGGGTCGACCAGCTTGGGGCCGAGCACGATGTGCTGATGGCCGCCCGACTGGTAGACGTCGTCGTGCTCCAGGAACATGGTCGCCGGCAGCACGACATCGGCCATTTTCGCGGTCTCGGTCATGAACTGCTCGTGAACGCAGACGAACAGGTCGTCACGCGCGAAGCCGCGCTTGACCTTGGTCTGGTCCGGCGCCACGGAGACCGGGTTGGTGTTCTGGATGAAGAGCGCGATGACCGGCGGGCCGCCGGCCAGCGCATCGGCGTCGCCGGTGAGGATCGCGCCGATCCGCGACTGGTCGAGCATGCGCACCGAGCGGTCGCGCACGTCGAGCCCTTCGATCATCGTCTTGTTCCAGTGATAGATGTCGGCGTTGTTGTGGAATGCCCCGCCCCCTTCGTACTGCCAGGCTCCGGTGACGGTCGCGATGCAGCTCGCCGCATGCATGTTGGCCGCGCCGTTGCGCGAGCGGGCAAAGCCGTAGCCGAGGCGGAAATAGGCGCGCTTGGTCGCGCCGATGAGCCGGGCGAATTCCTCGATGGTCGCCGCGTCGCATCCGGTGATCGCCGCCGCCCATTGCGGCGTGCGTGTACGCAGGTGCTGCTCGAGCTCGCGCGGCGCGTCGCTGAACCGCTCGAGAAATGCCCAGTCGGCCTTGCCGTCGCGAAACAGGCAATGCATCACCGCGCAGGCGAGCGCGCCGTCGGTGCCGGGACGCACCAGCACGGCGAGATCGGCCTGCTCCATGGTCGCATTGCGGTAGACGTCGACCGCCACGATCTTCGCGCCGCGCGTCTTGCGGGCGCGGATCGCGTGCGTCATCACGTTGACCTGGGTGTTGACCGCGTTGGTGCCCCAGATCACGACCAGGTCGGATTTCGCCATCTCGCGCGGATCAGGACCGGCGATCTTGCCGGTGCCGGCGGCAAAGCCCGCATAGGAGGGATTGACGCAGATCGTCGAATGGAAGCCGGAATATTTCTTGGCGTGACGCAGCCGGTTGATGCCGTCGCGCATCACCAGACCCATCGTCCCGGCATAGAAATAGGGCCAGACCGCCTGTGCGCCGTCGCGCTCTTCAATGCGCAGCAGCCGCTCGGCCACGAGATCGAGGGCATCGTCCCACCCGATCGGGACGAACTCGGCCGAGCCCTTCTCGCCCTTGCGCCGCAGCGGGCGGACCAGCCGGTGCGGATGATGCAGCCGCTCGGCGTAGCGCGCGACCTTGGCGCACACGACGCCGGCCGTGTAGCTGTTGTCCGCTGCCCCGCGGATGCGGCCGATGGTGCGCGCATCGAGAAGCTCGACTTCCAGCGCGCATGTCGACGGACAATCGTGTGGGCACGCGGAGGCGCCGATCCGCACCTGATCTCCGCTGAAGCGTACGGCCTCGTTCATTCCGCATCGCTCCTGCACGCGCCCCGCTCTCTCTCCGGCCTGCGTTTCCGGATCGCGTACCCGATCGCGCCGGCCGCCAAGACGATGACCGCGCCGGCGATCTTCGCCGCGAGCTCCACGTCATCGGACCCGAACTGTCCGAGCAGATTCCCGACGACCGGATCGTTGGCAAAGATGTCGCCCGCGACCCAGCCCAGCACCGCGGCGCCGCCCCAGACCAGGATGGGAAAGCGCTGCAGCAACGCAAAGACGAGCGCGCTGCCCGCGATCACCATCGGGATGCTGATCGCGAGGCCGATGATCAGCAAGACATAGCGGCCCTTCGCCACCGCCGCAATCGCGATCACGTTGTCGAGGCTCATCACCAGGTCGGCAACCACCACGATCCGCACCGCGCGCCAGAGGCTCGCCCCGGCCTCCGGCGCGTCGTCGTCATCGTGGTCCTGGGGCGCCAGCAACTTGACGGCGATCCAGACCAAGGCCACCCCGCCGATCATCCTCACGAAGGGAAGCAGCATCAGCTCGGTGATGATGCCGGCGAAACCGATGCGCAGGACCGCCGCCGCGCCGGCGCCGATCACCATTCCCCAGAATCGTTGCCGCGGCGGGAGCGACCGGCAGGCCAGAGCGATGACGACCGCGTTGTCGCCGGAAAGCAGGATGTTGATCCAGATGATCTCGACGATGGCGAGCCACAAATCCGGCTCCGTCATCGCCTGTTCGAAGGCTTCCACCTTGCGACCTCTCGGCGGCGTGCAATCACGGTCCGCCGTCCGTTCTCCATCCCACCGGCGGCAGTCTATAGGCGCGCAAAGGGCAGTGGCTAGCGCCCGCTGGTCGCAAGCCTATCCGTGCCGGATCAGCCGACGATCTCGTTCCCGGAGAAGAACTGGGCAATCTCCTTGGCCGCGGTGTCGGCCGCGTCGGAGCCGTGCACGGAGTTCTCGCCGATCGACTTGGCATGCACCTTGCGGATGGTGCCGGGCCCGGCCTTGGCGGGATCCGTCGCCCCCATCACCTCGCGATACTTTGCGATCGCGTTCTCGCCCTCGAGCACCTGCACCACGACCGGGCCGGAGGACATGAAATCCACCAGCTCGCCGAAGAACGGCCGCTCCCGATGCACGGCATAGAACGTCTGCGCCTGCTCGCGCGTGATGCGCACGCGCTTTTGCGCCACGATGCGCAGGCCGGCCTGCTCGATGATGGCGTTGATCGCTCCGGTCAGATTGCGCGCGGTCGCATCGGGTTTGATGATCGAAAAGGTATGCTCGATCGCCATCGAAAACGGTCCTTGTCAGGGGAAGCGGGCGTGGTGTGCGGGCGGGCTTATAGCCGCCGCAGTCCGGGCCGGCAAGCGCGCCGACAGCGCGCCGGGGCGCGCCGGAGCACAGCGCGCCGGGGCTCAGCGCGCCGGGCGCGCGGCGGCGTCAGAAGCGCTCAACCCAGGGGCGCACCTCGATCTCCCAGCTCCAGGCGCTGTTCGGCTGGCGCAGCAGGTGCACGTAGTTCGCCGCGATGGCGTCGGGATCGAGCAGGCTTCCCGGCTTGTCCACCGGCTCCGGCCGGCGCGCGGAGCGAATGCCGCCGTCGATCACCACATGGGCGACGTGAATGCCCTGCGGCGCGAGCTCGCGCGCCATGCTCTGCGCCAGACCGCGCAAGGCGAACTTGCCCATCGCGAACGGCGCCGACTGGGCATAGCCCTTCACGCTCGCCGAGGCGCCGGTGAACAGGATCGCGCCGCGTCCCTGCGGCAGCATCCGGCGCGCCGCCGCCTGCGCGACGAAGAAGCCGCCGAGCGCCGAGACGCGCAGCGATTTCTCGACCTCCTGCGCCTCGAGCTCGACGAACGCCCCGCGCGTGCGATAGCTCGCGTTGTAGACGACGACGTCGGGGACGCCTTGCGGCCCTTGCGCATCGAGCTCGGAGAACAGCCGTTCGACGTCGGCGCGGTCCGAGGCATCGCAGGCGAAAAGCTGCGCGCCCGTCTCGGCGGCAAGGGAGCGAAGATCGTCCGTGCTCCGCGCCGCCAGCGCGATTGCCAGTCCTTCCGCCGCAAACGCGCGCGCCAATCCGGCGGAAAGGCCGGCGCCTGCGCCGACGATCAAGGCTTTGCGAAAATTCACGTTCGCCATGGAACCCGGGCCTTCCTGAGACTATTGATTAGGATCGATATGAGTCATAGTCGCCCGAGTCAGGGGTGAGTTTCAACGCAGGAGCATCACATGCGTACCATCGTGGGCTTCCTCCTCGGCATCGCGGTGACCATTGGAGCCGCTTATGTCCATGACACCGCAACGGCGGGCCCGGCCGGCACCGTTGCGAAGCCGCTGGTGAACTGGGATCAGCTCGGCGGCGTGACCCGCGATGCGGTCGACGCGGCGCGCAATCAGTGGAGGAGGTTCACCGAAAGGTAATCCGGGAGGCCGGCGCGGGGGCGTGAGGCTTAACCGCGCGACGAGGAGCTTGCCCCCGCCGATCCGGTCAAGCCGAACGCGCGGAAGGCGTGCGTTCGGATTCACGATGCCGCAAGGTGGCGGCGATCTCCTGCTTGGCGAGCCGTGTACCGTCATCGCCTTCGATCAGAAGCGCGGTCAATCCGCTGTTGTTGACGTGGCGCGCCCAGCTCAGCGCCTCGTCGATCGTCGTGAACTCCTTGAACAGCATGCGATCCTTCTCGAGCGGCTTCAGCGCTTCGGCGCCATGCGGTCCGCTGTAGACGCGGTAGGCCATTGCTGCCTCCTTGGGCGTGGTCGCTCGCCCCCCTGCCCTCAGGGCCCAACCCGGCAACCGGGCGCCCGGTTCCCCCGCGTTGACGGCGTCCGCGCCGCAACGATAGCCTGATCGGATATACGCCCAAACAAGCACCATGCCTCGGAGACTCCCATGACGGCAGCACGTCAGGCGCTGCGCAGCGTCGCTCTCCTGGCCGGCCTCGCGATCGTGCCGGCGCTGGCCCAGACCGCGCCGGGACCCGGCGGTCCGCGCTACGTCGCAGCGTATCTCGAGGTGATGCCATCCGCGGCCAGCGAGGGCGCCACGCTGGTGCGCGCCTTCCGTGACGCCGCCCGCCAGGAGCCCGGCAACCTGCGGCTCGAAGCGGCGCAGCGCATCGGCCAGCCGAACCAGTTCGTCGTCCTGGAAGCCTGGCAAGACGAGGCGGCGCTCGACGCTCATGCGAAGGCCGCGGCGATCGCGGCATTCCACGACAAGCTCAAGCCGATCGAGGATGCGCCGGACGACCGGCGCATCAACGGCGTGCTCACGGTCGGTCCGCTCTCCACCAAATTCGCCGATAGCGCGGTGCTCACCGTCACTCACGTCGATGTCGTGCCGACCCATCGCGAGGCCGCGACCGGGCTGGTGAAGGCGCTCGCCGAGAAGGGCCGCGGCGAGCCCGGCAATCTCCGCTACGAGGCGCTCGTCCAAGTGGGCCGGCCGAACCATTTCACCGTGATCGCGGCATGGCGCGACCGCAGCGCGGCCGAAGCCCATGACATGGGAACGACGGCGCGCGCTTTTCGCGAGCAGCTCGCCCCGATGGCCGGCGCACTCTACGACGAGCGGCTCTACAGACCGCTGGACTGAAGCGTTCCGGGTCCGCGCGAGACTTGCGGGAGAGACCGATGCGTGCCGCATACTACGAAGCCAACGGCTCCGCCGCGCAGGTGCTGCGGCTCGGCGAGATCGCGACACCTGAGCCCGGCCCCGGTGATGTGCGGGTGAAGCTCGCGACCTCCGGCGTCAATCCGTCGGACGTCAAGTCGCGGGAAGGCCGCACGCGCAAGATCGCATTTCCCCGCGTGATCCCCCACAGCGACGGCGCCGGCGTCATCGACAAGGTCGGCAGCGGCGTTGCGCCGGGCCGCATCGGCGAGCGGGTGTGGACCTGGAACGCGCAGTGGAAGCGCCCGTTCGGCACGGCGGCGGAATCGATCGTGCTGCCCGCGCCGCTCGCCGTGCGGCTGCCCGATCACGTCGGCTTCGCCGAAGGCGCCTGTCTCGGCATCCCGGCCATGACCGCCTACCACGCGGTCGCGACCGCCCAGGCGAACAGCGCCTCGACCGTGCTGATCCCGGGCGGCGCCGGCGGGGTCGGTCACTACGCCATCCAGTTCGCAAAGGTGTGCGGCGCGGTGGTGATCACCACGGTGAGCTCCGAGGAGAAGGCGAAGCTCGCCCGAGCGGCGGGCGCCGATCACGTCATCGACTACAAGCGCGAGGACGTCGGCGCCGTCGTGATGGACCTCACCGACGACGCGGGCGTCGATGCGGTGATCGAGATGGATCTCGCGGCCAATGCAAAACTCTATCCGAGCGTGCTGCACCCGCGCAGCCGGGTCGTGGTCTATGGCACCGGCGCCGCGCAGGCGCCGATTCCTGCGCAGTTCCTGCTGGTGAACGCGATCACGATGCAGTGGATCTTCGTCTACGAGCTCACCGCGGAGGAGCGCAAGGCGGCAATCGACGCAATCACGCAGCTCATCAGCGACAGGCGCCTGATCCACAACGTCGCGCTCACGCTCCCGCTCGGCGAGATCGTGCAGGCGCACGAGGCCGTCGAGCAGAACCGGGCCGCCGGCAACGTGGTGGTGACGTTGCCCTGACCCGGCAGCAAAACGCCCTCCCGGCGATGCCGGGAAGGCGTGTTGCGTCGGATGCCGACGGTGCTCAGTTGGTGCGCTGGACCGGCTGGGCGACCGGCTTGTCCTTCGGCTTGGTGCGAACGATCAGCAGCTTGACGCCGTTCGGGCCCGCTTGTGCGGCATGCGGCACATTGGCGTTGAGATGCAATCCCTCGCCCGCCTTGTACGTGTGGTCGGGTTTGCCGTCGAGCTTGAGGACGACCTCGCCCTCCATCACGTAGGTGATCTCGTGGCCATCCGGATGGATATGAGATCGTTTCGTCAGGGCGGCGACTATAACGCCGTCGCCCGGCGGTTGTCCCCGGGTTTCCAAAGCAGCCGCCCCTTGATCCGGCCGGCCGCGCCCCCACACTAGGGACCGGGAGATCCGGCTGTCATGTCACGCTTTCTCATCATCCTCGGGCTGGTGATCGTCGCGCTCGGTCTGCTGTGGCCGTTGCTCACCCGGCTCGGCCTCGGCCGCCTGCCGGGCGACATCGCAATCGAGCGCGGCAACTTCTCGTTCTATTTCCCGATCGTCACCTGTCTTGTGATCAGCGTGCTCTTGAGCGCCGTGCTTTGGCTGTTCAATCGCTGAGCCGCGGACAGGATGCCGCGGCTCACATCCTGAACACCCCGAACCGGGTCTCCGCGATCGGCGCGTTGAGCGTCGCCGCGAACGCGAGCGCCAGCACGCGCCGCGTCTCGGCCGGCGCGATGATGCCGTCATCCCACAACCGCGCGGTCGCGTAGTACGGATTGCCCTCGTCGTCGTATTGCTCGCGGATCGGCTGCTTGAACTCCTCTTCCTCGACCTCGGACCACTTGCCACCCTCGCCCTCGATGTTGTCGCGCCGGATCGTCGCGAGCACGCTCGCGGCCTGCTCGCCGCCCATCACCGAGATGCGCGCATTCGGCCACATGAAGAGGAAGCGCGGACCGTAGGCGCGCCCGCACATGCCATAGTTGCCGGCGCCGTAGGAGCCGCCGACGATCACGGTGATCTTCGGCACCTGCGCGCAGGCGACCGCGGTCACCATCTTGGCGCCGTCCTTCGCAATGCCGCCGGCCTCGTAGTCCCGCCCCACCATGAAGCCGACGATGTTCTGCAGGAAGAGCAGCGGAATGCGGCGCTGACAGCATAGCTCTATGAAATGCGCGCCCTTCAACGCCGATTCCGAATAAAGGATGCCGTTGTTGCCCAGAATGCCGACCGGGATGCCGTGGATGTGGGCGAAGCCGGTCACGAGCGTCGTGCCGTAGAGCTGCTTGAACTCGTCGAACTCGGAGCCGTCGACCAGCCGCGCGATCACCTCGCGCACGTCGTACTGCTTCTTGAGGTCGACCGGCACGAGCCCGTCGAGCTCGTCCGCCGCCAAGGCCGGCTCGCGCGGCTTGGCCAGCGGGATGTCGATCGTCTTCTTGGTGTTGAGGTTGGCGACGATCCGGCGCGCGAGCGCAAGCGCGTGCCGGTCGTCGGCCGCGTAATGATCGGCAACGCCGGAGCGGCGGGCGTGCACCTCGGCGCCTCCGAGCTCCTCCGCGCTGACCACCTCGCCGGTCGCGGCCTTCACCAGCGGCGGGCCGCCGAGGAAGATCGTGCCCTGATTGCGCACGATGATCGTCTCGTCCGACATCGCCGGCACGTAGGCGCCGCCCGCTGTGCACGATCCCATGACGACCGCGATCTGCGCGATGCCGAGCGCCGAGAGCGTGGCCTGGTTGTAGAAGATGCGTCCGAAATGCTCGCGGTCGGGAAACACCTCGGTCTGATGCGGCAGGTTGGCGCCGCCCGAGTCCACGAGATAGAGGCACGGCAGCCGGTTCTCGCGCGCGATCTCCTGCGCGCGGAGATGCTTCTTCACCGTGATTGGAAAATAGGTGCCGCCCTTGATCGTCGAGTCGTTGGCGACGATGACGCATTCCCGCCCTTCGATGCGGCCGATGCCGGTGATGAGGCCGGCCCCGTGGATCGCGTCGTCGTAGAGGCCGTTCGCGGCGAGCGGCGACAGCTCGAGGAACGGCGAGCCGGGGTCGATCAGCGCGGTGACGCGATCACGCGGCAGAAGCTTGCCGCGCGCGAGGTGACGCTCGCGCGCGCGGGCGGGGCCGCCGGCTGCGGCCTCGGCGCGCCGCGCGTCGAGCTCGGCCACGAGGGCGCGCATGCGCTGCGCGTTGGCGCGGAATTCCGGCGCGGCGGCATCGATACGGGAGGCGAGAATCGTCATGGGCCCTCCGGTCGCCAGAAGGCTGCCTTGGCGGCCGGGCAAACGCAATGCACCCCCGCAGGAATGCCCGGGATCGGAACGAACGACCGGGGACGACGGTTGATCACGGCGCAATCAGGTCCGACCCGCGGCACGAGATCGGGATGCCGATATCGGGATGCCGAGATCGGGATGAATTGCGGTGTCGGGTGTGCGCGCGCCGCGCGCATTCCAAGATCGGCACGAGAAGTAAAACCTCGAGGAGGAAACATGAAACAGTGGATTGCGATGGGCGCAGCGGCCGCCCTCATGGCAGGCCTTGCGGCCGCAAACGCCCAGTCGGCCGGCACGCCCGGCGCGGGTTCGCCCGGCCAGGATCAGCGCGGCGCCGATCAGGCGGGCGCGAACAAGACGCCCGGACAGCCGATAACCAAGGACGCGCCGCCGGAGACGACGACCGGTGCCGCCCCGAGGACCGTGGCACCGCGCGCACCGTCGATGAACGAAAGGAATTCGATGGATCGATCATCGGGCGATCGCGATTCGCGTGGGACGCCGAAGCAGTAGGCGTCTCGAGCCTTCGGCACCTGAACGACCGACAAGAGCGGCTTCGGCCGCTCTTGTTCGCTCCGACGCATTGCGCACCTCGAGGTGTGCCCATCACGTGTTCCCCGCATTCCGCTTGCTGAACAAAAATTCATCCAGGGCGGATCGGATCGCGGGTTTCATCGTTATCGCAACAAATGCGTTGCGTGTACCGCGCTCCAGGCCGGAACCTGGAGGCGCGCATATTCGTTTGCCTGGGTGTCCTGCTCCCGCGCCCTTGCGGGGGCCCGGACGCAAAGGAGATTTCTGATGAAACACTGGATGGCAACAGCGGCGGCTTTTGCGCTGCTCACCGGCGTCACGGCCGCGAACGCGCAGAATGCGCCAGCGGCAAAGACCGACACGACCGTGCAGACGAAGACCG
>DASTZX010000231.1:0-2884 GCA_035764045.1 Xanthobacteraceae bacterium | reverse complement strand
CCCGCGCGCCTTCTCTTCCGGCGCCGCGTCGATCTGGTCGTATGCCTTGAACTCACCGCCAAACCGCTCCGCACCAACCTTCGTCAGCGCCGCCGTCAGCGTCGTCTTGCCGTGATCCACGTGGCCGATCGTTCCCACGTTCACATGCGGCTTGGTGCGTTCGAATTTACCCTTGGCCATGCGCTTTAAACCTCAAGTAGTTCAAGGTGACAGTCAGATTAGGTGCGAATCAGATGTTGCAATTGCCGTGGTGCTCACGATTGGAATCGAACCAACGACCTCCTCCTTACCAAGGAGGTGCTCTACCGACTGAGCTACGTGAGCGGAGAAAACTTTTACAATTCGTGCGAGAGATTTCTTCAATGGAGCGGGAGACGGGAATCGAACCCGCACTAGTAGCTTGGAAGGCTACAGTTCTACCATTGAACTACTCCCGCCCGGGGATATTGCAAACTGTCCGAAAACAACCAACGAAAACAAGAAATGCGATTGAAAAACTTGGTGGAGGGAGGTGGATTCGAACCACCGAAGGCATGAGCCAGCAGATTTACAGTCTGCCCCCGTTGGCCGCTTGGGTATCCCTCCGAAATTCGTTGTACCTCTAAAACGCCAAAAATCAGCTCACGCGGTGTCCGGCGGGAGGTGGATATACTCGTCTCATCCTGAGACTCGCCCTTCGGGCCGTACCGCTTCGCGGTACGTTCAAATTCGCTCCCGGCGAATTTGTCGAACCACCGAAGGCATGAGCCAGCAGATTTACAGTCTGCCCCCGTTGGCCGCTTGGGTATCCCTCCGAAATTCTGTGTAGTTTGTAGCTCCGACAAGCGCTTACGCGGGCCAAAACGGCGTGCAAAGGGCACCCGGCATACCTGCCTGCCAGTCTCTTTGCACGGAGCCGCGTATTGTCCGTTCCCAGCCTTACCCTTGTCAAGGAGCGCTCTAGGGTGCTAAGCCGGCTTCGGGAGGTGGGCGGCGTCCCGGTAGCGGGCGATCTCGCCGGCGATATTCCTGTCCAATTCCATGAGCTTACGCGCGTAGGCGGCCAGCGCCTTGTCGTCGTCGCTTTGCGGCTCCCAGACCGGCACCGGCGTCGGCTTGCCGGCCTCGTCCGTGGCGACCATGACGATCACGCAATGGGTCGCCAGCGTTTCCGCCCCGGTTGTGAGGTCTTTGGCGCCCACATCGACGCTGAAATGCATGCTTGTGTTGCCGGTATAGATCAGCTGGCAATGAACGCTGACCAGGTCGCCGATCAGGATCGGGTGGACGAATCGGATGCCGCAAACCGCAACCGTGACGCAATACTTGCCGCTCCAGCCGACTGCGCAGGCATAGCCGGCCTGGTCGATCCACTTCATGACCATCCCGCCATGGACCTTGCCGCCGAAATTCACGTCGGTCGGTTGGGCCAGGAAGCGAAACGTGACCTCGCGATCGGTGCCAGCCATTTGGTGTCTCCGGTCATCCGGGCCGGCGGCCGCCGGGATCTGGTTCCGACCGATCCGGCAGGGACGGCGCAGTCTTGCGCCACGTCCCGACCGCGTCAAGGCTCGGCTCGCCCGGCAGTTCGACCTGCTAAGCTCGCCACGTGGGCGCCTCGCACGGATCGAAGTTGCTGAGCCGAATCTTCCGCCCGAGCACGGCGCGCCGGCTCGGGTCCTGGGTCTTGCTTGGCTCGTTCTGCGTGCTCGCGGCCAGTCTTGCCTTCGTTGTCCAGGGCGCCCAGTCCGCGGTGCAGAAGCGCACCGGAGACTCGCTCACCGCGCTTGCGAGCGCGACCGCCAATGCGGTCGCCGCGCGCACCGGCAGCGTCGAGATGACGGCACGCATCGTGGCCGCGGCGATCGGCCGACGGCTCGACAACGCCGAGTTCATCGAAACACTCCTGGCCGAGACCGTCGTTGCCCACCCCGACATCGGCGGTGTCGCGGCCGCATTCGAGCCGGATACGGTCGCCAGGGAAGGCTCGCTGTACGCGCCGTTCTATACGCAGCAAGGCAATGCCGCGGTGCGGCGCGACCTGGCCGACGACCCCGGTTCGTACCGGGACACGGCCTGGTATCGGCACGGCGGCGCCTGCGAGCGCGGCTGCTGGGGAGAGGTATTCCACTCGGAATCGCGCAATCAGGTACTGATCAATTACGGCGTGCCGGTTCGCGACAGCGCCAAGCGCATCGTCGGAGTAGTGAACGTCGACGTTCAGCAGCGCTGGTTGCAAAGCGTCGTCGACGGCGCCCGTCCCAGTTCGGCCTCGATTTCGTTCCTGCTCAATGAGAGCGGCCAGATGCTGGCCGACGCGAAGCCGGAGCGTATCGGCACGTCCATTTTCGCCATGACACGCAATGCGGGCGCAGCCGAACTCGAAGCGATCGCGCGCCGCATGATGGCCGGCGAGACCGGGTCCGCGGAATACCTCAGTCCGACGCTCGGCATTCCGGTGCGGACATTCTTCACGCCGATCCCGGGTTCACGCTGGTCGCTCGCGATCGTCGTGCCCTACAGCACCTACATCCGCGATTCACAGCGCCTGTTCTTCGATGCCGTGGCAATCGGCACGGCCGGGCTCATCGCCCTCGGCATGTTCGTCTGGCTCGCGGTGCGCCGCCTGCTCGCGCCGCTGTCGCAGCTGGCTGTCAACGCCGATCACGTCGCCCGCGGCGAACTCGACTTCCACCTGGCGCCGCCGCGGCGCGCCGATGAAGTCGGCAGGCTGACCGCTTCGTTCGCCCGGATGCGCGACGAACTCAAGCAGCACATCGCGGACCTTACCGAGGCGACGGCCGCGCGCGAGCGCCTGCGACGCGAGCTCGAAATCGCCCAGCACATCCAGGAGTCGATGCTGCCGAAGAACCATTTCGTCGGCGCCGGGGCCTATCCGTTCGAA
>DASTZX010000230.1:0-6744 GCA_035764045.1 Xanthobacteraceae bacterium | reverse complement strand
CCCTGCAGGCCGCGCCAGACCTCGGTGCGCGGCGCCCCGGAGGCATACTGCACGAAGATGACCGGGCGCAGGTTGCTCAACGGCTCGTGCATCACGACGCGCCGGACGGTGCGGATCGCCAGGTGGTCCCTGAGATGGGCGAGCCACAGCGGCTCGTAGGCGACGCGCTTGACGAGGCTCGATTCGCTCGGCGTCACCTGGCTGATGATCGAGCAGAACACCGGCTTCTTCTTCTGGGTGATCGCCGTCACCCGCATCGGCATGTTGAAGGCTTCGAGCGCCACATAGCCGTTGCTCTCGCCAAACGGCGCCTCGGGCTCGAGCGTCTGCGTATCGATCAGCCCCTCGATGACGATCTCGGCGTCGGCCGGCACGTCGAGATCCATGGTCTTGCAGCGGACCATGCGGATCGGCGCGCCCGCGAGCGCGCCCGCGACGCCCATCTCGTCGAGATCGACCGCGAGCTTCTGCGGGCCGGTGAACATCACCACCGGCGCCGCGCCGATCACGATGGCGATCGGCATCTCCTGCTTGCGCTCGTTGTACTTGAGCCAGTGCAGGTAGCCCCCTGCCCCGCCGGTGCGTGCCACCATGCGCACCGCGAGCCGGTCGGTCGCCTTGAGCGCCGCCCGATACATGCCCATGTTCTGGATGCTGCTGTCGGGATCCTTCGTGACGCAGAGCGTGGCGGTCAGGTAGGGCGCGGAATCGAATCCGGGGGTGGACACCGGCACCGGCAGGCGCTTCAAGCCGCCGTCCGGCCCGCGCAGCGCCTCGCCGCTGATCACCACCTCTTGGCAGGGCGCCGCCGCGGCGCGCTCCGGCGCGACCGGATGGGCGATCGCGTCGAGCCAGGCCCGGCCGATCTCGTCGACGGCGCAGCCCATGCCGAGCGCATAGATGTCCGCCGAGGCCGCGAGCGCGCCCACCGCGACCGGGATGTCGTAGCGGCGGCCCGCGCCGTCGACGACGTTGGTAAACAGGAAGGCGCGGCGCTCGCCTTCAGGAATGCCGCCGAGGAACTGCAGCCGCACCAGCGGATGCAGCTCGGTGTCCTTGTTCACAGGATGATCGATGCGCACCAGGAGCCCCCGCGACTCGAGGTCCGCGAGATGGTCCTGGAAATCGAGCGGCGGCCTGGTTCCCGGCGCGCGGGCTAACCTGGTGCCGGCGCCGTGGGTGACATCATCCATGGTCCAGGCTCCTCATGTCGCTCCGCATGGAGGGAATGCGAATCCGGCGGGATTCGCGCGGGATCGGGCCGTGACAAACCGCCGGCAGGGTTATAATGCGGGGATCGACAAGACAACACCACCTCGGATGTCCTGCTCGCCGTCGCCGGCCATGGCAGGCAGTCCCCCGAGTCGCGCATGAACCCGACTACCGCGCTGCGCGCGGATCACACCTCCATCGAGACGCGTCAGTCGTGGATCGTCGCGACCGCCGCGCTCGTCTGCCTTGCCTTCTCCTTTGGCGGACTGTGGATCGTGTCGGTCGGCCTGACGGCGATCGCGGCCGATGCGGGCGGGCAACGCTCGGTGCCGGCGCTCGCGGCCGCGCTCGCCTGGTTCGGCTCCGCCTTCGGCGGCATCGCGATGGGACCGCTGGCGATGCGCTTCGGCATCCGCTGGACCGTCATCTTCGGCGGCCTGATGATCGCCATCGGTCTTTGCGTCTCGACGCTGGGCGCCGGGCTGCCGCTCTATATCGGGCATGGCCTGTTCATGGGCCTGTTGGGCAATGCCGGCCTCAACGCGCCGCTCTACGTCTATGTCAGCCGCTGGTTCGACCGCCGCCGCGGCTCGGCGCTCGCGCTGATCTCCAGCGGCTCCTACCTCGCGGGCGCGGTGTGGCCGACGATCTTCGAGCGGGCCATCGCGGCCTATGGCTGGCGGCAGTCCATGCTCGCCTATGCGGCGGTCGCGGTCGCCGTCATCGTGCCGCTCGCCGCAGTGGTCTTTCGCTCACCACCCGAGCCGGTCGCGCCGCCCGCCTCCGGCAGCCCGCTGCACAAGGCCACCCTGCTGGGCCTGCGACCCAACACCATGTTCGCCATCGTGGCGGTCGCCGCCTTCACCTGCTGCGTGCCCATGGCGATGCCGCAGGGCCACATCGTCGCGTTCTGCAGCGATCTCGGCATCAGGCCGACGCACGGCGCCGCCATGCTGTCGCTCATCCTCGGCACCGCCTTCGTCACGCGCCAGCTCTGGGGCGCGATCTCCGATCGCATCGGGGGCCTGCAGACCGTGCTCGTGGGCTCAGCCGTGCAGGCGATCGCGATGGTCGCCTTCCTGCTCACCCAGGACGAGATCGGGCTTTTCACCGTGTCGGCCCTCTACGGCCTCGGCTTCTCGGGCATCATTCCGGCCTACGTGCTCGCCGTCCGCGAGTTCTTCCCGGCGCGCGACGCCTCATGGCGGGTGCCGATCGTGCTGTTCTTCAGCGGCAGCGGCATGGCGGCGGGCGGCTGGATCGCCGGCGTGCTGTACGACCATTTCGGCTACTACCTGCCAGCGTTCGCCACCGGCATCGCGTTCAATCTCATCAACCTCGTCCTGGTCGGCACGCTCGTGTTTCGCCAAAAGCGCGAGAGCGGGCTCGCGTTCACCGCCGCGCGGCCGGTCCGCGTCGCGGCCGGCCGCGGCTCGAGCGACAACGCCTGACGCGTCCGACCCCGCTGGCGCCACAAACGCTGCTAAGCTGGCACTGTGCGGAGCGGGAGCGAACGGATAATCGGGCGGCGGGAGCTGATCGCAGGTCTTGGCGGCGCGGCGCTTGCGATGCCGCTGGCGGCCGCGGCGCGCGCCCAGGAAAGGCGCAATGGCGCGACCCCGGCGGCCAATTCTTCGTTCTATTGGCAGTTCGCCCAGACCACGCGGACGTTCACGGACGGCGCCCTGATGACGCGCTGGGGAAGCTATCGCAACGCGTCCGGCGAGACGGCCACGCTCGCATGGAATGATGCCAGCCAGATCTATGCCGAGGCCGCGATGGTGCCGGCAGAGGACAGCGCCGAGGCCCACGTCGCCGCCACCTTCAATTTCATGAAGAACTTCTCCGCCTCGGGCAACGCGATCACCGGCTACTGCCCGAGCGCCGCGATCGACGGCGGCAAGCTCGACCGCTCGATCCAGCATGTCGACGACAACGCATTCGCCGCGATCGCCTACCTCGAGGCGGCCGAGGCCGTGACGTCGCGCGACAGTGCCGCGCTCGCCGCAGCCGCGGATCTTCTCGCCTTCTGGCTCCTGCATTCCGATCTGTCGGACCCGATCTTCGGCGGCGGCTTCTGGCGCACGACGGCGCGGCCGTTCAAGCCGACCCACGCCAACGGCTTGGCGCTGCAACTTTTCCTGCGGCTCTATCTCGGCAGCGGCAAACGGGAGCATCTCGACAAGGCGCACATGACCTACGACTGGCTGCGCGGCACGCTCCTCGATCGCGACGGGCTCTATGCCTGGAAGATCTCGTCGAGCGGCCTCGACCGCACCAAGTTCGCCTACGATCAGGCGATCATGATCGAGGCGGAGCTGCTGATGCACCGGGCGACGCAGCATCTCACCCATGCGACGCATCTCAAGCGGGCGCAGAGCCTTGCGATGGCGCTCAAGGCGACGCTGTGGGACCCGATCTTCGGCGGCTTCCTCCTCAACAGCAACGAGCCGATGCGCTCGCCGATGTTTTGCGGCTGGGTCAGCCAGTCGCTGATCCGGCTTTATGAAACGGACCGCAATGCGGCCTGGCTCGACCACGCCCAGGCCAATATCGACGTGCTCAACCTGTTTCTGCGCAATCCGGCCGACGGCGGCTACTATTCGATGTGCAAGGTGGACGGCAGCGAACGCAGCCCGCTGCGGCAGTGCGCCGACCAATCCTGGATGCAGCGCACGCAGGCCCTGCTGTCGCGCCATCGCGGGACGGTTGAAGGAAAGTAAGGCGCAGGGCTTTAAGCCTGCGTCATTGCCCGCGAAAGCAGGCAATCCAGGCTCCGACGCTGCGCCGCATATCCGCTGCGGAGTACTGGATCGTCCGCTGGAGCCTGCACTCGGACGGCGCGAAAGCGCCGATCCGGGTGCGGACGATGACGGTGAGTGCGGGGGGCGCGCTACGCGAGCGCAGGATAATCCGTATAACCCTTCTCGCCGCCGCCGTAGAAGGTCGGCCGGTCCGGCGCATTGAACGGGCCGCCGCGGCGCAGCCGCTCCGGCAAATCGGGATTGGCGAGAAACAGCGTCGCGAAGGCGACGAGGTCTGCGACCCCGTCGGCGATGGCCGCGCTCGCCCGCCGCGCGTCGTAGCCCTTGTTGAGGATCAGCCGGCCGCGCCAGCGGGCGCGGAAGAAGGGCCCGTCCGGCCGCTCGCCCTGCGCGATCGGATCGTCGGGCCCGGGCTCGACGATGTGCAGATAGGCGAGATCGAGCCGGTCGAGCGCCGCGGCCGCATGACCGAACAGCGCGGCGGGATGCTCATCCGCGATGTCGTTGAACGGATTGGTCGGGGAGAGCCGCACGCCGACGCGCGCGGCGCCGAACTCGGCGATCAGCGCTTGCGTGACCTCGAGCAGCAGGCGCGTACGGTTCTCGATCGATCCGCCATAGCGGTCGGTCCGCCGGTTGGTGGACGAGCGCAAAAACTGGTCGATCAGGTAGCCGTTCGCCGCGTGCACCTCCACCCCGTCGAAGCCGGCCGCACGGGCATTGGCGGCGGCGGTGCGGTAATCGGCGAGAAGTCGTGCGATCTCCTCGGTCGCGAGCGCCCGCGGCGTCTCGAACGGCCGCATGCCCTCCAGCGTCCACAGCTTTCCGGCCGGCGCCAACGCCGAGGGCGCCACCGGCAAGGCGCCGCCCGGTTGCAGCAGCGGATGCGAGACCCGCCCCACGTGCCAGAGCTGGCAGAAGATCTTGCCGCCGCGCGCATGCACGGCGTCGACCACCGCGCGCCAGCCCGCGACCTGGGCAGGCGAATGGATACCCGGCGTGCCCGGATAGCCCTGGCCCTCCGGCGTGATCTGGGTCCCCTCGGTGACGATCAGGCCGGCGCTCGCGCGCTGGGCATAATAGGTCGCCATCAGCGCGGTCGGCGTCTCGCCGGGGCCGGCGCGATTGCGCGTCATCGGCGCCATGACGATCCGGTTGGGCAGCGCATACGGGCCGAGGCGTACGGGGGAAAAGAGATCGGGCATGCGGGGATTTCTGGCGCGGCGGCGCGACGCTGTCCAGCGGCTCCTGCGTCCTCTCCGCCGCTTGCACCTGAAATCGGGCCTGCCCGATTTCAGCACTTTTTGAACGGCCGAGGTCGGATAAATCCGACTTCGGCTGGAGAGACAGAGAGGGGGAAGCCGCTTGCTGAGTGCGAGTGACTTCCCCCTCCCCGCTCTCCCCCGCACGCGGGAGGGAGCGACAGGTCCTGCGGGTGAGGAGCGAGAGCCAGTGCGTTGACGCCGCCGCGCTGCCGGTGAAAAATCCCCCACTCACGAGGACCGCACGTGCTCGCTCCAAAAATCTCGATGCGCGAACGCATGGCCATGTACAACGGCAATGCGCTCAAGATCGGCCTGTTCGGGCCGAATTGCTCCTCGGGTCGCGCGGTGACTCGCGTGCCCGAGCGCTGGTCCGGCTCATGGCCCGACAATCTGCGGCTCGCCCGCATGGCGGACGAGGCGGGCATCGATTTCCTGCTGCCGATCGCCCGCTGGAAGGGTTATGGCGGCGACACCGACTATCAGGGCGCCACCTGGGAGACGGTGAACTGGGCGTCCGGCCTGCTCGCCTCGACCAGGCGCATCACCGTCTTTGGCACCGTGCACGCGCCCCTCTTCAACCCGATCATCGCCGCCAAGGAATTCGTCACCGCCGACCATATCGGCGAGGGCCGCTTCGGCCTCAACCTGGTGGTCGGCTGGAACGAGGACGAGTTCGACATGTTCGGCGTCAAGCAGCGCCAGCACGACGAGCGCTACGACTACGCCCAGGAATGGATCGAGGTCGTGAAGCTCGCCTGGACGGATCGCGAGGACTTCGATTTTTCCGGACGCTATTTCGACCTCAAGGGCATCCGCGCCAAGCCGAAGCCGGTGGGCGGCACGCGGCCCCTGATCATGAATGCGGGCGCCTCCGATGTCGGCCGCGCCTTTGCGTTGCGCAACTGCGACGCCTTCTTCACCAACACGCCGCGCCGCTCGCGCGACGAGACCGAGGCGCGGGTGCGCAACGTCAAGGCCGAGGCGGAGAAATACGGGCGCGAGATCGACGTCTATACGGTCGGTGTCGTCACCTGCCGCCCGACCAAGGCGGACGCCGAGGCCTACTACCACCACTGCGTGGTCGAGCAGGCCGACTGGTCGGCGGTCGACCTGATCCTGGCGAAGAAGAACATCACGGTGCACAACCATTCGCCGGAAGACTTCCAGATGAAGCGCAACGGCTATGCCCAGGGCATGGGCGGCTTCCCGGTGATCGGCGATCCGGACGAGGTCGCGCGGGTGCTCGCGGAATTGAGCCAGGCCGGCCTGCGCGGCATCGGCATCTCGTTCGTCAACTACGCCGACGAGCTGCCCTATTTCTGCGACGAGGTGCTGCCGCGCCTCAAGCGAATGGGGGTGCGGGCGTAGGACGCGTCATTGCGAGCGGGCGTAGGGTGGGCAAAGCGAAGCGTGCCCACGCTTAGGTCCGCGTGGGCACGGCGCTTCGGCGATGTTGCTTACGCGGACATGCCGTGCAACGCGCCTTTGCCCACCCTACGCGC
>DASTZX010000229.1:0-17204 GCA_035764045.1 Xanthobacteraceae bacterium | reverse complement strand
CCGGCGACATCAGGGTCAGGCTGCCGAGCGCCGCATCGACGATGCGGCGCAGGCGGTTGTTGAGACGGACTTCGCTGGCGCCGTCGGGCAGCTTGTCGACGACAGCTCCCGTTGCAGCATCGATGATCTTGTCGTCGGCCTGCTTGATGAAGACCTTCTTGCTGTCAGGGTCGGCGAACAGCCGCTCTTCCTGCAAGGCGCTGATGATGGGGAAGGCGAGCGGATTGCCGGAGGCGGCGATCGCGTCGACCGCGTCGGCGGTGTCGGAGAAATCGTCGTTGGCGAATTTGGCGACCGCGTCCTCGAATGCACCGGCATGCGCGGGCAGCGCAAAGGCCACGATCAGCAGCAATGCAAGAACGGCCGCGCGAAGGCGGTCAAAGAAAGAAACGGTCACTGGACTTCCCCGGCAGGAGATGTGGAGAAGGCGGCGGCATCGCCGCCTTCCCCGTTGTCGTGAGTTTTTTGCGTTTGCGTTTCAGATCGGCAGCCCTCGGATCAGGAGCCCTGACCGCCGCACTTGTTGGTCTTGGTGTTGTAGTTGCCGCACTTCTTGCCGACCCAGTCGCCGATCAGGTCCTTGGAGCCATCGAGCTCCTTCGACCAGGCGTCGCCGGGGACGAGACCCGGGGTCTTCCAGACCACGTCGAACTGGCCGTTGCCCTTGATCTCGCCGATGAACACCGGCTTGGTGATGTGGTGGTTGGGCAGCATCTTCGAGGTGCCGCCGGTCAGGTTCTTCGCCTCGATGCCGGGCAGCGCGTCGATCACCTTGTCGGCGTCGGTCGACTTCACCTTCTCGACCGCCTTCACCCACATGTTGAAGCCGATCACGTGGGCTTCCATCGGGTCGTTGGTCGTGCGCTTCGGATTCTTGGTGTAGGCCTGCCACTCCTTGATGAACTTCTCGTTCGCGGGCGTCTTGATCGACTCGAAGTAGTTCCAGGCGGCGAGATGGCCGACCAGCGGCTTGGTGTCGATGCCGGCGAGTTCTTCCTCGCCGACCGAGAACGCGACCACCGGAATATCGGTCGCCTTGATCCCCTGGTTGCCGAGCTCCTTGTAGAACGGCACGTTGGCATCGCCATTGATGGTGGAGACCACGGCGGTCTTCTTGCCGGCCGATCCGAATTTCTTGATGTCGGCGACGATGGTCTGCCAATCGGAATGACCGAACGGCGTGTAGTTGATCATGATGTCCTCGGGCTTGACGCCCTTCTGCTTGAGGTAGGCCTCGAGGATCTTGTTGGTGGTGCGCGGATAGACGTAATCGGTGCCGGCGAGCACCCAGCGCTTCACCTTCTCGTCCTTCATCAGGTAATCGACCGCCGGGATCGCCTGCTGGTTGGGGGCGGCGCCCGTATAGAAGACGTTGCGCTCGCTCTCCTCGCCCTCGTACTGGACCGGATAGAACAGGATGCTGTCGAGCTCCTTGAACACCGGCAGCACCGACTTGCGCGACACCGAGGTCCAGCAGCCGAACACGACTGCGACCTTGTCCTTGCTGATCAATTCGCGCGCCTTCTCGGCGAACAGCGGCCAGTTCGACGCCGGATCGACCACAACGGCCTCGAGCTTCTTGCCGAGCAGGCCGCCTCTCTTGTTCTGCTCGTCGATCAGCATCAGCATGACGTCCTTCAGGGTCGTCTCGCTGATCGCCATCGTGCCGGACAGCGAATGCAGGATGCCGACCTTGATGGTGTCCTCGGCGCGGGCCGGGAGCGCCGCAGCAAGGCCGAGCGCGAGGCCCGCCGTGGCGGCCAGCGCCTGGCGCAGGAACGGTCGCCGCCCGACCGTCGGGATGGGGTACAACATGGGATGTCCTCTCTGGATGTCCTCTTGTGTCTCGCGCGTAGCCGGCCCGGCGCCGGTTCGCGGCGCCACGAACCGCAAGGAGCGTGCCAACGCGATAGCGGCGGCTAAGGGCCTGACATCCCGGCGCTTCGACCCCCGCGGACAGGCCGCCCGCCTCCTCGGGCGTCACCGCGGCCCGTCGGTCTGGTGAAAAAAGCGGCACCAGCCCAAAATCTGGGCCACCGCAGCGCCGCCCGCCTGTGTTTCGCTGCACCGGCCCGGACGCGTGTGTGATGCTAAAGCTTGCGCCGCCATCCGGCGCGCCGCGCAGCAGCCGGCAACGTCAATCCTCAGCACGGAGCGACAACCACCCTCATGAGCAAGGCCGCGGTCTCACCCCTCACCCAGCATCTTGCCGGCTACATCGCTGGCGCCCTGCGGCGCGATCTGCCCGCGGACGTCGTCGCCAAGACCAAGCTGCATGTGCTCGACACGATTGCCGCCATGCTGTCCGGCGCACGGCTCAAGCCGGGCGAACGGGCGGCGGCCTATGTGGACCGGCTCGGCGGCCGCGCCGAAGCGACGGTGGTCGGCACGCCCATCGTCACCTCGGCGGTGAATGCAGCTCTCGCGAACGGCATGGCGGCGCATGCGGACGAGACTGACGACTCCCATCTCGGCGGGCTGTTTCACCCCGGATGCGGCGTCGTTCCGGCTGCGCTCGCGGTCGCCGAGCAGGCCGGACGAAGCGGCAACGATCTGATCCGCGCGGTCGCGCTCGGCTACGACCTGGGCGCGCGCATCGCGCCGGCGCTGGGCTTGCGCCGCTCCGATACGGCGAGCCACAGCTCGCACAGCCTGGGCGCCCTCTTTGGCGCTGCGGCCGCCGCGGCCGCACTGCTCCGCCTCGACGAGACGCAGGTGCGCCACGTGCTGTCCTACACGACCCAGCAGGCCTCCGGCATCGCATTCTGGTCGCGCGATCGCGAGCACATCGAAAAGGCCTTCGATTTCGGCGGCATGGGGGCGCGCAACGGCGTCGCGGCAGCCACCATGGTGGCGGCGGGCTTCACAGCGGTCGACGACCCGCTCGACGGCACCCACAACCTGTTCACCGCGCTCGGCGCTGCGGCGGCGCCGGATGAGCTCGTCGCCGGCCTCGGCAGCCGGTTCGAGATCATGCGCGCCTCCATCAAGAAGTGGTGCGTCGGCTCGCCGATCCAGGCGGCGCTCGATGCCATCACCCTGCTGATGGCCGAGCACGCGCTGGCCGCCGCGACCGTGCGGCGGATCGTGGTCGAGATGCCCGACGACCGCCTGCACATCGTCGACAACCGCACCATTCCGGACATCTGCCTGCAGCATCTGCTGGCGCTCACCCTCGCCGACGGCGGCCTCAGCTTCGCGACCGCGCATGATGAAGCGCGCATGTCCGATCCGGCCGTGCGCGCGGTGCGGCGCCGGATCGAGGTGGTGCCGAGCGCGGAGCTCACCGCTGCGGTGCCGGCGCGACAGGCGGCGGTGGCGATCGAGACGACCGACGGCCGCAAGCTGCGCCATCGCACGGTGGCGGTGCGCGGCACGCCGGACAACCCGATGTCGGTGGCCGAAGTCGAGGCGAAGGCGCGCGACCTCGCGGTGCCGGTGATCGGGCAGGCGCGGGTCCAGCGACTCATTGCCACCCTGGCGGGCCTTGAACAGGTGAAAAGTGCGGCGGAGCTGCGGCCACTGCTGCAGGCGTAGCGGTTGTCTTCTTCACGCGATCCGCAGCAGGTCGGTCAGCTTGCGCGCGGCGGCCAGCTTCTCCATTCCGAGCACCGCGTCGACCAGCGCCTGCTGTTGGCCGGCCGGCAGCACCGCGCGGGTCAGCGTCCTGAACTTGCCGACGATATCGTCGGCGCTGGCGAACGACTGCTCGGAGCCGCGCGGCGCCTCGCGCATCTCGCTCTCGACTGCACCGCCGCGCAAATGAACGTCCACCCGCACCTTGTGCCGATAGGCCGAGCCCAACGCGGTGATCTGCGGATCGTGCTTGACCTCGACCTTGCGCGACAGGGCGATGCGCGCCCCATCATGGATCGCCTCGGGCGCGAACTGGTCGACCGACACGTCATTCTCCAGCAGCAGCGTCGCCACGCAGAACGGCAGGTTGAGCTGCGCCGTGGTCATGCTGTCCGGCCGGTAGGGCCAGCCGACATGATCGACCGTGACCTGCGACCCATGCACCACGATCTTGTCGAGCTCATCGAGCCCGAAGGGGTGCCGGGCGCGGATGGCGCGGATCGCGTCGAGCGTGGTGTGGTTGCTGCCGACGCAGGAATAGAACTTGAGCGAGATGCGCATGGTCTCGAATCGCTCGCCCAAGTCGGCGCTGAGCTGGGCGAGGTCGAAGCGGTCGTCGGAGCGGGAAAAGGTCGTGCAGAATCCGCCGTAGGGGGCCTCGAACACGTCGACGATGCCGGTGAAGCCCTGCTCGGCCAGCAGCGCGCCGTAAAGGCCGCTCTGCGAAGACCGGCCCGCATGCATCCGCTTGACCATCGCACCGTACTGCGCCGCCATCAGTCCGGCCGATTGGGTGCCCGCGATGCCGAGCGCGTGCACGGTCTGCTCGACGGAGAGCCGCAATCCGCGCGCCGCACCGGCGGCGGCGGAGAACACGCCGACCGTCGCGCCCGAATGCCAGCCCTGACCGATATGCTCCTGCCCCATGCACCGTCCGACCCGCGGACCGATCTCGTAGCCCGCCACGGCGGCGGCGAGGAGTTCCTGGCCGGTCAGCTCCGCATGGCTTTCGGCCACCGCGATCAAGGCCGGCAGCGTGACGGCGCCGACATGCAGCACGCCCTGGCGGTGGACATCGTCGAGCTCGAAGCCCTGCACCTGCGTGCCGTTGACCAGCGCCGCATGCGGCGAGGAGAGCCGCCGATCGGTGCCCCAGACAGAAGTGGTGCGGGTCGCGTCGAGCGCCGTACAGGTGTCGCGCAGGATGCGGCACCATTCGAGCGCGGCGCCGTAGATGGCACAGCCGAGCGAATCGAGGATCAGGAGCTTGATCCGCTCGCGCACCTCGGCCGGGATACGGTCATAGGACAGCCCGGACACGAACTCCGCGATGCGGCGGGTATGGGCATTGTCGACGCCGGCATGCTTTGCCATCCGGTGTTGTCCTCCCCTCAGTGCTCGTCGAGCACCGTGCGCGCGATCGACGCGTCGAGCGCTTCGTAATCGTAGTAGCCGATGACCTCGTAGAGCTCCGCCCGCGTCATCATGTCGGGCAGCGTGTTCTTGACCTCTCCGTTACGGTGCAGATCGGCATAGAACCGCTCGATCGCGCGCGCCGCAATCCGAAACTCGGACACCGGAAAGATCACGACCTCGTAGCCGAAGTCGTGCCACTCGGAGAGCGAGAGCTGGGGAGTGCGTCCGAACTCGGTCATGTTGGCGAGGAGCGGCGCCTTGATCTCCGCCCTCACCCGGCGGATGTGATCGGGCGAGGTCAGTGCCTCGACGAAGATCAGCTCGGCGCCCGCCTCTGCGTAGCGCTTCGCGCGCACGATGGCGTCGTCGAGCGAGGAGGCGGCCGCGTCCGTGCGCGCGCAGATCACCAGATCGGTTGCGGCGGACCGCGCCGCCGCGACCTTGCGGCACATGTCCTCCACCGGGATGAGCCGCTTGTCGTTGAGGTGCCCGCACTTCTTGGGAAATTGCTGATCCTCGATTTGCATGCAGGCGGCGCCGACCTCCTCGAGGCAGCGCACGGCATGCATGACGTTGAGCGCCTCGCCGAATCCGGTGTCGCAGTCGACGATGAGCGGCAGGCCGCTGGCCCGCACGATCTCGCGGGCGCGACCCGCCACGTCCTCGAGCGTGATGAGGCCGAGGTCGGGCAGCGCCATGGATGCTGAGAGCGCCGCGCCCGAGAGGTAGAGCGCCTCGAAGCCGGCGCGCCGCGCCAGCACGGCGGACAGGCCGTCATGCGCGCCCGGCGCCGCAACGGTCGTGCGGGCTGCGACGAGGCGGCGCAGATCCGCAGCGCGGCTGGACCGGCCGGTGCGGCCGTCGAGCCAGGTGGTTGACATGGAATGGCCTCCCGCGAGCTTTCGCCGGAGGAGTTATAGAGGAGCGCGGCCCGGCTGCCAGCCCGTTGCGGCGAAGACGCGCGTTGCGGTCGGGACGGCCGCCGTCGGCTGGCGGCGAGGCGGTCAGGCCGCCGCGGACACGCGCCGCGGCTTGAGGAGGAACTGGGCCACCTCGCGTTCCGGCATCGGCTTGCTGAACAGGAAGCCCTGGGCTTCGTCGCAGCCTTCCGCCGTCGCCATCGCGAGCTGCTCCTCGGTCTCGATCCCTTCGATCACCGTCCCGATCTTCAGGCTCACGGCGAGGCTCGTGACGGCGCGGATGATGGCGCGCGAATCGGCGCGCTCCGGCATGTCGCGCACGAACGAGCGATCGATCTTGATCTTGTCGAACGGGAAGCTCCGCAGATAGGCCAGCGACGAGTAGCCGGTGCCGAAGTCATCCATCGACACGCGGGCCCCGAGATTGCGGAGCCGGTGCAGCGTCGCGAGCGTGTTGGCCTCGTCCTGCAGCAGCACCGACTCGGTGATCTCGAGATCGAGCCGGCTGGGCGGCAGGGCGGAGGCAGCCAACGCGTTCAGCACCACCTGCACCAGGTTGGGGCTCTTGAACTGCACCGCCGACAGGTTGACCGACACGCCCACCGGCTCGGACCATTTCGCGGCCTGTGCGCAGGCGGTGCGCAGGACCCATTCGCCGAGCGGGACGATCAGCCCGAGCTCCTCGGCGAGCGAGATGAACTGAAGCGGCGGGATCTGCCCGCGCTGCGGATGATTCCAGCGCGCGAGCGCCTCGAAGGCGCTCACCTGCCCATCGCTCAGGCGGACGATGGGCTGGTAGTAGAGCTCGAATTCGCCCTTCGCGATCGCCGAGCGCAGGTCGATCTCGAGGGCCCGCCGCGCCTGCAGCCGCCGGTCCATCTCGCGCTCGAAGAACCGGTGGGTGCCCCGGCCTTCGCCCTTTGCGAGATAAAGCGCCATCGTGGCGTTCTTCAGCAGCTGCTCCGGATCCGACCCGTCCTGCGGCGCGATGGCAATTCCGACGCTGATGCCGATGGTGACCGAGCGACCGTCGATCTCGTACGGCCGTCCGATGCCCTCGATGATGCGCGCGGCGAGATCGCCGCACTGCTCCGGTCGCGTCACCGCGGTCTGCACGAGCGCGAACTCGTCGCCGCCGATGCGTGCCAGAATATCGGATGGCTGGACCGCCGATCGCAACCGCGCCGCGACCTTCTTGAGCAGAGCGTCGCCGATCGTGTGGCCGAACGTATCGTTCACCGACTTGAACTGATCGAGATCGAGGCAAAGGACCGCGCAACCATGCCCGGACTCCGCCTTCGCAAAGATCGCCTCGAGACGTTCGCGGAACTGCACACGGTTGGGCAGATCGGTCAGCAGGTCATGGCGTGCCAGGTGCGAGATTTCCGCTTCGGCGCGCCGCCGTTCCGTGATGTCCTCGTGGACCGCAACCCAGCCGCCGTCCGCCATGGGGCGCAGGGAAACCGCGATGAAGCGGCCGTCCATCAGTTCCTGGGTGAACGCGGAATATTCCTGCCGTGACTGCGCCGCCACCGCGGCCTGCTCCGGACTGGCGATGGCGCTGGAGCCGATTGCCGCCCGCCTGCTCTCGATTTGCGCGAGCGCTGTCCCGGGCCGCACTTCATCGGGCGCCAGACCGTACATGTCGCGATACTTGGCGTTGCAGACGATCAGCTTCTGCTCGGCGTCGACCATGCACAGCCCGTGCGTCATGTTGTTGAGCGCGACGTCGATGCGGCGATTGAGCTGGCGGAGCTCGTCCTCGCGCGAGATCAGCTGGATGGCGTTCTCCTTGAACACCCCGACCGCGCGCGCCATCTCGCCGATCTCGTCGTCTGCCTCGCGATAGGGGACCGCCGCACTGGTATCGTGCCGGGCGAGCTTGCCCATCGCCCGCGTGACCTCTCCGAGCCGAGACAGGACGCGATGCATCGCAGCGAGCCCGATCGGTCCGGTGAGCACGAATGCCGCAAGAGCGCAGATCAGGACTGCGATCTTCAGCGATTTCGCAGAAGAGAGCATGCCTGCGACGGCACTCTCGGCGTCATGCTGCCGTTGATCGCGGTATTCGTTGACGAGAAGCGTAATTCCGTCGGCGACGTGCGTGTAGTCCTCGACTTTTTCGGTCGCCTTGTCCTGCGCGAATTCGTAGGCGTAGAAGATCACCTTGTCGCCCGCCTCGAACAGGTAAGGCACGCTGACTGCGATGCGCCGCTCGAGAGCTCCCGGTCCGGCGTCGGGATTTTGCGCGGCGATTTCCTTGATCAGGTCCCCGAGCTGGACCTGGATACGGTCGAGGTCCCGGCGATCCCGGTCGATCTGCTTACGATCGACTTCCGACGGCATGCTTTCGACAATCCGCCGATGCTGCTCCAGCAGCAGTCCGAGCCGGGCGGAGCTCAGCGTTCCGCGGAACCCCTGATCGTAAATCCGGACAGCAGCGGTTTCCGTGGTCTGGGCGAAATAGCTCGACGAGATGGCCAGCACCGCGACCGCGACGATTGACAGGATCGCGAAGCAATAGAGTCTGGCCGCAATGCTGCGGCCGAAGCGGGCAAGCGACTTGCGCATGTTGAGACGCAGCGAGCTGGTCATCAGGGCTACATCGAGTCGTTCGCGATGCGACGGGCGGCCTCGATCACCGATCGCATGGCGGGAGTAGGCTCGCCCAGTGTCACGAGATTCAGGCTCGTCTCGATCGGCCGATCGGTCATGATTTCCGGAATGCCGCGCCGCCTCACGAGCGGCAGCTGGGCAAACCCGATGATGTCGGGAACCTGCTCGATGACCTGAACCAGCTGGACCGGCGTGTTGACGTAGAGAACGTTGGGCGCGGCCATCTTCCGCCCCTTCAACACCTCAGACTCGACCACCGCGACGATGCCGCCACCGCCAGCGAGGCCGACGCGGATCGGAAGATCGGGCCCGTTGAGGTCTTTCCAATTGGTGATCTCGCCGAGGAGGATCCGCTTGATGGTCTCGACTGACGCCTTTCGCACCGGGTTCGATGGATGTACCGCGATCGCGACCCTCGTCGTCATGATCTCGAATGCGCGAAGTCGATCACTGTGTTTGCCCGGTGCGACCTTTTCCAGCACCTGGAGCTCGCCTTGCAGCGGCGCTGAAATCATTGCCATCTGGGCGCGGCCCTCGAGCAACGCCACGAGGCCCGGAGTCGACTTGTTCGGAATGACGGTGAGGACCTGGCCGGATGCCTTTTCGATCGCCGCCTGGTGCGATTCCATGATGCGGCGGTTGAACGTGGTCGACCCTTGCACGATGAGGGTCTCGGCCCGGGTGCTCGAGGCAAGCAGCGGCACGGCCAGCATCGACAGGCCCACAAGCGCCATACGGTTTCGACTTGAAATGAGATTCCGACCCATCAGCCGACTTCCGGGTTCAATCGTGCGCACCCGCCATGGCGATCCTCAACGGCACCGCCAGACGGGTCTGCGTTTCATAACGACGTTACCCTCCGGGTTTCTCGTTACCCCCGGGCTAACGTTGAGCGGGCCAAGCTGCTCAAGGTGAATCAGCCGTTACCGACCGCGTGCGGTTCGCTAAAATTCGATCGAACTGCGCAACACCACTGTCATGAAAGGCGGTTAGACAGGGCTCCGCGAGATCCAAACGCGATTGTGGACCTTGACGATGTTTGCCCTCGTGCGTGCCGGCCTGCCCAACACCGTCGTGGCGCTCGCGCTTGCCGCACTGCCTTTGGCCGCACTCACCCTGACCCCGGACGAATCGAAGCAGCGCATCTATTCGCAAGGTGCTGCACCGGTGATCGTCGCAGGGCCGAACGCGGCCGCCGGCCGCGATCGGCAGATGGCCGAATAGCCGCCAGCTTTAGGCTCCGTCCTGACAGGTTCAGGCGGCCGCAGTCTTTCCCGCGATGCCCGGCTCAGCGACCACCTCGACGCGCCCGTCGAGATGCAGCCGCAGCCGGCTGCCGTTGACGATCGCGGACAAGCCGTCCGTGCCCACAATCATCGGCACGTCGTACTCGCGGGCCAGAATGGCCGTATGGCTGAGCCAGCCGCCGACCTCGCTGACGAATCCCGCGGCGCGCGAGAAGTAGGGCAGCCATGACGGATTGATCATCGGCGCCACGATGATGTCGCCGTCGCGGAAATTGGCGAGAGCCACGTCATGCTCGCTCTCGCTTTCCGTGACCACGCAGGCCCGCGACTCGATCACCCGGCTACCCGACACCCGCGTTCCGCGAATGACACCATCTCCGTGCCGGGCGGCCACGGTGCTTCCCGCGGAAACCGCCTCAATCTCGTAAGCGGAAAGCGCCGCCGGAAGCGCATCGGTCTTGCGCAGCCGCGCCGCCTGGTCACGCCGCCGGGCGGCAAGCTCGCGCAATGAACCGAGGTCGCGCCCTCCCGCCGTGCTGAGCTCGTCGAAGGCGAGATGGAAGATCAGCCCGCCCAGACCGAGTTGACGATCGAGGGCGAGCACGGCCCGCCGCAGCACCGCTAGCTCGCGCAGGGAATGATGCTTGGCGTCCTCCTTGAGGGTCTCGAACCGCCGCGCGCACGCCACCAATTTCGCCAATCGTCTGTCGAGGCCGGTATCGTCCGCCTCGCGCAAGCGCGGCGCCGCGCTCTTGGCGTCGACCAGGCCCGCCAAAAGATCCGGAGTTTCCGCGTAGCGAGGCTCGGCCAGCTCGTAGTCGAATGCCGCCCGATGGCCGACGCTGCGAAGCAGGAACCAGCGCCGGCTTTCGACCGGTGCCGCGAGAGCTTCGGCGATCGCGTGAGCCTCAGACGTTTCCGGGATATGACCGAGGATGCTCGACGCGTCGAGCCCGGCCGTGCTCAGGGCGGAGCGCGCGCGGTCGAGATAGAAGGCCGCCGCAATATTGATGGCATCGACTTCCACATGCGTTGCGTGGACGAAGCGCTCGCGCAGCCGGCCGATCTCCTCGACCAGCTCGGCGGCCGACAGGCGATCGAAGTCGGCCGTCTCCGCCAGCCGGATCTCGCCGAGGAAATGCGGCAGGAAGTCGTCGCGGAACGCGCGTTCGATCCGTCCGGCGCGGCGCGTCAGCCGGCGCGCCGCGATGGGCCCGATCGAGAAAGCGCGTGCGCGCTCCTCCCGCTTGTCGACGTAGAGGCGTCCGAGGATCGGCACCAGGACGCTTGACTCCTCGGCGACCCGATAGCGGAACCCGAGATCGCGCGCCGCGGTATCGACGCTGCCGCCGCTCGCCCACAGATCGTGCATCAGCGACAGCGACAGGGTCGTCGGCCGCGGCAACATCTCGGAAAGCTCGTTCTTGGCGAACACGACCTCGTCCGGCCCCGCGTCCGCGGCGCGATCGAGCACGCGCGCGAGATCGCCCTGCATCACGGAATGGTCGTCTTCGGTCGCGAGCACGCGCGTGATGTCGCGGCTCTGCACGAGATGGAAGCCGCCCGCCGTGTAGGTCCATTCGATGTCCTGCGGGCCGCCGAACAGCCGCTCGGCCTGACGCCCCAGCGCCAGCAACGGCGCAAGATCGATCGGCGGTGTGCTCTCGCCGAATTGGCGGCCCGACACCCGGCCGAACCGGAAGGTCTGCGGGCGGACGGTGCCGGAGACGAGAGTCTCCGCCGTGCCCTTCACCAGCTCGACCATGACGAGTCCGCCGGCTGAGGGGTCGCGCGTGAACAGGACCCCGGCATAGTCGGCGGCGATCATGCGCTGGACCAGCACGCTTCCGGCGCCGCCGGCCCCCGCATAGACTTTGGCGCGCGCAGCGTCGAACGAGGCTCGCACCTTCTCGATCGCGGCCGCAAGGCCGGCGCGATCGACGTCGAGCACCGATTCGAACACGCCCGCGAAGCTTTGCGCGGCGTTGTCCTCGCCAGCAGCCGAGCTGCGCACTGCGAGCCGTTTGCTCGCGAGGCGCCGCCAGACCTTATCAAGCCGCGCCTCCCGTTCGCCCGACGCGCTTGCCGCGAACATTGTCAGGAATGCAGGCGTCAGCAGGAGCCCATCCGGCACCGGCAGCCCGGCAGCGCGCATCTGTCCCAGCCGATGGGCCTTGTTGCCGTATCCGGCCAGTCCGTCCGGATCGTCCAGCGGAACCACGCCGGGGCCAAGCGCATGCCGCTGCCATGCCCGTCCGATCCGGGCGAGGCTGCCGCTCACCCACAAACGCTGAAGCACCAGCAAGGCCGCACTGGTCAGGAGGTAGAGGTCGGTGCCGGCGGAGAACAAGGCCCCGGTCGCGATGAAGAGCGGGAAGACGCAGGCCCATGTCGCGGCGCGCTGGCGGCCCGTGCGCACGAAAGCCATGTCGATGTAGAGCGTGATCGCCGCCGCGAACAGCGCCGGCAGCACAAGCCACCGATCGCGCTCCGCGAGATTGGCGATCCAGCCGAATCCCGCGTGCTCCCGCGACACCGCCTGCTGAACGGCGCTGAGCGCGATCGCCATGATCGGCAGGAACAACAGCGCGACCAGGTTGCGCACTGGCGTGATGCCGTGCCGGCGGTAGAACCCAGCGATGGCGCGGCTCAGCCGCGGCGGATCGCCCCTGAGGCGCGCCTTGAGCGCCGCGAGCTCGTCCGCGACCGCGCGCGACTTGATCTGATCGCGCTCCGCCTTAAGCGAGAACGGCAGGATCAGAAGGCGAGACAGGAGGGCGAGCAGCAGGATTGCGGGAATGATCCCAATCCAAGCGCCGGCCGCGGCGAGTGCCTCCGCCAGATCCGTGGCCAGCCTGGCCCACCAGCTCTTATGGGCCAGCTCGAGCCATTCCTGGATGTAGGGCCGCGGCTTGCCGGCGATGAAATATTCCCACGGCACGGTGTACTTGCCGCGGTAGTCGTATCCCGCCCGCGACAGCTCGAGTCCGAGGACCTCGGCGAAGAAGCAGCTGCGCCGGTCGTAGCACGGCGCGATGATCGGCTTGTGCGGCAGTTGCGCGATCCTGGTCTTCAAGTCCTCGGTCGGCGTCGGGCGGATCGGCAGGTTGATCGCACCCGGCAGCGCGCCGGATGCGAATTCGCCCGGATACCGCACATCGACGAAGATCGCGCCTTGGTCGGCGACGAGCCGGCGGGCGTCCGCCGTGTCGAGCAGAACAGTCTGGTTCGGATAGGACGGAAGGGCGCGAAGATCATCGAGCGTGCGGGCCTTGAGGCCGGTCAACGAGCGCCCTTCGACCAGCCATTTCTCCAAGCCGCCGACCAGGAACCGGCAATCGATTCCTTTGGCCGCCAGGGCCTGGCAAGTCTCGTAGCTGCGATTGCCGTTATGGCAGAACAGGATTGCGGTCTTGTGGGCGAAATTGATCTTGCTGGCAGGAATGTCAGGAAATCGGACCGGCGTCGCGTTGGGCAAGCTGCCCATCTCGGTCTCGGGCTTTTCGCGAATATCGAGAAACATCACGTCGGGATGCTCGCCGCGCAGGGTTTCAGCCAGGAGCTTCTCCGCCGCATCGGTGCTGATCCCGCGCGGACTGTTGAGCTGGTCCTCGTAGCTTGCCTCCTTCAGCGCCGGATCGAGACTGCGGCCCCCGAGGTTCGGCATCGGCCGTGTGAGCGTCGCTTCCAATCGCGCCTTCCTCTCGGCGCTGGACGACGCATACTGATAGATATTGAGGCCGACCGACGCGACCAACACGATGAATGCGCCAATGGCCACCGCGAAAACCGTCGATGACTGTGCGCCGCGCGAGCGCGCGCGCATCGTCGCGACCGCCGCGCCCCCGCCCAGCAGCGCCGAGCCGAGCGCCAGGAGCTGCGAAATGCTTGTGAAGGAGCCGACGACGAGTTCGGGCGAGGGAATCGCAAAAGCGGAAACGGTCCCGGCAAGCCAGACGACGAGGACACTGGTAAAGCGGGCGGCTAGCCCCATGACGCCGGCTTTTGCCGCGCGCAACCGAACGACCGACCCACGCATTTACCCCACTCCCGCTCCGAGATGCCCTATCTCAAGTAGAGCATTCCCGCCATGCACGTAACCAAGTCATTGAATCGCGTTGCGTTTGCAATCACGAGCTCAGGACATGAGCCGCCGGACAGAGCGGCCGTAACGCGGCTCCACGTTACCATCACGACAGATTTGTGACAGTGGTAATTAACAAAAAAGCAACCTGTATTAACTTTCTCTTTCACTCAAAGTTAATGAATAGTTTGTACGGGAAGTTGTGGGTCGTCCGCAGCAGCCGAGCGCGCGTCGCGCTCGAGGCGAAGGGCCGCCCATGGGCGGGGGCCGCCCCCCGGCGCGCGCATAAAGAAGCGGACGCCCCGCTCACGATCTCGATGCCGGGTCTTTCGAGTCGCAAACGAGACGTCCGCCCCTTACACAAGGAGATTCATGGCGTGAATCCGAGCCCCGCGAAACCGGCAGACACAGCGGCGCGCCGGAGCGCGGCCGCCCTCCATCCTGGCAAAGGGCATGCCAAGCACCGTGGCAACGCATGCGCCAATCGGCAAGCGAGGCGAAGCCGCTGGTGGCGTTCGGGGAATCGACAACCGCCTGGTCGGACGCAAATCGCCGCGCTCAAGCGCGGCGTTTAAAGCCTGCGAACCGATGACTGCTGCCGGGACAGCGGCGATGAATTCGTGGTCACCCGGGTGGCTGCAAAGCGGGCAGCGTGATTCCGTCGCGACCCGCTCAGGCGCGCCGGGCGCCCGGCATCAGGTCGGGCGGCCGCACGGCCGAGCCTTTGGGCAGATCGAACATGCCTTCCGGCAGCGTCTCGATGAACTCGAGCACCTCCGATGTCTTCACCACGTCCGCATACTTGGCGTTCATGTCGCACAGGTTGATGGCGTGGCTCGCCTGCGAGCGGTCGAAGCAGCCTTCCTCGGCCAGCGTGATGCGGTAGTTGAGGCTGAAGGCGTCGAGCACGCTCGCGCGCACGCAGCCCGACGTGGTGGTGCCGGTGACGATCAGGCTGTCGCAGCCGAGCAGCGTGAGATAGCTCGCCAGGTTGGTGCCGAAGAAGCCGGACGGCTTCTGCTTGTAGATGACCAGGTCCTGGGGGCCGGGCGCAATCGGCGCGACGATCTCGTTCCCGTCAATGTTGGCGAGCGCGGTCTTGGTGACCCGGTCCTCCTCGGACCGGTTGTTCTTCCAAGACCAGCTGCCCGAGTCCCAGTTATCGTCGCGCCGCACGCCGGTGGTGTAGATGACGGGCACGCCCTTGCCACGGCACTTGTCGATGAGCGAGCGGATAAACGGCAGCGCCGTCCAGGCGTCCTCGCCGCAGGAGTTGCGCCACTTCTTGATCGACTCGAGGATCGGCTCCGGCTTGTCGCCGCAGAACGCCCAGTTCACGTCGATGATGAGCAGGGCCGGCCGATTGCCGAATCCCTGGCGGGCGCCGTAGCCCGACGTGGCGAACACGGCCTTGTCGCGCTCGGTGAGAAATTGATTCCAGACTGGCTCGGACATGTGTCGATCATCCTTCCCGGGGTGATTTGTGTTCGTTGACCGTTGCGCTCAGAGGCTCGCCTTCACGCTTTCGACGAAGCTCATGTCGATGATCTCGTCGTATTTCACGTCGGTCTTCAGGATGCCGGCCTCCATGACCACGGCCTTGCCGGTGTCCCACGCGGCGCGGCTGACCATGCCGTCCTTGCTCCACATCTCGTCGGCGAACGAGCGATCGAGCGTCGCCTTGAGGTCGTCGAGCGGCATGGTCGGAAACTGCTTCTTGGCGATCTCGGCGGATTCGGCCTGGTTGGCGTAGAGGAACTTCAGCCCCTTGACCATGCCGCGCACGAAACCGCGCACCACCTCGGGCTCCTTCTGGATGGAGTCGAGCCGGATGTTGATGGTGGAATAGGCGTAGGGGCCGAGCTCCTTGGGCACGTTGAAGAACGGCTCGTCCCAGATGCCTTGCCGCACGCCCTGGGTGATGTAAGGCTCGGTCGAGCAGCCGAGCTGGGCCCGCTTGCCCTTGACCGCCGCGAGGATCGCCGAGTTCGCGGTCTCCACCACGGTGACGTCGGACTTGGCGTCGAGCTTCCACTTCTTCAGCAGGTAGCGGGTGATCGAATTCGGCGTGCCGCCGAAGCCGCCGGTAGCGACCGCCTTGCCCTTCACGAAGCTGGTGAAATCACGGCCGTTCGGCGCGAGGCCCTTTTCGGCGCAGAAATAGACGTTGCCGCGGTCGACGCAATGCACGACGGTGCGAAGCTCGGCGCCTTTCGCCTTGGCGAACGCGCAATGCTCGGGCCCGCCGATGAACGCGAAGGCCTGACCGGACAGCACCGCGTTGGTGTGGCCGGCGCCCGTCTCGATGGTGACGATCCTCACGTTGATGTCGGATTCGGCGAAGTAGTCCTTCGCCATCGCGATGTACATCGGCAGGTAGCCGGTCGAATGCACCGGTTCCGCAACCAGAAGCTCGTGCTTGGCCGCGCGCGCGATATAGGGGTTGGCGACGAGTGCGGCGCCGGCGGCCGCGGTTGTGCCGAGGAACTTGCGTCTATCCATTGCGAGCCTCCTGTTGGACTTCATTTGCTGGCGCATATTCTCATCGGCGAACGGCGCCCACTTCGCCGGAATTTTGTCCTATTGCCGGGTGCCCTTGCGCAGCACGTTTTCGAGCCAGGACACGACGGCATACATGATAACGGCGAGAGCGGAGAGCACGAACACCGCGACCCAGACGAGCGCAATTTCGTAGGTCGAGCCGGCGTAGAAGATGGTGCGGCCCAGCCCGTGCTCCGACGAGATGAACTCGCCGACGATCGCGCCGGTCAGCGCAAGCCCGATGTTGACCCGCAGCACCGAGATGATCCAGGGCAGGCAGAACGGCACCACGAGCTTGCGAAAGACCTGCCAGCGGCTCGCGCCAAGCGAATAGAACAGCTTCTCGCCGTCGGGATCGAGCGCCTTGACGCCGGCATAGGTGGTGAGCGTCGACACCACGATGGTGAGCGCAACCGCGATCACGACCTTGGACGTGACGCCCAAGCCGAACACCAGAATGACGAGCGGGGCGAGCGCGAGCTTCGGCATCGACTCGAAGCAGATGATGTATGGCTGCGCCACCGCGGCATAGTTGCGCGACCACCAGAATGACAGGCCGAGCAGCGAACCCGCCGTGGTGCCGATGATGAAGCCGAGGATGGTCGAGCGGAACGTAAAGCCGATGTCGACCCAAGCATCGCCTTCGGTGAAGAAGACGATCAGCGTCTTCCAGATCGCGCTCGGCTTCGACCAGAAGAAGGCATCGAGCCAACCGGCGCGCGCCGCGACCTCCCAGCCGCCGATCACGACGAGCAGGATGAGGAGTTGCGTGGCGATGATGGCGGCGCTCGGCCAATCCTTCTG
>DASTZX010000228.1:0-32715 GCA_035764045.1 Xanthobacteraceae bacterium | reverse complement strand
CGCACGACATTGGGCTTGCCGCTCACGAACGCGAGGTAGCGCGCCCAGCGTTCACCGCCTTCCCTTATCGAAACCCTGAAATTTTCACGCACCTGCTCCTGGTCACTGTCATCACCGTGGGCCAAATGCTTCCGGTGCGCGTTGAATAGGTCCGCATCGAGCAGCAACAGGATGTATCGCGCCCAGGCGTTCAAAGCGGCGCGCCGCTCGGCTGCGTATTTCGCCTTGTTGTAGGTGCCTGCGATCCCCGCCTTGGCCCCGCTGACGTGGTTGAGCACCGCTTCGACGACATGTGGATCAATATCCAGGTCCTCATGCATGACGGTCGCGACCGTGCGGCGAATATCGTGCAGCCGCCATGGCGGAATTGTTGCATCCGCCTTTTTGGTGGCAACCAGCATGGCGGCATCGAGGCGGGTTTTGCATTTCGACCAGCCGGACAGCGGGGTCTTGCCGTTCGTGGTGAACAGAAAGCCGGGTTTGCCTTCGATCCGCGGCGCGGCGGCAATGATCTCGCGCGCCAAAGGCGACAGGTGGACCACATGCTCACGGCCGTTCTTGGTGCGCGCGCCGGGAATGGTCCAGGTCGTACCGTCCTCGCTCAATTCGGCGCGCGTCATGTCCGCGACTTCGTCGCGGCGGCAGCCGGTCAGTAAGAGCAGCTTCAGCACCGGCGCGAATGGATTTCCCACGGCCTCGCACCCAGTCCAGAACCACCGCAGTTCGGAGGGGCTCAGCACGCGGTCGCGCGCCTCCGGCGCGTCAGGCTTGAACATGCCGACCGCTGGATTGACGGTGATCTGGCGGTGCTCGACCTGCCAGCTAAAGAACCTGGACAGGGCGGCGGCGAGCGCGCGGCCCATGGTGTCGCTCACACTGTCGCGCCGCCGCTTCAAGCCGGGCACGCCGGTGCGCCGCGCTTCATCCACCACCGTGTAAAGGTCGCTGTCGTTGAGCGTCGCTACGTCGCGGTCGCGCCAGCGGTCGGCGAGACCATTCTTGATCACCGTCGGAATTCCGCCGTCAGGTGGGTAGGCGAGTCCAAGCAGCCGCGCCGTGTCGCGCCAGCTTCGCGTCTTCGGTTTGGCATAATCGTCGATGAAGCGGCGCGCGAGGGCCGGAAAGGTTCGGTCAGCCGCGTCCTCGATAGCCTGTATCTTGCGCCGTTTGTCGGCGATATGCTTCGCGGCGATATCGACGCCCCGCGCCCGCTGACGCGATTGTTCGGTGGCGAGGGCGCGGGCCGACAAGAGCGACAGCGGTGCGCCGATGACTGGGGTGCCCTCCGGCTCCTGGTCGCTCAGATCGAGCGGGCCGAGCGTCAGCTTCGCGGGCTTGCCGTTCGGGCGGCGATAGCGCAATGCCCATGATTTCGCCCCGCTCGGCTGGATGACCAGATAGAGGCCGTTCTTATCGTGCTTTTCGTACCGTTGTTTCTGGCCGCGCAGCTTGCGTATGCCCGCGTCTGTGAGGGCCATGGGGGGTGCTCCGGGTAACGCCGGGGTAATCAGGACACGGTGTTATGGCCTGTTACCCCGTGTAGGCCAACGGAGCCTAACGTGGGCGTGAACACCCGGAAAATCAAGACCTTATGATCAGATTGACTGTTAGGAGTTGACAGGAGGCGTGGCGCTTCCGCGGGAACTTTTAATCAGGTGGTCCTGGGTTCGAGTCCCAGCGCGCTCACCAGAATTTTGGCAATCTCGAAGTCGCTTTGGTACCCCGAAAATGGACTGAGTACCAGCCAGGGTACCAAGCCGCTAATCATCGGGGGGATCGTAGGCCGTTCGATTTCCTCCCTGCTCACCAACAAGACGAACAACGCGCACCAGGCGCGCGCCGATCACAACGAGCGCAGGGGCCCATGGCACGTAAGCCGAATGCACCGCAATCAGCCAATCTCTCGCCAGCGCAAATGCAGGCCGCAATTCCAAGACTCGAGGCACGTATCGCCGAGCTAAAGAACCTTGACGTCAGTACTCTCAATGGCGGCAGCGATCCTGCCGTAAGAGGATTATCGGCGCGCATCGAGTCCACACTGTCGCAGATCTACGGCCCCAATACTCACGAGTACGGTCGGCTGAGCGCAGCCGCGCACCTCGACCACACCGCCTATTCAATGATCTTTTCACTCGGAGACGAGAGCAGCTCTGGCCCTTCAGTCGGGGAGATCAGAGCGGGCGTTGACGAGGGCAGGAATGCTGCCATCGCGATCCTGCAGGCGGAAGTCGATAGCTTGAAAGAGGCTGTTCAGCACACCGGACCCGCCCGCGGCGGTTAGCTCGGTGCGCCGGAACAGCCCGCACGCGCCATCGCTCGGTCCGAGGAGATCTTGATCGTGCACGGCCAGGATGGGCCGGCAAAAATCGAAACCGCTCGGTTGATCGAACGTGCTGGCCTGAAAGCGGTCATTCTTCACGAGCAAGCCAATGGCGTTAGAACGATCATCGAAAAGCTGGAGGAGCACGGGGGCACCGCTGGATACGCGGTGGTCCTCATGACTCCTGATGATGTCGGCGGCCCGGAAGGTGGCGACATGAAGCCGCGCGCACGCCAGAATGTCATCGGCGAGCTGTTTTGGTTCGCCGGTAAGATGGGCCGCAGCCGCGTCGCCGCACTACGGAAGGGCGATGTCGAGATACCGTCTGATCTTCACGGCATCGTCTACATTCCGATGGACGATCACGGGGGCTGGAAGGCCGCTCTGCTCCGAGAGCTCGGTAAGGCTGGCTACACGGTCGACTGGGCGAAGGCGCTGGCCTGATGGGTGACAGCGGGAACAAGCTGCCAGCGCTTCCTGAGGGCTTCGGCCACGCGGCTGAAAAGCTCGCCGACACCGTTCGACACGTCGTTGACCTGTCGTTCACCCCGAACCGCCTGCGCGCCAAGGCTCAGGCGCAAGCCGACGCTGAGATCATCCTGGCGGAGGCCCGCGCCCAAGTGGCGGAAATCGAGGCGCGCACTGTTGACCGGCTGCGCAAGCGTGAGGTGCGACGGCAGCTCAACATCGAGAGCATCACTCTGAAGGCGGCACAGCTCCCGCCACCGGAGACATTGTCAGAAGAACCCGTGAATGAGGACTGGACCTCCCGGTTTTTCGAGGAGTGCCAGGATATTGGTGATGAGCAGATGCAGCAGCTCTGGGCGCGGCTCTTGGCGGGGGAAGTCGCGCGACCGGGTAGCTTCTCACCTCGGACACTTACGATCGTGAGAGACCTAACGAGAACCGACGCGCACCTTTTTTCGGTCCTGTGCAATCTCATCTGGAACATTCCCGATATCGGTGTTGTGCCGGTAATCGCGGATCCTCAGGCTGCTGAACTAGAGCCGCTCGGCATCGGAACCGGAACTTTGACGCATCTGACGTCGATAGGGCTGATCGAATTTAACAGCATCTCGTCATACGGTTCGGTTCCTGAGTTAACGAACGTAGCGCCGTCCTATTTTGGAGAGCAGATTAGGCTCAGCCGTGACGCGCCCTCCACCTTCGATATTGGCCGCGTCATATTTACGGCGGTGGGCATTGAATTGACCAAAATCATTCGCGGCAGTCCGAGTGATGCTTTGAAGGAGCACGCGCTCAGCTACTGGCGTGGACAGGGCTGGGCTCGCCCGGCACCTAGCGCAAGCGCCTGAGTCGAGCCACGCGATCCCCATCTGACTGGAGCGAGCGGCGCGGGCCGGGCGACCCGCGCCTTGTCGTAATCAGCGCGCTCGTTCAGACGTTACACCGTCGAAAGTGTTTCAGTGCTCCCCATTGACGGTGTTCATCGCCGCGATCGCCTTTCCAAACGGGAGAATGCCGTTGAGATAGTCGCCCAGTGCGGTGATAGCCGCACTCACCGCCAGCGAGACGATCAGCAGAAATCCCAGACTGGCGACGAGTCCAAGGCTCACGGCGCGCGCCTTGATCAAGCGCGACACGGTCGTGCCCTCCGGCTTGGCTTTCCAGATCGCATTCAACGCCGACTGCATTTCGCCGAACACGCCTGACGCGGTGACGATCACCGTAATGATGCCCAGAATGGTGGCGAGCGTGCCGGAGGACGTGTTCCACATGGACGCACCGGGCTACCCCGGACTGGGAACGGCTTCCAGACAACCTGATTGTGCGAGCGCAGTTCCGATGACCTTCTTGCGCAGGCCGCTCGGGCCGCGCCGCGGCAGTCTCGGGCTGCTCGTCAGCTGAAGGTCCGATTCCGAACACATCGCCTCACCCGACCTGGGGGCGGCAAGGTCATCGCGCCGACATTTTCGCGGACCCAGCTTCAATTTTGGGCCTTGTCAAGGTTTGGGCGCATTATCAACAAGATTCTTTTGGGGAGTCTGCCCGCAGGGACTACCTACGCGTTCCTTTGCGCCTGCGCGTGAGTGCGTTGGGGGGTGGCCATGATAACGCGGCGAGATCGACTGCAAGCGAAAGCCCAGCAGCTGTCGCAACAAGCCAGCCCTGCATCGGGACCTCACCAGAGCGTTATCGACCTCCTGCAATCGAGCGTGAGGCTTTCGGTGCCGAGAGGCGTCACGGGTTACCTTGAAAGTGCCCGCGTGTTCGAACGCCTCGCTGAGGGCGAGAACAACCCCGACATCCGGAAGAAATTGCTCGAGCAAGCAGCGACCTATTACAGCTCTGTTCTCAAGCGTGTGAGGGCGGAGTAGGCGCGCTCACAGCGAAGCCTCCCCGCCGAAGACGCAGCGCGTTTCGGCTAGCCAGCGCGCGCAGCACCGGCGCCTCAGAATCCGAACGCGTAGACCGCGCCGTCCGCCGCCACATAGAGTCGATCCTCGGTCGCGATCAGCGTCTGGAAGTGGCGCAAGCCCGACAGCGCCGGGCCGGTGAACAGAGACTCGCCCGTATCGCCGCGGAAGCCATGCAGGCGATTGTCGCCTTCCGCGCCCAGCATCCACACGATCGGATTGGAATGTCCATCCGTCGTGGTCACGATCGGCGCGCCGGCGCCACGCACCGCGCCGCACCACGCCGTGCTCACGCCGGGCTGCGGCCGCGTGCCGATCTTGAGGACCAAGAGGCCCCCTCCCCGCTTTGCCGCCGGGCATTGCGCGCCCGTCGCATGCAGGGCGACCAGCATCCCATCCTGCCCCGGATAGGCGGCGGGCGCGCTGATGATCGCATTTTCCGCGACCGTCGCTTGCGCGATACGGCCGTCGATCCCGCCGAGATTGTTGCGATCGAGCAGGTAGGCCTTGCGATCCTTGCCCAGCGCCAAAAGCAGCGCTTTCGTGCCGCCGTCGGCGGGCACGTCGAGCGGCAGCGGATTGGTACCGCCGAGATCGGCGTCGCGCCGGTCGAGCGCCTGCCAGTCGGAGGGCGCAAAGAAGTCGCGCTTGTCGCCGGAATGGCGCAGATCCGGCGCGAGCCTCACCACGGCCTCGCCATCCGCGAACGTGGTAGCGCCAAACGTGTTGCCGGTCGCGGCGAACAAGGACTTGCCGTCGCTCGCGAGCCCGCCCGGCGCCCAGATGCCGCCGCCCCGCGCGCGCGTCGCCCAGCTCACGACATCTGTCGGATCGGACAGAGCGATGCCGACCACGATGCCACGATAGTCGCCGCAGTCGCCGAAATGGCCGCCGAACGGCACGAACACTCTGCCGGCCAGGATGGCGAGCGCGCCGCGCTGGTTCTGCGCTGCCGCCACGAACGGCTGGTGTCGTCGCGCGAGCGCCTCGCCGACATCGACCGGCCAGCCCGGCAGCACGGCGCCGTCCTTGAGCGAGAGCGCGAAGATGAGGTGGCGCGGTCCCGAGCGGGTCTCGACGGCGGCATTGAGATAGACCGCCTGCTTGGACTCGTCGATCACCGGCGTTCCCGTCACGCCGAGCGGATTGATGTTGCCGCATGGCAACGAGGAGCGCGGCACCGGCCGGCCGAGCCGCCGCGTCCACAACTCGGCGCCGCTCCGGGCATCGAGCGCTTGCACCGCGTTGTCCTCGGTTGCGACCACCAGCCGGGGCGGGTCCCCGCCGCCCCAATAGAGCGGCTGCGCATAGACATGGCCGGGGACCTTTGCGCGAAAGCTCTCGTCCGGACGCAAGGCGCCGGCGCGCTCCGAGGTCAGCGCAGGCACCACATAGCGCCCGCTGCGATCCATCGCTCCGTGATACGTCAGCACGTCGGCGACAGCCGGAGCGTGATACGCAAGATGCCATGCGCACGCGACCGCCAGCGCAATCGGGTATCGGCATCGGGTCATTCTGCGCTCGCCTGAACGCCCCAAAGACGTCAAACGGGGCCGAGGGCCTCGGGTTCCAGCGGCGGGCCGGTGCCGCGAACCAGAAGTTCGCACATCATCTGCGGCCAACGTGGTCGCGAACTTCGGGTTCAAAAGCGCACAAATGCTCAATGCGGGGCCGCTGCGGCGCCGAGGATCGCATCGAGCGTCGCCTCGACGCCGCGCGGCGCGATGCCGAATGCTGCGAAACCGGGACGATCCGGCGAGGCCACGTTATCGATCATCATCAGCTCGACCTGATTGCGGGTAAGCGGCGGGCTGGGCAGCATCTCGGCGCCGAGCGCCAGCGTCCGCCACACCGCGAACGGCAACGGAACGAGCGCACGGCGCCGGCCCAGGCGTGCCGCGATGGTTTGCAATAGCGCCCTGTAGGTGAAGACGCGCGGACCGCCGAGCTCGCACAGCCGTTCCGGCGCGGGCCGTTCGATGGCGCGGACGATCGCCTCGGCAACATCTTCGACGAAGGCCGGCTGCAGCGCGGTCTCGCCGCTTCCGAACATCGGGAACGCCGGAAGCCGTCGCAGCAATCCCACAAGCGGCGTCAGGAACGCGTCGTCCGGCCCGACCATCACCGCGGGCCGGACGATCGTCGGCGCAGCGAACGCGGCCAGCACCGCTCCCTCGCCCTCTCCCCGGCTGCGGATGTACGGCGATTCCGCGCTGGCATCGGCCCCGATCCCCGACACATGGGCGAGCCGCGCCACGCCACACCGGCGCGCATGTTCCGCCACCCGGGCGGCGGCCTCGACATGGATCGAGCGGAAGGTCCGCCCGCCGCGTTCGACATAGAGGCTGATCGCGTTCACCGCGGCGAATGCGCCGACAAGCACGGTGGCGATCGACGCATCATCGCCAACGTCCGCCCGCACCAATGCGAGTGCCGGCGGTGGGTCGGGAAAGACGGCGGCTCCGCGCTCCGGATGCCGCGATGCGACCCGCACCGCAAACCCGTGCGCAAGCAGACGGCGAACGATCCGGCGACCCAGAAAGCCGGTGCCGCCGAACACGACCACCTCTCGCGGCGCGCTCATGGGCGTCGGTCCTGACCTGCCCCGTTCGGCCGATCATACGCCCCTTGCGTGCCTTATGATCTCCCGCTGATGACGGGCAGGTGTCAGCGCCGGGCGGACGTGACGGCGCCTCGACTTTGTCCGAAATCGTGGAAGGCCGGATGGGGCTTGGCGCCGAGCGCCGGGCCGGCGGCGTAGTTCGCAAGCACCCCGTAGATCAGACCGAGCAGCAGCGCCGTCACGCAGGTCGCCAGCGCCTCGAGCCAGCAGTCGCGGAGTCTTCCCATGGAAACCTCCTCGGCGCCGTCACGAACCGGCACCGGCCGTCTGCTGCGACTGCGGTCGCGACGGACGGCATGGAGGGCGTCTCTAGATCGCCCGCGAGAATTCGATCACCGACCCGTTAACGGAGACCGCGCGCGATCGCTCAAATTGTCCCGACCGCGCGCCATCGACGGGAGGCCGGACGACCGGTCGCCCCATGTGCAGTGCAAAAGAAGAGCGGGTCCCGCGGGCACCGGTCACAGTGGCGGAAAATCCGCGGCCGCAAGGTTCTCGAGGCGGACGTCGATCTCGCACATCAGGCCGGCTGGCGCGTAGTCGAACTGGACCTGGCGGAACGTCGCCTTGATCAGCGCCGTACCGAATCCGTGCCGGCGCGGCACCGCGACCTCGGGCCCGCCCCGCTCCTGCCACTGGAATTTCAACACTCGATCGCCCTGCGCATTGGTGATCGCCCACGCAATGCTGATCTTCCCGCCGGCGCACGACAGCGCTCCGTACTTCACCGCATTGGTCGCGAGCTCGTGCACAGCGAGCGAGAAATTCTGCGCGTCCTTCGGCGCCAGCACGATGTTCTCGCCCTCGATCTCGCTGCGGCCCCCGAACGGCTCCATGGCCAGGCGCACGATCTCGTCGAGGCTGACGCCGGTCCAGTTGGATTTGACCAGTTGGCGATGCGCCCGCGCCAGCGCCTGCAGCCGCGCCTCGAACGCCGCGCTCGCGTCCGCGAGCGAGCTGGCGCCCGACAGCGTCTTCTGCGCGATGGCCTGGACGACGGCGAGCAGGTTGTTGCAGCGGTGCTGAAGCTCGCGGCCGGCGATCTCGCGCGCATCCTCGGCGCGCTTGTGCGCGATGGCGAACCCGAGCCGGCGGGCGAAGCTCATCGCGACCTTCAATTCCGCCTCGCTGAAGGCATGCGGCGCCTCGTAATAGGTCATGATCTTGCCGATCAGGCGGCTGTCCGCGATCACCGGCAGAAAACCCAGCGCCTGTATTCTCTCCGCGCGGACCACGGATTTGAGCGATTCCGTCAGCTCCTCGGCGCGGTCCACGTCGGCGATCACGACCGGTTGCGGATCCTGCTCATCGGGCTTCCACGGCGAGTGCCCTTCGACAGCCGCGCGGTAGCGGTCCGACAGCCCGCGCCAGGCCACGAAGCGCATCACGCCGGCGGCGTCGAACTGCAGGATCGCCGCGCGATTGCAGTGCAGGCCCTTGAGGATCGCATCCAGTGCGGCGTCGCAGATTTCCGCGACCGAGGTGGCGCGAAAGCGCCGTTCGGTGAATTCGTGCACGGCGGCGACCTCGTCGACGCGCCGGGCGAGCGCCTGCTTGGCCGTGCGGCGCTCGGCTGAGCGCGCCTGCAGCAGCGACGACGCGGACGCAAAGGCGGAGCCGATCTCGTCATATTCGCGGATGCCCGTTCCTTCCGGCGCCGCAACGGGCAGCTCGTGCGCCATGGTCCCGGCCGCTGCCTTCAATGCGCGGGTCGCCGAGTCGAACTTGCTGGCCAGCAGCCAGGCGAGAACGATGCTCAGCCCGATGCAGACAAGCCCGACGATCGCCAGAATCAACCGGGTATGCCAGAGCGGCGCGTCGAGCGCGCTCTTGGCGATCCCGATCCCGACCGACCAGCCGTGCGCTCCACGCGTATAGGCGTTGACGAGCGCCTCTCCATTCACCGAGCGATTCTCGATGAAGCCCTCAGCCGCCTCGCGCATGGCGTGAAGCCAGGATTCGCTCGTCGGATGCCCGGTCGAATGCCCTTCCGGGTCCGCGAGCCGCACCACGATCGTGCCCTTCCGGTCGACGATTGCGGCATACCAGTCGCTCGGAAGATGTTGCTGATCGAGGAGCTTCCGGAACTGCTGTGGGTCGACGCGAATCGCCAGCGTGTAGAGCGGCTTGCCGTCGCGAAACGTCGGGACATTGATCGAGGCGACCGGTCGGCCCGAGTTTCGTCCGATGAAGATGTCCGAGACCTGCGGCTCGCCGGTGGCGAATGCTCGTTGGTGCAGCTCGGCAATCTCGTCAGGACGCGGGGGCAGCGGCTCGCCGGCGGGCCGGTCCGTATTGAGGATCTGCCGCCCCGCCGCATCGGCGACGAGCAGCGCGGAGCCCGGCAGAAAGGACAGCGAGTCCTTCGCCTGCTCGCGAAATCCATCCCAGTCGCCCCTGAGCAAGGGACGCGAATGCGTGAGCGTGGTCGCGACCGCGATGTGCTTGTCGAGCGCGCCGTCGACCGCCGCGGCGAGCGATCGCGCACTGCTCATCAGGGCCGTGCGCAAGGCGTCGCGCGCGTCGTTCGCCACGCGGTCGCCGACATAGATCGCGAGCGCGATCCACGGGAGCACGGCCAAGACCGCGATGAGCGTGAAGTACTGTCGGACGGAGAGGGTCGGCCGCCAGGCATTCGCCTTCGGCACCGGCCGCACCGTGGAGGTCAACATGGCTCTCGATCGCCAGACAGGAGACGCGCGGAGGCGGTCATGGTATCAGACGCTGTGCCGATCCGAAACAATTTGGCATCGACGAACCACAAGTCGAATATCCGACGTTCCCTGCATTTCTTGTCGCGCGACCGGCGCGGTGCGCCGCGCGCGCCGGAAAATTTACGGCTCCACGGAGCCGGCGCCAAGGAATCCGCGCGCGATGTGGATTCGCTATCGATCGGCTGACCCAATTCGGGTCAGGCTTGCCCCCGTTACCGCAAGCGAGCTTGTGCGGAAATCGATAGTGCTCGGCGTCAACGCCGTTGCGGTATCGCTGACCAACGGCGCCAAACATTGCCCTTGGGACTGCTTTTCTTTTGCCCTGCTCCAGTCACAGCACGATGGCTTTTTGTGACGGACAGGGGACGAGAGGACGAGAGGGAGGGAGGCGATGGCAACGACGCTCAACCCGATGCCACCCGATTTTTGGGACAAATGGCATGGCGAGCAGCAGGCTGGTGCCCGGGTACACGCGGTCGACCCGGGCGATCATCGGAACGTCGACGCGCGCGATCACCGGAATCAAGGTGGGAAGCCGCCGCGACGCAGCCGACCGTTACGCGCCTGCGCAAATTTCCTGATCGTGCTCGGCGCCGGTATCGTTGGTACCTTGGCTTGGCAAGCCTACGGCCATACCGCGAGAGACATGCTCGCGAACGCCTACCCGCAGCAGCTCGGCTGGGTGGCGCCGCCTGCGGAAGAGCCTCCTGCGGCCGCGCCCACGACGGTGGGATCGGCCGCGCCTATGGTGTCGCCCGACCAGCAACAACAGCAGCTCGATGCGATCTCGCTCAGTCTCGCCACGCTGCGCACCAACCTGGACCGGCTCGCCGCCCAACTCGCCACCGGCCAGCAGCAGACGGCGGGCGACATCGCGCGGCTACAGGCGTCCGAGCAGGACATTCTCAGCAAGATCGCAGCACCGCCACGGCCCGCCCCTGCTCCGGTCCGCAAGCCCGCGCCGCTGCCGATCGCGCCGGCGCCCGCGCACTGAGGGCGCGCAGAACGAGAGATGAGATCTGCGCCGGCAGACTGCCGGCGCAGCCTGTCGCCTACACCTTGAGGCGCGCCTTGATCGGCTGGCGCTGGCCTTCCGGCTCGTCGCGGAAATGCGGCAGCATGTCGAGCTCGTTGAGATCGCGGATCGGCCCGTTCTCCTGCCGATACTCGATGATCTCCTGAGCGCGCTCGGCGCCGATGCCCTCGACCGCGCGCAGCTCCTCCACATTGGCATGGTTGACGTCGACCTTCGCTGCGCCAGGCGCGGTCGGCGGCGCCTGGTCTGCCGCGAGGCGAACGACACAGCGCGCCTTGAGGCTCTTGAGCTCCTCGGGCGGCATGTCGCCGATATGTGGCACGCGATCGAGATCGTCGACGCTGGTGAATGCCCCGTTCTTCGCGCGATAGCGCACGATCTCCTCGGCGCGGGATTTGCCCAGCCCCTTGACCTCCTTGAGCTGCACGATGGTCATGGCGTTGAGGTCGATCTTGCCCGATTTCTTGTCCGCTTTCGGCATTGCCGAGTTCCTCCTGACTGACGGGTTCCAGACAAAGAACGCTGAAACCCGCCCGATCGATCCCCGGAAAGGTGGTTAAGTACCGCCGAACGAAAACAAAGCGCGGCAAGAACGAGTATGCGCTGGTGCCGCTGCGCTATTCCGACCCGGCCGGCGCCGGCGCCGCTGGTCTCGATCCGGACGACTGGTGGCCGCTCATCACCAACACGTTCATGCGCGGCGGGTGGCTGCACCTCGTCTTCAACATGTGGACGCTCTGGGTTTTCGATCCCGCGATGGAGGCGCGGTTCGGCCGCGAGGGCTTCGGGGTGCTCTATCTCGCGGGCGGCACAGTCGCGAGCTTCACGCACCTTCTGGCCAAGCTCGACTCCTCGGTGCCGGCGCTCGGCGCCTCGGGCGCGATTGCTGCCGTGATTGCCGCCTATGCGATGATCTATCCGCGCGAGCGGGTGCTGTTGATCGCACCGCTCGGCTTCATCTTCATTCCGCTCTGGGCTCCCGCCGTGCTGTTCGCGTTCATCTGGTTCGGCATCCAGGTCCTGCAGGGCACGCAGTCGCTGTTCGCGCCCTCTCTCGCCGGCGGCGTCGCCTGGTGGGCGCATATCGGAGGATTTGCATTCGGCGCGGTAGCGGCGCTCTTGGTGCGCGAGCAGCGCTGGGCGAGCGCATGCGCATCTCGCAGTGGGACGAGCGCGATATGCCGCGCGGCCGTTTTCCCGGACCGTGGTCGCACGATTGACGCATCCGCCGCTGCGCCGTCATATGCCGCTGCGCCGTCATATGATGACGGAACCGGCCGTGCGTCGTTCCGTCGCTGCGACAGACACAATCGGGTCCGGAGGCATCGGAGGTGCCGCCATGGCGGAGAGGCCGTTCTCGTTTCCCAAGCAATGGGAGGATTGGAGCAGTTGGATCCTCGGCATCTGGCTGCTGCTCTCCCCATGGGCCTTGTTCTTCGACCCTGAGACGATCGCGGTTCACAATGCGGTCGCAGTCGGCGCCCTGATCATCATCGCGGAAATCGTGGAATTATCAGTATTTCGTGACTGGGAGGAGTGGATCAATGTGCTCCTCGGCGTCTGGCTCGTGGTCTCGCCGTGGGTGCTCGGAATCGCGAGCGCTGCGGCGCGGTGGAACTTCGTTGTGGTCGGCGTGCTGGTGGTGGCGCTTGCGGTCTACGAGCTGCGGGAGATGGGGGCCGGATCGGGCGGCAGGAGTCCCAGCGGTTAACCGCTTCACGTTTCACAGCTGCGTGAGCGTCGGTTTGGGAGCTTGCGACCCCTGGAAAAAAGCGGCCCTTTCCCTATATGTCTTGGGAAGCCGGACGTGCCCCCCATGCCCCCCTCCCCAAACGTCCGGTGGAGAATAACCCCGGTGCGTCCCCACCGGGGTTATTTGTGTCTGCGGCATGGCCGTGCCACCTCGCAGCCGCCAAATTTCCTCCGACACCCGGGCCCTCAGAATTCCTTAAGCGCTGCGTGGTCTGCTAGGCCGAACCGAAGGCCGCGCCCGTCGAGCCCGAGGGCAGGCCATCAGCGCGAGATGCGCCAGGCACCCGCATGAACGCACCCACGCTCGCGGCGGCGACCGGCGAGACAGCCCGGCTCGCCCGCTACCCGTCCGGCGTTCCATCGCAGATCGATCCGGACGCCACTCCCTCGCTGCACGCGTTGCTGCTCGACGCCTGCGTCCGCCATGCCGAGCGTCCGGCCTTCGACTTTCTCGGCGCGGTCATGACCTATGCGGAATGGGAACGCACCAGCGCCGCCTTTGCCGGCTTCCTGCGCGAGACGCTGCGTCGTCCGGCAGGCGAGCGGGTCGCCATCATGCTGCCGAACGTGCTCGCCTATCCGGTGGCGTTTCTCGGCACCTTGCGGGCGGGCCTGACCGTCGTCGGCGTCAATCCGCTCTATACCCCGCGCGAGCTCGTCCACCAGCTCGTCGATTCCGGCGCGACCACCATCGTCATCATGGAGAATTTCGCCCACAAGCTCGCGGGCGTGATCTCCGAGACGCCGGTCGAGCATGTGGTGGTGGTGCGGCTCGGAGAGTTCGTGCCGGCGCTCAAGCGCTGGGCATTCAATTTCGCCAACACCTATCTGCGCCACGCCGTGCCGGCCTGGCGTTTCGACCGCTTCACGATGATGCAGGAGGCCTGCGCACGGCCGCCGTCGCGAGCGCTGCCCGATCCCACCACGATCCCGGCCGCGCCGGCGCTGCTGCAATACACCGGCGGCACCACGGGCGTCGCGAAAGGCGCGATGCTGTCGCATCGCAACCTCATCGCCAACACGCTGCAATGCGCCGCTTGGATCGGGCCCACGGTCGCGCAGGGTCTCGAGCGCGTGCTCACGCCGCTGCCGCTCTATCACATCTTCTCGCTCACCGCGAACATGCTCACCTTCGCATCGATCGGCGGCATGAACGTGCTCATTCCCGACCCGCGCGACATCCGCCGCCTGATCGCGACCATGCGGCGCACCCGGGTCACCGCCATGTCCGGCGTGAACACGCTGTTCAATGCGCTCGCCAACGCGCCCGAGTTCGCGACCCTCGATGTCAGCCAACTGAAGTTTGCGATCGGCGGCGGCGCGGCGCTGCAGAGCGCCGTCGCCGAGCGCTGGCAGGCGCTCACCGGGGTCGCACTGGTCGAAGGCTACGGTCTGACCGAGGCTTCGCCGGTCGTCTGCATCAATCCGGTGCTACGGCCGAAGCTCGGCACCGTCGGCCTGCCGGTGCCCTCGACCGAGGTCTCGGTGCGCGACGATGGCGGGCGCGCCGTCGGCATCGGCGAGATGGGCGAAGTGTGGGTGCGTGGCCCGCAGGTGATGGTGGGCTATTGGGGCCGCCCGGAGGAGACCAGGAACACGCTCACCCCGGACGGATGGCTGCAGACCGGCGACATCGGCGTGATCGACTCCGACGGCTTCGTGAAGCTGCTCGATCGCAAGAAGGACATGATCATCGTCTCCGGCTTCAAGGTGTTTCCCAATGAGGTCGAGGACGTGGTCGCCCAGCACCCGGGCGTGCTCGAGGCGGCGGCGATCGGCGTGCCGGACCCGCGCAGCGGCCAGGCCGTGAAGCTGTTCGTGGTGCGGCGCGACCCCGCGCTCGACGAGGCGGCCCTGCGCCGCTACTGCCACGGCAATCTCACCGCCTACAAGGTCCCGCGCGTGATCGAATTCCGCGATGCGCTGCCGAAGAGCAACATCGGCAAGATCCTGCGCAAGGAGCTCAAATAGGCGAACCGGCCGCTCCGCGCCGGGCGCTATTTCGCCGACCGCCTCGCCTTCCCCTCGACCGAGCACGGCTGGTCGCTCGAGCACGCGTCGCCGATCACCCCGACTGCCTGGATCTCGATCTCGATCCCGGGCCGGGCGAAATTCGACACGGTGATGAGCGCGCTGCCCGGATAGTTTCCGTTCTTGAAGAAATCCTTGCGCATGTCGACGAACTTGTCGCCGTAACGCGGTTCCTTGATGAACACCGTCATGCTCACGACGTTATCGAGGCTCCCGCCCGCGCGCTGCAGAACCGCGTCGATCTGCGAGAAGACCTGCTTCACCTGGGCCTCGAAGTTGTTGGCGATGTCATTGCCCGCGTTGTCGCGCGTCGCGGTCTGGCCGGCGACCCACACCGTGGTCCCGCCCGACGTGATCACGCCGGGCGAAAAGGCCCGCTGGAGCTGGAACGGCGTCTTCTCCATGTATTCGGCCGCCGGCGCGGCGGTCGTGAGCAGCAGCGGAACCGTGAGGGCGATGACGCGATTCATCTCGATCTCCCGATAGGTCGTGGCGCTTGTGAACCGACGAGTCTTCGCGATATGCGCGAGCGCGTCAACCGCGCCGCGACCCGCGAGTTTCATGCGGCAGGATGGGTTAGCCGAGGAAGCGCACGCACAGCGCCGCCAGCCAGACGGCCGCGGCCAGCACCAGCGCCATGAACACCGCCGCCGATCCCAGGTCCTTGACGACCTTGATGGCGTCGCTGTGCCCGGGCGTCACGTGATCGGACAGCTTCTCGATCGCGGTGTTGAGAAGCTCGACGATGATCAGCCCCACGAGCGAGCCGATCAGCGCCAGCCACCACCCGGTGCTCGGCGCGATGAGAAAGCTCGCCGGCAACGCCAGCACGAGCGCGACGACCTCCTCGCGCATCGCCTGCTCGTGCCGCAGCGCCCAGGCGACGCCGTTGAGCGTGTTGAGGAAGGCTTTCCAGAGACGGATCATCGGCCAATCCGAACCTCGTCCTCGCCCGCGCAAGCGGGCGGTCCAGCAGACGCCAATGCTGCCGACAAGATCACCTATGGTCTCCGAAGGCCGGATGCCCCGCTTGCACGGGGCATGACCGTTCCGATGATAGCAACGGGCGGCGCAAGCTGCGCCGCCCGCCCTGATGCCGCACCGTATCGCCTCACCCGAGCGCTTTCTTCACCCGCTCGGGTGTCATTGGCGTCTCGCGCAGGCGCACGCCGGTGAGCTCCGCGATCGCATTGGCGATCGCCGGCCCGACCAGCGGGGTGGCCATCTGCCCGACGCCGGTCGGATGGTTGTCGGTCGGCACCACCTCGATGTGCGTCTCGGGGATCTCGTTCATCCGCGGCACATGATAGTCGTAGAACCCCGACTGCTCGACCGCGCCATCGTCGATGGTGACCCGCTCAAAGAGCGCAAACCCGAGCCCGTAGATGATGCTGCTCTCCGTCTGCGCTGCGATCGTGTTGGGCTGCACCGCAATGCCCGGATCGAGCGCGGTCCACACGTTCGAGACGCGGATCGCGCCGCTCTTGCGGTCGACCGTGGCTTCGGCCGCGAGCGCGATCTGCGTGCCCGAATAGTTCATGTAAGAGAACCCGAGCGCGCTGCCGTCCCGCTTCCTGCCCCAGTCCGCCATCTGCGCCACCTTGTCGATGATGGCGACCGCGCGCGGGTTGGACTTGACCAGGTCGCGGCGGAACGCCGCCGGATCGACGCCGCGCTTGCGCGCCAGCTCGTCCATGAACGACTCGATGGCGAAGATATTGGTGAGATGCGCGATACCCCGAAGGCTCGAGGTCCGCAGCCCGGTCTCGCGCGGGACGCCCTCGCCCAACCGGTTGGCGATCTCGTAATAGGGGGCATCGACCCCGTTGTACGCGATGCCGTCGCGGCCTTTCTGCCGCTCGAAGCGCACCGGATCCTGGAACGCGGTGACCTCGTCGCAGGCCTTGCGGTGATGGAACGCGATGAGCTTGCCCGACGCGTCGAAGCCGGCGCGCAGATAATGCGCGGAGAGCGGGTTGAAGCGCCCGTTATGGACGTCGTCCTCGCGCGTCCACATCATCTTCACCGGCTTCTTGACCGCCTTGGACAGCACGACCGCATCGTGGACGTATTCCTCGTCGCGGTGGCCGCGCCGGCCGAAGCCGCCGCCCAGGAGCATGTCATGGTAGGCGATCTTGTCGGGGGCGATGTTGAGCGCGTTCGCCGCCACGCTCACGGCGATCGTCTTCGACTGCACGCCGCACCACACCTCGCAGGCGTCGCCGTTCGCCGACACCGAGGCGACGGCGTTCAGCGGCTCCATCTGGGCGTGATAGACGAGGTCGTTGCGGTACTCCGCCTCGACGGTATCCGTCGCCGTCTTGAGCGCGGCGACCGCATCGCCGGCGCTGCCCCAGACTTTTGCGGGCTGCGACAGGTCGCGCGCCGCCGCCGCGAATGCGGGCAGCGCCTTCTCGCTGTTGAAGCCCCACGCCTTGCCGGCGCGCGTCCAGCTGACCTTGAGAGCGTCCTTGCCGTCGAACGCCGCCCACGGCGTCGCTGCGATCACGCCGACCCCATAGGGCAGCGGCACGATCTGTTGCACGCCCGCGATCGCCTTCGCCTTGGCATCGTCGATCTTGTCCGGGCCAGCGCCTTCGACCGGCGAGCGCAGGATCGCGCCGTAGACCATGCCGGGCACCTGCACGTCGATCGCATATTGCGCCGTGCCGTTGACCTTGCTGGGCAGCTCGGTCCGCATCACGTCGTGGCCGATGAGCCGGAAGCTCTTCGGCGGCTTGAGCTCGCTTTCGGCCACCTCGGGCGCCTTCGCGGGAATCTCGGCGAAGGCCGCGATCTCCCCGTAGCTCAGCCGGCGTCCGGATTTTTCATGGATGACGACGTTCGGCCCGGTCGTGAGCTCGGCGACCGGCACGTTCCAGTGGGCGGCGGCGTTCGCCAGCAGCACCTTGCGCACCTGCGCGCCGAACAGGCGCAGCGGCTTGAAATACGACGTCACCGCATTGCTGCCGGCCGTGTACATGTAGCCGAAGCCGGGATTCTTGTAGAGCTCGTCGTTGGGCGGGGCCACGACGATGCGCACCTTCGACCAGTCCGCATCGAGCTCCTCGGCCAGGATGAGCGGCAGCGAGGTCAGCGATCCCTGCCCCATCTCGGCCGCCGGCGACATGATCGCGACCGTGCCGTCGGTCGAGATGGTCACCCATGGGCTCATGGTCACATCGCCGCTGCGCGCGGCGGCGGCTGAATTGATGCGGGCGCCGGATGCGACCGCGAAGGTCAGGCCGGCGGCGCCGACCATGAAGGTGCGGCGGCTGAGATCGGTGTTGCGAAGCGCGATGGTCATGGCTCAGGCCTCCCGGGCGACGCGCTCGATGGCGCGCACGATGCGCGGATAAGTCCCGCAGCGGCAGATGTTGGTGCTCATGTGCTCGACGATCTGGGCGCGCGTCGGTTTGGGATTGTGCTTGAGCAGGTCCGCCGCGCTCATGATCTGGCCGGACTGGCAGTAGCCGCATTGCGGCACGCGCTCGGCGAGCCACGCCTTCTGGACCGGATGCGAGGAGTCCCCCGACAGCCCCTCGATTGTGGTCACCGCCTTGCCGGCCACCTCGCCGATCTGCGTCTGGCACGAGAAGGCGCGTTGGCCGTCGACGTGCACCATGCAGGCACCGCACAGGCCGGTGCCGCAGCCGTACTTCGTCCCGGTGAGCTTGAGCTCCTCGCGGATCACCCAGAGCAGCGGGGTCGCCGTCGGGGCATCCGATTGCACCGGTCTTCCATTGATCTGGAACTGTGTCGCCATCTGGTCCTCCCTGGCGCTGCTCGCCGACGAATTATCGATGCGCCGGAGTCGGCAGCACCTCGGCTTGTTGGGACGGGCATTGTAAGCCTGCGGCTCCGCTCTGTCGAAGGTCTCCATTCCACCGCGTTGCCGCCCAGGCGGGCCTGTACTATCACAACGCCGTGAGCGGGAGCCGCGGGCTGACGAGGATGACAGGAGTCGCAGATGGCTAGGACGAACGGTCACGATTTGCCGTTCCTCGTCGCGGGCGGCGGGATCGGCGGGCTGGTGACCGCCTATGCGCTCGCGAGCAAGGGCTTTCCGGTGCGGGTGTTCGAGCAGGCGCCCGAGTTCAAGGAGCTCGGCGCCGGGATTCAGCTGGGGCCGAACATCTTTCGCGCGCTCGAGCGGATCGGGCTCAAGCTCGAGATGCTGGACGATGCCTGGATTCCCGGCCTGCTTCAGATGCGCGATGCGCTCACTGGCGAGGAAATCACGACGGTCCCGCTCGGCGACTCGTTCATCGACCGTTTCAAGCAGCCTTACGCCGTCACCCATCGGGCCGACATTCACAACGTCTATCTCAAGGCCTGCGAGGGCAGCAACCTGATCTCGCTCGAGAACTCGCGCCGGGTCGACGACTTCATCGAGCGCGGCGACCGGGTGACGATCCGCCTCGAAGGCGGCGAGGAAGCGGAAGGCCGGGCGCTGATCGGCTGCGACGGAATGTGGTCGAAGGTGCGCGAGAAGGTGGTCGGCGACGGCGCGCCCCGCGTCTCCGGCCATATCGCCTATCGCGCCGTGCTCAAGCGCGAGGAGGTGCCCGACGAGCTGTGGCGGCCCGACGTCATGCTGTGGGCCGGGCCGAAAACCCATTTCGTGCATTACCCGCTGCGGCGGGGCCAGCTCTACAACCTCGTCGCGGTGTTTCACTCCGACCGCTACGTCGAAGGCTGGAACGCCGAGGGCGCCAAGGACGAGCTCTTCGCCCGCTTCGCCGGCCAGCGTCCCGAGGTGCTGCGCCTGCTCGAACGCATCGAGACCTGGCGCATGTGGGTGCTGTGCGACCGCGAGCCCATCAAGGAATGGAGCAAGGGACGCGTCACGCTCCTGGGCGACGCCGCCCATCCGATGCTGCAATATCTCGCCCAGGGCGCCTGCATGGCGACCGAGGACGCGGTTTGCCTCGCCGAGAAGGTCGCCGCCACACCGGACGACGTTCCGGGCGCCTTCCACGCCTATCAGCAGCAGCGTTATCTGCGCACCGGCAGGGTGCAGATCATGGCCCGCGTCTACGGCGAGTTCTATCACGCGCGCGGCGTTGCGGCCGAGTTGCGCTACGCCGCCCTGCACGGACGCAACGCGCAAGACTCCTATGACGGCATGGCTTGGCTCTACGACGGGATGTGAGGTTGCTTCTCAATCCGTCATTCCGGGACGCCGCGCCAGCGGCGGACCTGGAATCCAGCAACATGATCGCCGATGATGGATTCCGGCCGCGGGCCGCTGGCCCGCGCCCGGAATGACGAATCGGCAGCAGGCTCTACTGTTGCGGGATGTGCGCCTCGGCGATCACCTTCGCCCATTTGTCGATGTCGGCGCGCATCTGCGCCTCCATCTCGTCCGGGCTCGAGGCTTTCGCATCGATCCCGAGCTCGCTCGCGCGCCGCTTGAGCTCCGGATCGGCCAGGACCTCCTGCAGGGCACGGTTGAGCACGTCGAGATCGGCCTTCGGCGTGCCGGTGCGAGCATAGAGCCCGTTCCACGACTTCACTTCATAGCCGGGCACGCCGGCGTCGGCGACCGTCGGGATGCCGTTACCGACCGCATGCGCGCTCACCGGACCCGTCGCCGCAACGGGGCGAAGCTTGTGGTCGGACAGGCCTGCCTGCAGCGCCGCGGGAAAGTCGACCACCATCTGGACGTCGTTGCGCAGAACCGCGATCAGCGCCTCGGGCGAGGTGCGGAACGGGATGATGACGAAGTTGACCCCGGTCATCGACTTCAACAGCTCGGCCGACAGGTTCTGTGTGCTGCCGACATTGATCGTGCCGATGTTCAACGCGCCCGGCTTTGCGCGCGCGGCGTCGAGGAAATCCTTCATCGTCTTGAACTCGGACGCCGCGTTGACGGCGAACACGCAGTCGAAATAGCCCACGCTCGAGATCGGCACGAAGTCCTTGAGCGGACTGAACGGGAGGCTCTTGAACAGCGGAACGCTGATCGCGGTTCCGTTGGTCAGCAGCGTGATCGTGTAGCCGTCCGCCGGCGCGCCGAGCGCTGCGCGCGCCGCGATGATGCCGCCCGCGCCGGGCATGTTCTCGATCACGAAACGCTGGCCAAGCTTCTCGCCGAGCTTGTCGCCGACGAGCCGCGTCGTGACATCGGCCACACCGCCCGGACCGAATGGAACGATGATGCGCACCGGCCGCTCGGGATATTTCGCCTCGGCGCGAGCCGATCGCGGCCCAAACGCGGCCACCGCCGCCGCTGACAGCGACCCCGCCACGAACACCCGGCGGCTCGCCCCGTAGGTGTTGAACTGCAACGACTTGCCTTTCCCGGCACGCACCATTCTCGGCCCCTCGCTAGAGACGAAAAAAACCAGAGTCGCCCGCCCGCCCGCGCGCAACTCCGTTACCCCATGATTTAGAGCAAATCCGCGTGCCTATCCAAGCGCCGCTTTGACGCGGGCGGGGCCGAGCGGCAAATCGCGCAGCCGCCGCCCCGTCGCATGCGCGAATGCATTGGCAATGGCCGCGACCGTCGGCCCTTGCGCCGCCTCGCCGGCGCCGAGCGAGCGCTCCGTCGGGCGATCGATCAGCTCGACCTCCACATGCGGCACCTCGGGCATGGTGAGAATTGGATAGCTCTCCCAGTCGCGCGACGTGATGCCGTCCGGCGTGAAGCGGACCTGCTCCTTGAGCGTCCAGCTCGTCGATTGGATGATTCCGCCCTCGATCTGGTTCATCAGCCCGTTCGGATTGATGATCTGACCGGCATCGACCGCTGCGACCGCCCGCGGCACCCGCACCACGCCGCTCGCGCGATCGACCTCCACATCGGCGATCACCGCCACATAGGTCGACAGGTTCTTGTACTTGGCAAACCCGATGCCGCGTCCCTTGCCGTCGCCGCCGCGCTGGTCCGCCTGCCACCCGGCCTTCTTGGCCACCGCCTCGATCACCGCCCGCCCGCGCGGATCCCTCAGGTGCGCGAGGCGGAACGCGACCGGATCCGCATTCGCAGCGAGCGCAAGCTCGTCGAGGAAGGATTCGAGCGCGAACACGTTGGCGTAGGCGCCGAGCGTGCGCAGCGCCGAGACCCGCAACGGCATCGCGGTGATCAGATGATTGACCACGCGCTGGCTCGGGAAGTCGTAGAGCGGCACCGCGTTGCGGTCGCCGCCGCCCGCCGGCTGCGGAATGCTGCGCGGCGCCGCCGGCTTCTTCGAATCGGCCAGGGACCACGCCGCCAGCAGGTTCACCCCGCCCGGCTCGCTCGGCCGCATCGAGTGGGTGTTGCTGAAAACCTCGTAGTTCCAGTCCACGATGCGACCGCCGCCGAGCGTGGCCTTGGCCCGCATGACCATCGCGGAGCCGAACGGTTCCCAGCCGAACTCGTCGTCGCGCATCCACTGGACCTTGACCGGGCGCCCCGGCACGGCGCGCGCGAGCAGCGCCGCGTCGAGCGCAACGTCGTCGGCGCCGTTATGGCCGTAGCAGCCGGAGCCCTCCACGTGAACGCAACGCACATCGTCATCCTTCATGCCGAGCCCGACCGCGAGATTTCCGCGCAACGGGAAGACGCCTTGCGAGTGCGTCCACACCGTGAGCTTGCCGCCGTCGACCTGGGCGAGCGCGCACGACGGCCCGATCGAGGCGTGCGCCATATAGGGTCGCCGATAGGTCGCCTCGATCACCTTGTGGTCGGCGCCGGGCGCAGCGGGCTCGGCTGCGGGCTTCTCGCTCACCACCTTGGCCTCGGCCGGCAGCGACAGCAGGTAGTCGTAGATCTTGTCCGGGTCCGGCAATGCCGGACCGAGCGTCCACTTGGCGCTCTTGATCAGCGCGGCGCGAGCCGCGATCGCCTGCTCCTCGCGCTCGGCGACCACACCCAGGAAGCTGCCGTCGCGCACGACGGCGACGACACCCGGCATGCCTTTGACGGACGGCTGATCGACATCGATGAGGGTCGACGCATAGCGCGGCGGGCGCACCACGCGCCCATGCAGCATGCCGGCTGGACGCATGTCCTGCACATAGGCGGCGCCGCCGGTAACCTTGTTGGGAATATCGAGGCGCCTGACCGGCGTGCCGACGATCGTGTGGGTGGAGGCCGGCTTGGGGGCGACCTTGCCGCTCGCCTCGCGCTTGAGGTCGATTGCGCCGGCGATCTCGCCGTAAGTCACCTTGCGTCCATCGGCGGCGCTGATCGTGCCGTCCGCGACCTTCAGCGTGTCGGGCGCGGCGGCGAGCTTTTGCGCGGCGGCCGCAATCAGGATCGATCGGACCTCGGCGGCGGCAAGCCGCAGCGCGGTTCCACCATATTCGATCGACTGGCTGCCCGAGGTCACACCCTCATTGGGGGTGCGGGCGGTGTCGCCCGAGATCATGTGCACGCGCGCGAGCGGCAGGTCGAGCTCCTCGGCCGCGATCTGGGCCAGCGCGGTGACGATGCCCTGCCCGAGCTCGACCTTGCCGGTGAAGACGGTGGCACTGCCGTCCCGATCAATGCGGATCCAGGCATCCAGCATGCGGTTTTTGTCCAGGCTGCCCGGCAGCTTCGCACGGGCCTGCTGCGCAACTGCGGTCCCCGGGTCGAGCGAGAACGCGACCACGATCGCGCCCATGCCGGCGGTGAACGTGCGGCGGGAGATCATCGGGGCGTTCATCTCACGTCCTCCCGTTGCTGTTGGCGGCGCGCAGCACCGCGCGGACGATCCGGTTGTGCGTGCCGCAGCGGCACAGATTGGCGGAGAGCGCATCGCGCACCTGCGCCTCGCTCGGGTGTGGATTGCTGTCGAGCAACGATTTCGCCGTCATCATCATGCCGGCGATGCAGTAGCCGCATTGGGCCGCCTGTTCGTCCATGAAGGCCTTCTGCAGCGGATGCGGCTGGGCGATCGTGCCGAGGCCCTCGATGGTGGTGATCTCGGACGAGCCGAGCGTCCCGGCAGGCGTGACGCAGGAGCGGACCGGCTGCCCGTCGACCAGCACCGTGCAGGCCCCGCATTGGGCGAGGCCGCAGCCGAACTTGGCGCCGTTGAGCGCAAGATCATTGCGCAGCACGTACAGCAGCGGCGTGTCCGGCTCGGCCGGAACGCTGTGCGTTGTCCCATTCACTTTCAGGCTGATGCTCATGGCGGCTCCCGCGAGCTTTGCTCCTGCACCTTGGGGTCGGCGGTATCTTGCGCCGCCCGCGCCTCCGGGTCGAGGGGGCTTCGGGGCCAGCGCAGGATCACAAGGGTGCGACGTCCCCGCGCGCCCAGCTCTCCCGAGTCATGCTTCGGAAGTCGGCGAAGTTCCCGTCTGCAATCGCCGCCCGCGCGCCCTGCATCAGGTCCTGGTAGTAGGACAGATTGACGACGCTCAGCAGCATGCCGCCGAGCGCCTCGTTCGCCTTGACCAGATGATGCAGGTAGGCGCGGGAGAACTCGCGCGCCGCCCGGCTGCGGCTCTCGGGATCGAGCGGGCGCGGATCGGCGGCGTGACGGGCGTTCTTGAGATTGATCGGACCGAAGCGCGTGAAGGCGAGCCCGTGGCGCCCGTTGCGCGTGGGCAGCACGCAGTCGAACATGTCGATGCCGCGCGCGACCGCCTCGAGGAGGTCATCCGGCGTGCCGACCCCCATGAGATAGCGCGGCCGCTCGACCGGCAGGTGCGGCACGACCTCGGCGACCATTGCCAGCATCACGTCCTGCGGCTCGCCAACCGCCAGCCCGCCGATGGCATAGCCGTCGAAGCCCATGTCGACCAGCGCACGGGCGCTGTCGACCCGCAGGCGCCTGTCGTCGCCCCCCTGCACGATCCCGAACAGGGCCCGACCGGCGGGCGATCCCTCGAACGCGCGCTTGCAGCGCTCGGCCCAGCGCAGCGAAAGCTGCGTCGCGCGCGCGATCTCGGCCGGGGCAGCCGGCAGCCTCAGGCATTCGTCGAGCTGCATGGCGATGTCGGACCCGAGCAGCCGCTGGATCTCGATCGCGCGCTCGGGCGTGAGCGCAACGATCGTGCCGTCGAGATGGGACCGAAACACCACGCCGTTCTCATCGAGCTTGCGCAGCTCGGCGAGCGACATGACCTGGAAGCCGCCGGAATCGGTCAGGATCGGGTGCGGCCAGTTGATGAAGCGGTGCAGCCCGCCGAGCTCGGCGATGCGCTCGGCGCCCGGCCGCAGCATGAGATGATAGGTGTTGCCGAGCACGATGTCGGCGCCGGCCTCCCGCACCTCGTGCCAGTGCACGCCCTTGAGCGCCCCCTGTGTGCCGACTGGCATGAAGGCCGGGGTCCGCACCAGGCCATGCGGCGTGCGGATCTCTCCGGTGCGGGTGGCGCCGTCGGTCGCCTTGAGCGCGAACGAGAAGATCTCGGCCATGGCGCTCAGCCCGGCGCCCGATGCAGCAGGCATGCATCCCCGTAGGAGTAGAACCGGTAGCGATCGGCGATCGCATGCGCATAGGCGCGTTGCATGGTGTCGAGCCCGCTGAAGGCCGACACCAGCATGAACAATGTCGAGCGCGGCAAGTGAAAATTGGTGAGCATCAGGTCGACGGCGCGAAAGCGATAGCCTGGGGTGATGAAGATCGAGGTCTCGCCCACGAATGGCCGAATGGTGCCGTCGTCCGCAGCCGCGCTTTCGAGCAGGCGCAGCGAGGTCGAGCCGACCGCGACGATGCGGCCGCCTCTCGCGCGCGCCGCATTGAGCGCGTCGGCGGTCGCGGCGATCAGGCTGCCCCATTCGGCGTGCATGGCATGCCCGGACGTGTCCTCGGCGGTCACCGGCAGGAAGGTCCCGGCGCCCACATGCAGCGTGACCATGTGCAGTCCGATGTCGCGCTCGCTCAGGCGGGCGCGCAGCGCGTCGGTGAAATGCAGCCCCGCGGTCGGCGCCGCGACCGCGCCCTCGTGGCGCGCGAACAGGGTCTGGTAATCGACGCGATCGTTCTCGTCGGCGGAGCGGCGCGATGCGATATAGGGCGGCAACGGCATCTCGCCGCGTTCCTCGATCGCCTGGTCCAGCACCGGACCGGTGAACGAGAACGCGAGCGTCACCTCGCCCCGCGCGCCCTTTCGCTCCACCGTCGCATCGAGCTGGCCGAGGAAGCAGACCTTTCCCTCATCGCCGAACCGCACCACATCGCCGACGGCGAGCTTCTTGGCCGGCCTGACCAGCGCGCGCCAGCGCGAGCCGTCGAGCCGCTTGACCAGGGTCGCCTCGATCCTCGGCTCGGTCGCGTGGCCGATGCGCCGGCCCTGCAGCGCGGCCGGGATCACCCTGGTGTCGTTGACGACCACCTGGTCGCCCGGCTGCAACAGATCGGGCAGGTCGCGCATGCCGCGATCTTCCAGCTCCGGGGTCGCGCCCGGGCGCACGACCAGAAGCCTCGCGGCGTCGCGCGGGCTTGCCGGGCGGAGCGCAATCCGGTCGCCCGGCAGCTCGAAGTCGAACAGGTCGGTCCGCATGACAGCCCTGACCGTCAGAGCCGGGCATAGCCGTTCGAAGAACGACGTCGCTTCGCTCGCCTATGCCCAGCCATCCACGTCTTTACGCCCGCGGGCAAACGTGGACGCGCGGGACAGACCCGCGCATGACGAAAGTCTCCTTCCCGGTCTGGCTAGGCGGCGTCGGCCGCCATGTGCGCCTTGACGATCTTGTCCGGATCGCTCACCGGCTCGCCACGCTTGATCTTGTCCACGTTCTCCATGCCAGAGGTCACCTTGCCCCACACGGTGTATTTGCCGTCGAGGAAGCTGGCGTCGTCGAAGCAGATGAAGAACTGGCTGTCGCCGGAATCGGGATTCTGCGCCCGCGCCATCGAGACCGTGCCCCGCACATGCGGCTCGCGATTGAACTCGGCCTTGAGCTTCTGACCCGATCCGCCGGTGCCGGTGCCGTGCGGGCAACCGGTCTGCGCCATGAACCCGTCGATCACCCGGTGAAAGACGATCCCGTCATAGAAGCCGTCGCGCACCAGCTCCTTGATGCGCGCCACATGACCGGGCGCGAGGTCGGGTCGCATCTCGATCACGACCTGGCCCTTGGTGGTGTCGAGGATCAGCGTGTTGTCGTTCGCTTCGCTCATGTCAGGTTCCTTTTTCGTTGCGCCGGTCGATGAACGGCATGATCTTCGGACTTCCCGCCAGGGCAGCGCCGAGAGCCGGCGAGACCGGCAGTGGCGTGCAGGCGTCGATGGCGGCGACCGCGGCGCGTTGATAGAGCGCCCGGGTCTCCGGCGTCGCTTCCGGGGTGATATAGGTGAAGCGCGGCTCGCCGAGAAGCTCGCCGGACCGGTTGAACGTCAGCATCACGGTCACGTTCATGCCCGGCCTCGCCTGCGCCAGCGGCGGCTGGTGGGTGCGCCAGCAGATTTCCAATGCCAGGCCGACGTCGCGCAGCGTGTTCAGGAGCGGCGCCCGGCGCGGAGGCCCGCCGCCCTTGTCCTCCAGCCGCTGCACGGGCGCGCCGGAGCCTGACCCGCCCTCCCCGGCCCGGCTCTCGCCCGCGCCGGCCATTCCGACGGCGGCAGCGATGCACGCGCCGCACACGGCAGATCGGATGGGCGCGGGGATCACGATCAAGGATGACGCTCTTGCGCCTGCGTGCGGTTGTCGACGTAGCGGATGGCGATCGGCCGGCCGGCGATCGCGCCGCCCATGCCGCGACTGAACGGCATCGGCGTGCAGCGGTCGAGCGCCTCGGTGATGGCATGGCGATAGGTCCGCCGGACGTCACCTCGCGCACCCGGCGTCGTGTAGGTCACGCGCGGCCTGCCGATGATCTCGCCGGCGCGATTGAAGGCGAACCGCACCGACATCTGCATTCCTGGAGGCGACGCATCCTGATGTGGAGGCAGCCAGCAGGCGCGCAGGGCGACGAACAGGTCACGGATCGTGTCGATCTTGTGATCGGGATCGACCTTCTCGCCCCGGTCCGACTGCGCGCTGTTGATCGTCAATTGCAAATTCTCGCCGAGCGGAAATGGATACTGCGGCAGGCACGGCTCGCCATCCAATGGGCTGCAGACGGTCGGGGCGCAGGGCCTGTTGTCGAACACACTGCAGATGATACCGCCCTGCTGACCGGCGGCGCCCGGCGGAACTGCGATCGCGCCGAGCGCGGCGCCGGCGGCGCCGCCGAGCATTGCGGACCGCGCCAGCCGCATCTTCTCCTCGCTATTGCTTGGCGTCGGCGGCGACCTGGACGTGGAGCATCTTGTCGGGGTTCGCCACCGGCTCGCCCTTGTTGAGCTTGTCGACCACATCCATGCCGGACGCGACCTCGCCGATCACGGTGTATTGGCCGTTCAGGCTCGGGGTCTCGCGGTACATGATGAAGAACTGGCTGTTGGCAGAATTGTTGTCGCCGCCTTTGCGCGCCATGCCGACGACGCCGCGCTTGAACGGGACGTTGGAGAACTCGGCCTGCAGGTTGGGATATTTCGAGCCGCCGGTGCCGTTGAACCTCTGACCATCGCCGGTCTGCGCCATGAAGCCGTCGATCACCCGGTGGAACGGCACGTTGTCGTAGAACTTCTCGCGCGCCAGCGTCTTGATCCGCTCGGCATGCTTGGGCGCGAGATCGTTCCGCAGCTTGATCACGATCCGGCCCTTGGTGGTGTCGATCAGGATCGTATTCTGCGGGTCGAGCCCGGCGGGCAGCTTGGGCTGCGCCAGGGCCGGCGCGGCGCACGCCAAGGCGGCCAAGGTGCCGATAAGGGCAAGAACACGGATCATGGAAACTCCTGTTGTGATCGGCCGCTAGTGTCCCGATTCCGAAGTTCGCAGGCATTTGCAGCGGGTTCTGGGCGAACTTCGGAATCGAGAGGACACTAGCAACTCTATGATGCTAGTGCCGTTTTTGAACCCGAAGTTCGCAAACAGACTCGCCGAGAAATTGTGCGAACTTCGGGTTCACGGCACTAGAACGTCAGGGGCCGGACTTCGCGCCGCGCTTCTTCGCCAGCCGCGCCGCGACGGTAGCCGGAACGAAGGCCGAGACGTCGCCGCCCATGCCGGCGATCTGCCGCACCAAAGTGGCGGTGATCGGGCGAACGGGCGGCGAGGCGGGCAGGAATATCGTCTGCACCTGCGGCACCATCGCGGCGTTCATGCCGGCCATGTGCATCTCGTAATCGAAATCGGTGCCGTCGCGCAGGCCGCGGATCAGCACGCTCGCGCCGGCGCGGCGCGCCGCCGTCACGACGAGGTCGTCAAACGTGATGCAGGCGAGCTCGCAGCCTGCCTCCTTGGCGATCGGGGCGCAGGTCTCCTGCAGCATGGCCAGCCGCTCGTCGGCGGAAAACAGCGGCGCCTTGCCGGAATGCACGCCGATGGCGAGCACCAGCCGGTCGGCAAGCCGTACCGCCTGGCGCACCACGTCGATATGACCGTTGGTGACCGGATCGAATGACCCGGCATAGAGGGCAATCCGAGGCATTGGGCGGGTCTAACCCGCCCCCGCCCCCGCGGCAAGGCCAAGCCGCGGGGTCTTTCGGGAATCGGTGTGAAGAAGGCGACCCTCGAGGTGAACCTGTCAGCGCCCGCGAACGACCAATCGGTGGGTAGCCCGCAAGGGCGCAGATGGGGGCCGACATGACGAAAATCCTCGCAGCCACTCTCGCAGCCGCGCTGCTGGCCGGCGTTGCCGTCATGATCCCCGGCTTCGAGGCGGTGCAGGCCCACGGGATGGGCAGCAAGGGCGATCGCCTCGACATGCGCAATTATGGCCCCGCCTGCTCCGAGCGCGGCTGGCCCTATTACGAGCCCTCCTGCCTGCGCGACCCCTCCGCCCCGACCCGCGAGGCCCGTACGGTCCGCATCGTCAGCATCGACCGGCTCTCCGCGCTCGCGCCGCGCTGATCCCGCATCGCCGCCCCGTTGTCACGGCGGCTGACAGCGCCTGGCCGGGCGCGATAAGCTTTCCGCACCCGATCGTCCCCTGTGCGGAGCCTTCAGATGCCCCGGATCGCAGCCGCCTTCGCGACGATCCTGATGCTCGCCGCGAGCGCCGCCGGTGAACCATATCCGGCCCGGCCGATCCGGCTCATCGTGCCGTTTCCGGCCGGCGGGCCGGCCGACGTGATGGGCCGCCTCATCGGCCAATGCCTGACCGCGGCGCTCGGCCAGGCCATTGTCGACAACCGGCCCGGCGGCGGCAGCACCATCGGGGCCCGCGAGGTCGCCCGCGCGGAGCCCGATGGCTACACGCTCCTGGTCGGCAGCGCCGCGACGCTGGCGATCGGCCCGACGCTCTACCGCAACATCGGCTACGATCCCGCGACCAGCTTCGCCCCGGTCGCAGCGTTTTCGAGCACGCCCTACCTCATGGTGGCGGGCCCGAAGGCATCGGCGAAAAGCGTCAAGGACGTGATCGCCGAGGCCAAGGCGCATCCCGGCAAGCTCAATGTCGGCGTGCCGAACGGCGCGCCGCCGCACATGATCGCCGCATGGTTCAAGGACGCGACCGCAAGCGACATCATGATCGTCCCCTACAAGGGCGCCGCGACCGTCATCACCGACCTGATGGGCGGCCAGATCGACCTCGGATTCGAGACCACGTCCGTGACCTTGTCGCACCTGCACGACCGCAGCATCCGTCCCCTCGGCGCCGCGACGCGCGAGCGCCTGGCGGATCTGCCGGACGTGCCCACCATGATCGAGAGCGGCGTGCCGGATTTCATCGCCGATTCCTGGATCGGCGTGATGGCGCCCACAGGCACGCCGGCCGCCATCATCGACAAGCTCAACGCCGCCATCAATGCGGGCCTCAAGTCGCCTGAGATACAGGCGCGCTTCAAGGCGCTCGCCTCCCAGCCGAGAGCCGGCACGCCGCAGGATTTCGCCGCCTTCATCGCGGCCGAGGTGCCCAAATGGACCGCGATGGCGAAGCTCAGCAATCTCAAACCCGAATAGGCGACGCGATCCGCATGTCGCCGCTCATCCTCGCCCTCCTGCTCGGGCTGGCCTGCATCCTCGGCCCGGCGAGCGCCCAGCCTTATCCCGGCCGCCCCATCAAGCTGGTCGTGCCCTTTCCGCCCGGCGGACCGGTGGACGTCATGGGCCGCCTGGTGGCCCAGGAGCTGTCGCAGCGGCTCGGGACGGTCGTCATCGACAACCGGCCGGGCGCCGGCGGGACGATCGGATCGCGCAGCGCGGCGGCGGCGCCACCCGATGGGTACACGCTGCTGTTCGGCTCTTCGACCACGCTCGCGGCCAGCCCCGCCCTCTACAAGAATCTCGGCTACGATCCCGTAAGGAGCTTTGCGCCGGTTGCGATGATCTCGAGCGTGCCCTTCGCGCTGGTGGTCGCGCCCGCGCTGCCGGTTCACACCGTCGCCGAGTTCGTCGCCTACGCCAAGGCGCATCCCGGCAAACTCAATTACGGCGCGCCGACCGGGGCGCTGCCGCACCTCACGGCGGAGATGTTCAAGACAGCCGCCGGCGTCGACATCGTGCACATCCCCTACAAGGGCGCCGCAAACGGGATCACCGATCTCCTGTCCGGGCAGGTCGATCTCACTTTCGAGCCGATCTCGGTGCTGGTCGGCCACATCAGGGACGGCACGCTGCGTGCGCTCGCGGTCACCGGCGAGACGCGCAGCGCCGAGCTGCCCGATCTGCCGACCATGATCGAAAGCGGACTGCCGAGCGTCGTCTCGGTCTCGTGGAGCGGGATCGTCGCGCCCGTCGGCACGGCGGAGCCGATCGTCGAGCGGATCAATGCGGTGGCGAATGCCGCCCTCGGCACGTCCGACATGCAATCGGCCCTGGCGCGCCTTGGCGCGGCGCCGCGGCCCGGCACGCCGGCGGATTTCGCCGCCTTCATCGCCGCCGAGACGCCGAAATGGGCCGCGGTGGTGAAGGCGGCACATATTACGGTGGAGTAGGATGAAGGCAGATGAAATGTCCCGTCATCCTGAGGCGCGAGCCAACGGGCCCGGCCTTCGGCCGGCCCGATGACAGGCTCCGCGAGCCTCGAAGGATGATCGGCCGAGGCGATCGAATGGGCGCATTCGTCTACATGCTACGCTGCTCGGACGAATCGCTCTACGTCGGCTGTGCGACTGGCGAGGATCTGATGCCCCGTATTGAAGGGCACAACGCCGGCGCCTTTCCCGATAGCTACACGTGGTCGCGACGCCCGGTGACCTTGATCTGGTCGGAGCACTTCGACCGCATCACGGATGCGATTGCGGCGGAGCGGCAGATCAAAGGTTGGAACCGCGCGAAGAAGCTTGCCTTGGCGGAGGGCGATTGGGCGCGAGTGCGTCAGCTTGCAAAACGTCGGGGCGGCCGCCCGCGGGAGGTTTGAATCCGATAGTGACTATTCGCCCTGGCCTCGGCCGATCATCCTTCGAGGCTCGGCCTGCTGCCGAGCACCTCAGGATGACGGGAGACAGGTCCGTTCACGGTCAGCTTAAATGACCCGTCGTCCTGAGAAAATGTCCCGTCATCCTGAGGCGCGAGCGAAGCGAGCCTCGAAGGATGATCGGCCCGGGTACCCGAGCCTACTGGAGCCGGTGACCGGGGGCATCCGTCTACAGCTCCGCTGGAAGCCGTTGGCGGAATGTCGGCAGTGCAAACGGCAAAGACGTCGCGCGCGGGTCGGCCGCCTTGGATGGCGGTGACGCCCGGCCGATCATCCTTCGAGGCTCGGCCTGCGGCCGAGCACCTCAGGATGACGGGACACCTGCGGAGCAAGCTGCTCCTCACCCGCCGCCGTTCTCTTCGCTCTCCTCGGAGAGCCGCTCGACCGAGACCACGCGCTCGCCGTCGGCGGTGTCGAACACGATCACGCCCTGGGTGGCGCGGCCGGCGATGCGGATGCCGTCGACCGGGCAGCGGATGAGCTGGCCGCCGTTGGTCACCAGCATGATCTGATCGCTCTCCTCGAGCGG
>DASTZX010000227.1:0-9754 GCA_035764045.1 Xanthobacteraceae bacterium | reverse complement strand
GCCTCCGATATGTCCGATCGACGTGGGAGGTAGATCGAGGAAAACGGCAAGCCGCTCGATCCACTGCTCCAGCAGTTGCCTTCGATGCACCAGGACGAGCGTGGTGACCCCGCGCTGCGCGATCAGCCAGGCGGCGACAACGGTCTTTCCAAACGCCGTGCCGGCAGACAACACGCCGATATCGTGCGCCAGCATCGCACTGCCGGCCGCCAGTTGGTCCGGACGCAATTGACCGCGGAATTGAAGCGGCAGTGATTGTCCCGAATACCTTTCGTCGCGAACAGTGAAGGAAATTCGTAGGTTTCTCAGCAGGTCTTGAAGCTCACCGAGGCAGCCGCGCGGCAAGCTGATGTGGTTCTGATGATCCTCGGCGCAAGCGACGATCCGTGGCTTGTCGTAGGTTGGAAGGCGCATCGCCTGGGCCTTGTAGAATTCAGGGTTCTGAAACGCCGCCAATCGAACCAGCCGATTGCGCAAGCCGGGCGGCAGAACGCTCTTGGCGATGTAGATTTCATCGCTGACGATCAATTCCAACTTTGTCGGCAGCGGATCCATCAGCGCAGGTTCCTTGCGACGGCGCGACGGCGGCGTGGTCCATGGTGTCGGCTCGTCCGCCTCCAGCAATGCTGAACGAACGCCGACGATTCGATCCTTCGCGTCCGCGTCGCGGACGATCGCCTCGATGGCCGAGCGCCCGATCTTTCGGATTGATGATAGGAAGGCCCATTGATCCTCGTACGGCGCAAGCCCGTAGTCGAGAAAAACGCTGTTGCCTACCTCTCGCGGCCGCCTTTGCAACGGCAATGCAATGAGATTGCCGAAGCCGCCTCTGGGCAGGGTGTCTTGATTCGGGAAAAGCCGGTCATACGAACTCAGCCCGATGTCGGGTCGGCGTTCCATCGCCTCGGTCAATGCATGGGAGCCGAGCTTACGCGCCAGCACGGCCGGAATTGCTGCCTCGAAGAAGATCCAGACATGCGCGCCGTTGCCCGAGCGAGAACGCTCCAGTGCAGTCGGAACCCCCAATTCGCGGCACGTGTCGCAAAACGCCCGCGCATCGTCTTGCCAACCTCCCTTGTCGAAATCGACTGCCAGAAGAGAGCAGGTCTCGTCCGGGAGCATCGGATAGAGCCCCATGACGAAATCCTTGCCTTCGTCATCCTGGCCAGAGAGGTGCCACCGGATTGCGTCGTCGCTGATCGGGAGGAAACGTTGATGAGGGCAGTCGCTGCATTTGATCCGAGGCTTCTCGCAAACACCGCGGACCCACTCGTTGGCACAAGCAGGCTGGTAGCCTGCCTTTCCCGTCTTTCGGCTCTCGAAGCGGCGCGGGTAGACGTCGTTACGCCCTCGAAAAAGGGCACGGAAAAGTGCAATCTTCGCCTCAGGCGGGGACAAATGAGTGACCGGTGGACTGTGAGTGGGCTGGATCGCGACCGGTTCGACGATCATAAGTGGGAGCGTCCTCTCCGAAAGCCGTCACGGCAACGGCCGACTATTGTCGCACACACCCGATCATGCAATCCGCTACGGAGGTAGAGCAACAGGACCGCCGATCGGCAGCAACGATCTGCTGATCGCCGCCCACGCCTGTGTGCCCCGCGCCACGATCGTTGCCGCCGATACCGACGAGTTCCAACGCATCCACAGCCCGAAGGTGGAGAACTAGTCTAGCTCGCCTGAGAAGATTGCGGGCGGGACCGCACGCGCTCGAGCGCTGGTCGGCGCCATTTCCAGCATGCGGCAGCTTCGGTGTCCACGGCATCGACGATGAGCGCGCGCCTCATCGGTGATCGTGCGGCCGATCGCCGACACTGCGACCTCGTTGTCTCAAGCCCCCTCTCGGTGAGAACCTCAAAAAATTCCCCAGACTAAAACCCAGACTAAACGCAAATTCTAGGCTGGGGCCGCTTCGGGCCGTTCTGAAAAGGACTCGTACAATGAGCGGCCTGAGACATAGGTGACACTTCGTACCGGACACATGGGTAACACCTGCCCCATGCAATTGCATGGGGGAGGTGCGGATGCCGTGGAAGGAGTGTTCGGTCGTGGACGAGCGCCTACGGTTTGTTGCCCGGCTTCTCGATGGGGAGGCGATGTCGGAGGTCTGCCGCGCCTTCGGCATTTCCCGCAAGACTGGCTACAAAATCTTCAATCGCTACAAGGATCACGGGCTCGAGGCCCTGACCGACCGCTCGCGCCGGCCGGTGCGCTATGCCAACCAGCTGCCGCCTCAGGTCGAAGGCCTGATCCTCACCCTGAAGCGGGATAAGCCGCATTGGGGAGCGCGCAAGATCCGCGAACTCCTGGTTCGCCGCCTGGCCGGGGACGTGCGCATCCCCGCCAAAAGCACCATCCACGCTGTCCTTCACCGTCATGGCCTGGTCAGGCCGATCGGCCGGCCGCGCAACCGCGCCAGCGGAACGCCGCTCTCAGAGGGCGCGGCCGCCAACGACCTGTGGTGCGTCGACTTCAAAGGCGAGTTCAAGCTCGGCAATGGCCGCTACTGCTACCCGCTGACCGTCACCGACCATGCCTCTCGCTTCCTCCTCCTGAGCGAGGCTCTCGAGTCGATCCGCGAAGACCTCGCCATCACCGCCTTCGAGCAACTGTTCGCCGAACGAGGCCTGCCCGGAGCCATACGCTCAGACAACGGCGTGCCGTTTGCCAGCCCGAATGCCCTCTTCAATCTCTCCAAGCTCTCCGTGTGGTGGCTCAGGCTCGGCATCGGCATCGAACGCATCAAGCCAGGTCATCCGCAGCAAAACGGCCGGCACGAACGCATGCATCTGACCCTGAAGAAGGAAACTACCCGCCCGCCTGGCCTCAATAGCCTCCAGCAGCAAGCCCGGTTCGACGCCTTCCGGCAGGAGTTCAATGCCGAGAGACCCCACGAGGCTCTCGCCATGAAGTGCCCCAACGAGGTCTACGTCGCCTCATCACATCGCTATCAGGGCTTGCCAGAGCTCGCGTATCCATTCCACGATCGCGAGCTCATGGTCACCGCCTGCGGCCGAATCTGCCTGCACCGCAAGAAAATCTACCTCTCGACCGTCCTCGCCGGCCAGCGCGTCGGCATCAAAGAAGTTGACGAAGGAATCTGGATCGTCAGCTTCATGCGCTACGATCTCGGATACATCGACTTGGAGCAGAGAACTTTGCAGCCCCTCGACAACCCGTTCGGCCCGAGGTTGTCACCCATGTCTTAGGTACGTTCTGTCACCCATGTGTCCGGGCTGGACAAATGCTTAGCTGGCGCGCCCGAAAGGATTCGAACCTCTGACCCCCAGATTCGTAGTCTGGTGCTCTATCCAGCTGAGCTACGGGCGCGCGGCCCGGCGGGGGACCCGAAGAGTCCGGCCGGGACGGCCGCATAGCTATAGGCTCCGTGCCGCCTTGGCAAGGGAACCCTAACGCCATGGCGCAACACGCGATTTTCCCTGCTCGCCGCCACACCGGCAGGTCAGGACGGAACGGGCGGCGCAGCCGCAGCCTCGGGCGCTTCGGGGGGCTGCAAGGCCGATGCGGGGCGCGGGAACTGCAGCCGGACATCGAGCCCCGGCGCGCGGTTGCGCATGTCGACACGCGCCCCATGCAGGCGGGCAACCGCAGCCACGAGACTGAGCCCCAGGCCGTTGCCGGGCGTCCGGCGGCTGCGCTCCAGGCGATAGAAACGCTTGAAGACATGCGGCAGCTCGTGCGCCGGGATTCCCGGCCCATCGTCGGCGATCGAAATCACGGGTGCGCCATCGCCCGCACTGACCGCGAGCGTCACACGGCCAGCGGCGCGGCCGTGCTTGATCGCATTGTCGACCAGATTGGCCATCGCGTCGAACAGAAGATCGCGGTCGCCGGTGACGGACACGTCCGGGTCTGCGCTGGTCGTGAGCGCGATGCCGCGGTCCTCGGCGGCTGCGTCGAACAGCTCGGCCACCGCAGCCGTGAGCTCGGCGAGATCGACTCTGCGGAACGCCGCGGTGCGATCGCGCGTCTCGATCTGCGAGATGCGCGTGAGCGACGTGAACATGCGCAACACGCCATCCAGATCCGCCAACGTGTCGCCGATCACCGCCCGGTCGTCCTCGGGATTGCGCCGCCGCGTGCTGGCCTTCTCGAGCCGGCCGCGGATGCGGGCGAGCGGTGTGCGCAGATCGTGCGCGACATTGTCGGTGACCTGCTTGACCTCGTCCATCAGCGCCTCGATGCGATCGAGCATCAGGTTGAGGTTCTCGGCGAGCTGGTCCCATTCGTCCTGCGTTCCGTGCAACGGGATACGCTCGCCGAGTCCGCTCTGCATGATGGCGCGGCTCGCGGCGTTGATGGATTCGATCCGTCCGACGGTGCGCCGCGTCACCGCGAGGCTGGCCACGCCCGCGAGCATGAAGGTCAGCGCGATGGCGAGCGTGAGCGCGGTCTTGATCCTGCCGGCGAAGGCCGCGAGGTCGCCGATGTCGCGCCCGACCAGCAGGTGCTCGCCGGTCGGCAGCGTCTCCTGGCTCACCCGCAGCACCGCGTTCTGCCCGGAGCCGGGCTTCCAGTTGGGCGTCTTGACGGTTGCCCGGCCCGTCTCGCCTTTCAGCGCCGGCGGCCACGCCGCGAGATTGCCGGCGACGGGCGTGAACGAGGAGTCGGCGAACACGTAGACGCGATCGTCGAGACGCCGGTCGCCGACGCGTTGCGCGATCGCGTCGGCCAGGGCCGCGCGCCCGCCGGCGTCATAAGTGTCGCGCAACGCCGCGCGCTCGGCCGCGATGCTCTCGTCCGCGCGGCTCAGCACGAAGGACGCGGTGGACCAGTAGACGTAGCCGAACAGCGCCAGGACTGCGACACCGAAGCTCGCGATGCAGATCAGCGCGAGCCTGAGCGTCGACGATCGCAGCGTCTTAGCCAGGAGCACGGACGCAAAACCCGACCCCACGGACCGTGTGGATGAGAGGGTAGGCTTGCTGACCGTCGACCTTGCGGCGAACGCGTCCGACATAAACGTCGATGATGTTGGTGGTCGGATCAAAATGCAGATCCCATACGTGTTGCAGCAGCATCGCCCGCGGAACGACCTGGCCTGCGTTGCGAACCAGGTACTCGAGGACCTGGAATTCCCGCGGCAGCAGCGCGATGAGGCGCTCGCCCCGGCGCACCGTCCGGGACACGAGATCGAGCTCGAGATCGCCGACGCGCAGGACGGTCTCCTTGACCACCGTGGCGCTTCGCCGCGCGAGCGCCTCGACTCGCGCCAGCAGTTCGGCGAACGCGAACGGCTTGACGAGGTAGTCGTCACCGCCCGCCCGCAGGCCCCGCACCCGGTCGTCGATTTCGCCGAGCGCGCTGATGATCAGCGCCGGCGTGACGATCCCGATGTCCCGCAGGCGGCGGATCACGGCGATGCCGTCCATGCCGGGCAGCATGCGGTCGACCGTCATGACGGCGTACTCGGCGGCGCGGCCGCGCTCGAATCCCTCATCGCCATTCACGGCGAGATCGACCTGGTAGCCGCTGGTGGACAGCGAATCCACGAGCTGTTCGGCGGTCTCCGGGTCGTCCTCGATGACGAGAATGCTTCGCCGGGCTCCGGGCATGGGCTCCAGTCTCCCGTAGCGTCATTCTACGCCGTGGGCGCCCGCTCATGGGGTCACAAGTTCGCAACCGCGACACTGACACCGGCGTCACAAAGTGACCCATTCGTCAGTTGAGTTCGCGGGCTGTCCTCCGTTAGGAGTCTGTGGCGGCCCCGGGGTTGCAGCACGACCGCGCTATTCGCGACCCGCGGGCGCCATAGCGTCGGGCACCGGCGGTGACGCTCACGCACTCGATCGCGTGGCAGTCGCAGTCCCCGAGCACGAGGTCCACGACAGAGTCGGGGGCTTCGCTGCGCGACTGCTGCGCGACCGCCGCTCCCGGGCTTTGTCGAAAACGTGAGGCGGTGAGTAGGGCGGGCGGCGCGCCTTTCCGGCGCCTCAGGCGCGCGCGCGCTCGGGCCGCCGCGCGTCGAGCTCCACCGCCCGGTCCGGGATCGTGATCTGGAAGGTCGCGCCGATGGTGCCCTCGGCAAGCCGGATCTCGCCGCCGTGGGCGCGCACCAGTTCGGCCGCGATCGCAAGCCCGAGCCCGGTGCCGCCGGTGCGAGTCGAGCCCTGGAAGGCTTCGAACAGGTGCTCCCGCGCCTTCTCGGGGAATCCGGATCCCGTATCGGCCACCTCGATCATGACCACGGCGCCCTGGCGGCGGCCCGTGATCCGGATCTGGTCGCGCGCCGGATCGTTGGGGGCGCGCGTCTCCAGGGCCTGCAAGGCATTGCGCGCCAGGTTGAGAAGCACCCGCAGGAGCTGGTCGTGATCGGCATCGACCGTCAGCCCGCGTTCGACCGCGCTCACCCAGCCGATCCGGGCCTCCGGGCCGAGATCGAGCGTTTCCTGCACCTCCTCGACCAGGGTCGCGAGGCTGATCATCTTGCGGTCGGGCGGGGGTTCGTGTGCCCGCCCGTAGGACAGTGTGGACTGGCAGAAGGCGATCGCCCGCTCGAGCGCCCGCATCAGCTTGGGCGCAAAACGCTGCACCCGCTCGTCGGGAAGGTGCGACAGCCGGTCGGACATGAGCTGGGCCGAAGCCAGCAGGTTGCGCAGGTCGTGGTTGATCTTCGACACCGCGAGCCCGAGCGCGGCCAGGCGGTTCTTCTGCTGCAGCATCGAGGCGATGTCGTGCTGCATGGTGGCGAGCTCGCGCTCGGCGATGCCGATCTCGTCCTGGCGGCGCGTCGCCGTGATGACCCGCGCCGGATTCTCCGGATCGGCGCGGAACGCGATCATGTTGCTGGTGATGCGATGCATCGGCCGCACGAACATGTAGTGCAGCGCGAGGTAGAGCAGGGCCCCCGCAATGGTGGAGATGACGAGCGAAATCAGGAGCACGTTGCGCGAATAGCGCCACATCGCCCGGCGCAGCGGTCCCTCGTCGAGCACGATCTCGAGGAAATCGCCGCCCATCGGGGCGGGGCCGACCACGCGGAGGATGTCGCTGTCGTTGCAGAACAGGAGCGAGTCGAACGCGCCGATGATCGCACGCAGCATCGACATGTCGCGGATGTCGACGTCCTGGCGGATCTGCTGCGTCACGCGCGTGGTGGCCAGGACCTGGCGGCTCTGGTCGATCCGCATCGCCACCATCCGTGCGCCGATGCTCTCGAGGAGCTCGCGCTGCAGGCTCTCGGAGACGCTGTAGTCCTTCTCCGACTTGAGCACGAGCGCCGCCGTGTGGGCGGCCGCCAGGCGGTCGCTGAGCCAGCTGATGCGCGAACTGGCGATCGACGGAACGTAGAACACGATTTCCGCCATCATGATGGCGCCGACCGTGAGCGCGAACAGCTTGCCCGACAGGCCGAGGCGCGCCCTTTCGCGCGGTCTGCCTGCCGGATCGTTTCCGTTTGCGACGGTGCGAGCCATGCGTTCGCTCAACCGTTTATCCTCTCAACCGAAGCGTCGCAACCAGGCGATGATGCGTCGCACCCGGGGGCCGGTCAAACCGGCCGCGAACTGGGTGATGGCGGCACGCTTCCCGATCTCCGCCAGCGTAGGGTAAGCGACCACCATCCCGGCCAGGGCGCGGATGTTGAGGCCCCGGTCGATCGCGAGCGCCCACGTCGCGATCAGCTCGCCGGCGCTTTGCCCCACGATGGTGGCCCCGAGAATCCGCCCCCGCCGTGTCGTGATGACCTTGATGTGGCCTTCGGTTGCCCGCTCGGCCTGGGCGCGGTCATTCTCATGATAGGGCCAGCGTAGCACACGGAACCGGTATTTGCGCGCCCTTGCCTCGGCCTCGCTCAGGCCGACATGGGCGAGTTCCGGATCGGTGTAGGTCACCCGCGGAACGGCGTCGTAGCGCACCCGCACGGGCAGGCGAAAGAGCACCCGGCGGAGGACGAGACCGGCGTGGTAGCCCGCCACGTGGGTGAACCGGGGCTCCCCGGTGACATCGCCGATGGCAAAGACCCGCCGATTCCTCGTGCGCAGCCGTTTGTTGACGACGATGCCGCGCGGCCCGCATTTGATGCCAGCCGCATCCAGTCCGAGCTCCTCGGTATTGGCCCGGCGACCGGCGGCCACCAGCAGATGCGAGCCCGCGATCGTCTCCGCACGGTCCGCATCGCCGATCGCAACGCGCACGGTCCCGGCCTCCTTGTCCCCCGTTACGCCGTGCACCGCGATACCGGTGCGGATCTCCACACCCTCGCGCGCGAGCCGATCGAGTACGACGGCGGCGCATTCGGCATCCTCGCCGGCGAGCGGCGTCGCCGCCTCGATCACCGTGACCGCGGCGCCGAGACGACGGAACGCCTGCGCGAGTTCGAGGCCCATCGCCCCGGCACCGATCACCACCAGATGGCGTGGGCACTCGGCGAGCTCGAAGATCGTCTCATTGGTGAGATGTGGGGTATTGGCAAGGCCGGCGATCGGCGGGATCGCGGGCGATGAGCCGGTCGCGATCACGAAGCGCCGCGCCTTGATCTCGAAGTCATCGCCGACGGCGACCGTGGCCGCATCCTTGAACCGCGCCGCGCCTGCGATCACGCGCACGCCGAGGCCGGTGAAGCGCTCACTCGCATCGTTCGGCGCGACGGCCGCGATCACCCCGCGCACATGGTCGCGCACCCGCGCAAAGTCGACTTTGCGGGGGCCGCCGCTCACGCCGAAGTCGGCCATTTGCGCGAACGCCGCCGCGTGGCGAGCGGCCGCGATCAGGGCCTTGGAGGGCACGCAGCCGGTGTTGAGGCACTCGCCTCCCATCTTGCCTTTCTCGATCAGCACCACCGGCACGCCGAACGCCGCGGCGCCGGCGGCGACCGACAGCCCGCCGGAACCGGCCCCGATCACGCAAATGTCGGGCTTTAGGGTTTCAGCCATCGTGGGGCTTGCCTAAGGGCCTGGGCGCTCCGCCGGAGCACGGGCGGCCTTATATCGTTTGACCGCGACCGGGATCAGCGCGAGCGCGCCAAGCACGACCAGCGCGGCGATCAGCTGCGGGGTTGCGGCCGCGCTCGGGTCGAAGTCGAACCGGCAGGAGGTGCCTCCCGCTGCCACGCAGGCCCGATAGGCCGCCGCTTGCGCGGCGAGCGCCCGGTCGAGCCCGGCGCCGAAGAATGCGAAGGCGAATGTGGCCGGAATGATGCCCAGCACGGTCGCGGTCACGAATGTCGCGAGCCGCACCCCGCAGACGGCCGGCACGAGGTTGACGAGCCAGAACGGAAAGACCGGGACCAGACGCAGAAACAAGAGATAATTGAACGCGTGAGCACAAAAGCCGGCGGCGAGTTGTTCGGCCCGCCGCCCGGCGCGGCGAATCAGCCAACCCCCCAAGGCGCTTTTGGCGACCAGAAAGATCACCGTCGCGCCGGCCGTCGCGCCGACCAGCGCCGCGCATCCGCCCGCAAACCCACCGAACACGATTCCGCCGCCGATCGTCAGCAGCACACCACCTGGAAGCGAGAGCGCGACCATGACCGCGTAGAGGCTCGCGAAGGCGGCCAGGGCCGCCCATCGGTGCTCGTTGACGAACGCGTCGACCGCGCTGCGGCGCTCGAGGAGCGCCGCCGGCTGGACATGCTCATGCCAGCTGACAGCGATCACCGTCACGCCGATCAGGACGATCAGGGCGAGGGGCAGGACGCGCGCCAGGCGCGGCCCGTTGGTGGGCGGAACGCTCGGATGACGGTCGGCCGGAACGGACATGGCACCTGGCTGTACGAGGGACCGGGCCGGGCAGC
>DASTZX010000226.1:0-4266 GCA_035764045.1 Xanthobacteraceae bacterium | reverse complement strand
GACGTCGAAGACGAGCAGCGCGCCGAGCTCGGAATTCTCCAGCGCCTGCTTGACGCGCGAGAGGCGATAGCGGTGCAGGCGGCGGTAGTCGACCCGCTCCTCGAAATCGACCCCCATGGTGCCGAGCGCCGGCAGCGCGCGGCCCCAGTTGAAGCGCGGATTGATGTCCTCGGCGCGGATCTCTTGGGCACGTGTGTCCATGGACGCCTCCATTCTCATCCGTCATGGCCGGGCTTGTCCCGACCATCCACGTCTTTGCCCGTGCAGATGCGGCAAGACGTGGATGCCCGCGCCACGCGCGGGCATGACGAGTTGCGAAACTTCACTCCATTCTCATCCGTCATGGCCGGGCTTGTCCCGGCCATCCACGTCTTTGCCCGCGCAGATTCGGCAAGACGTGGATGCCCGCGCCAAGCGCGGGCATGACGAGTTGCGAAACTTCACTCCGCGGCCGCGCGCGCGGGCGTCGCGGCCGAAACCAGGTAATCCATCGCCGCCTGTGCGCCGCCCTTCTTGTACGGCACGCCGGCGAGCGCCAGCGCCATCTCGGTGCCGGCGAGCGCACCCATCATCATCAGCTCGTTGACGTCGCCGAGATGGCCGATGCGGAACATCTTGCCGGCGAACGGCCCGAAGCTCGCACCGTACGAGATGTTGAGCTGCTCGAGCGCGAGCGCCCGGAACGCGTCGCCGTCGTGTCCCTCGGGCATCAGCACCGCGGTGACGGTCGGCGAATAGTACTTCGCGTCGCGGCACACCGTGTCGAGGCCCCAGGCGCGCACCGCGCGCCGCGTCGCCTCGGCAAGCCGGTGATGGCGCGCGAACACGTTGTCGAGGCCCTCTTCGTGCAGCATGTCGATCGCGACTGCCAGCCCTTGCAGCATCTGCGTCGCCGGCGTGTAGGGGAAGAAGCCCTGCTTGTTCATGGTCAGCATGTCGTCCCAGCCCCAGAACGACTTCGGCAGCTTGGCGCTCTTCGACGCCGCCAGCGCCTTGTCGCTCACCGCGTTGAACGACATGCCGGGCGGCAGCATCAGGCCCTTCTGGGCGCCGCCGACCGTGACGTCGACGCCCCACTCGTCGTGGCGATAGTCGGTCGAGGCGAGCGACGAGATGGTGTCCACCATGAACAGGGCCGGATGGCCGGCGCGGTCGATCGCCTTGCGGATCTCGGCGATCGGCGACAGGCAGCCGGTCGCGGTCTCGTTGTGCAGCACGCACACCGCCTTGATCTCCCGCGCCTTGTCTTCCTTGAGCCGCGCCTCGATCACGGCCGGGTCGGCGCCGATGCGCCAGTCGGTCTTGATGAACTCAGGCGCGAGCCCGAGCTTCTGCGCCATGGTCTTCCACTGCGTGGCGAACTGGCCGGTCTCGACCATCAGCACCTTGTCGCCCGGCGATAGCGTGTTCACCAGCGAGGCTTCCCACGCGCCGGTGCCGGTCGCGGTATAGATGATGACCGGATTGGTGGTCTTGAAGATGGTCTTGATGCCGTCGAGGCAGCGGCGCGCCAGCTTGGAGAACTCCGGTCCGCGATGGTCGATGATCGGGGTGTCCATGGCCCGCAAAACGCGGTCGGGCAGGGGCGTCGGGCCCGGGATATGCAGGAAATGCCGGCCGGGAATGCGCGATGAGTTTTTCGACATGAATTGTCCTTCTGGGTATCGGGCCGGAGGGGCGGTCAATGGCCTGGTCGGCCCGCGCCCCGGCAGCTTGCCGCCATCAATGACGAATGCGAATGTCAGTCAAGCCTTATCGCTGTGGGCCGCAGCCCCCGGGGGCCAAATCCGGACGCAAGGATAACGACGTATGGCTGCCATGCTGGTGCCGGGGCTGGAACGCCGGCTCAAGTCCGAGATTTCCGGCGACGTCGGCTTCGATCGCCCGACCCGCGGCCGTTACGCGACCGACGCCTCCCATTATCAGATCGTGCCGCTCGGGGTCGTCATGCCGCGCACGGTCGCCGACGCCGAGCGCGCCATCGCGCTCGCCCGCGAGGAGGGGGTGAGCGTCCTGCCGCGCGGCGGCGGCACCTCGCAGGCCGGCCAGACCGTCAATCATTCGCTGGTGGTCGACTGCTCGAAATATCTCAACCGTTTGCTCGATCTCGACGTCCCCGGCCGGCGCTGCACGGTCGAGCCCGGGATCGTGCTCGACGATCTCAACCGGCAACTCAAGCCGCATGGCCTCTGGTTCCCGGTCGACGTCTCGACCGCTTCGCGCGCGACGCTCGGCGGCATGACGGCCAACAATTCCTGCGGCGCGCGCTCGCTGCGCTACGGCAATACGCGCGAGAACGTGACCGCGATCGAGGCCGTCCTGGCGGACGGCAGCAAGGCGCGCTTCGGCCCGGCGGCGCGCGACCTCTCCGACGTGCCGGCCGCGCTGCGGCCGCTCGCAGCCGATCTCCTCGCGCTCGGGGCGCGCGAGGCCGACGAGGTCGAGGCGCATTTCCCGAAGGTTCAGCGCCGGGTCGGCGGCTACAATCTCGATGCGCTCACCCCCGGCCGCAACGATCTCAATCTCGCCCACGTCCTCGTCGGCTCCGAAGGCACGCTCGGCTTCTCGACCCGCATCGAGCTCAAGCTCTCGCCGCTGCTCGGCCGCCGCGCCGTCGGCGCCTGTCATTTCGGCAGCTTCTACGCCGCGATGGATGCGGCCCAGCACATCGTCAAGCTGGCGCCGATCGCGGTCGAGCTCGTCGACCGCACCATGATCGCGCTCGCGCGCGACATCGCCATGTTTCGTCCCACCCTCGAGCAGTTCGTGCGCGGCGATCCGGAAGCCGTGCTGCTGGTCGAGTTCGCCGAGGACGACTGGGACGAGAACCTGCGCCGGCTCCGAGCGCTCGATGCCCTGATCGGCGATCTCGGCTTCGCCTGGGACAAGCCCGGCGCGCACGCGGGCGGCGTGGTCGAGGTGCTCGATCCAAAGCTGCAGGCGGCGATCACCGACCTGCGCACCGCGGGCTTGAACATCATGATGTCGATGAAGGACGCCGGAAAGCCGGTTTCCTTCGTCGAGGACTGCGCGGTGCCGCTCGCCCATCTCGCCGATTACACGGCGCGTCTCACCCAGGTGTTCGAGAAGCACGGCACCCGCGGAACCTGGTACGCCCATGCCTCGGTCGGCTGCCTGCACGTGCGGCCGGTGCTCAACCTGCGCCTCGACAAGGACAGGGCCGCGATGCGCGCGATCGCGGAGGAAGCCTTCGCGATGGTGCGCGACTACAAGGGCTCCCATTCGGGCGAGCACGGCGACGGCATCGTGCGCTCCGAATTCCACGAGTTCATGTTCGGGGCGCGCCTGGTGCGCGTCTTCGCCGAGGTCAAGGACCGCTTCGATCCGGCCGGCCTCTACAATCCCGGCAAGATCGTGCGCGCGCCGAAATTCGACGACCGCGCCAACTTCCGCTACGGCCCCGGCTATCGCGGCGAGCCGATGACGACCGCGCTCGACTGGTCGGACTTTCCCGGCGCCGGCGACGGTTTCCAGGGCGCGGTCGAGATGTGCAACAACAACGGCGCCTGCCGCGCGCTCGCCGGCGGCGTGATGTGTCCGTCCTACCGGGTAACTCGCGAGGAGCGCGATGTCACGCGCGGCCGGGCCAATACGCTGCGCCTCGCCATCACGGGCCAGCTCGGGCCCGACGCGTTCACCTCCGATGCGATGGCGGAGACCCTGAAGCTGTGCGTCTCCTGCAAGGCGTGCCGGCGCGAATGCCCGACCGGCGTCGACATGGCGCGCATGAAGATCGAGGTGCTGCGTGCGCGCGCCGCGCGCTTCGGCCTCTCCCTGCACGACCGGCTGGTCGGCTATCTGCCGCGCTACGCCCCGGTGGCGGCGAAGCTCTCCTGGCTCCTCAACCTGCGCGACGTCGTGCCCGGCGCCGCCGTGCTGTCGGAGGCGGTCGCCGGCTTCTCGGCGCGGCGCAGCCTGCCGCGCTGGCGCAGCGATTGGTTCAGGGACCCGCCGCCGTCATGGCCGGGCTTGTCCCGGCCATCCACGTCTTCAGATCCGCGCGGCAAAGACGTGGATCGCCGCGACAAGCGCGGGCATGACGAATATGACGAAGAACGCGACGTCGTCCTCTTCGCCGACACCTTCAACCGCTATTTCGAGCCCGAGACCCTCGAGGCCGCGCGTGGCGTTCTCCGCGCCGGCTGCTACCGGGTGCATGTGTCGGCGCCGGCCGACGGTGTGGCGCGGCCGCTGTGCTGCGGGCGCACCTTCCTGTCGGTCGGCAAGGTCGACCAGGCCAAGGCC
>DASTZX010000225.1:0-3299 GCA_035764045.1 Xanthobacteraceae bacterium | reverse complement strand
TGCTTTGGCCGGGAGCGAGGGCATGACGGCGCTGCAGCAGCTCGGCTCCTATGTGGCGAACGGGCGCAGCCCGTCGGCTTCGCTGCTGGCCAAGGCCAAGCTTCACGTCATCGACGGCGTCGCGGCCTGGATTGCCGGGATAGGGACGGCCGAGGGGCAGGCCCTGCTCGCCTTCCGCCGCGAGAGCGAAGCCGGGATGCCGGCGGCGCTCGCGGCGCACTGCGCCCTCGCGCGCCTCTCCGAGATCGACGACATTCACCTCGCCGCGATGACCACTGCCGGCGGCATCGTGGTGCCGGGCGCGCTGACGATGGCGGCCTCGCTCAAGATCGACGATTCCGCGGTGCTGGGTAGCGCGATCATCGCCGGCTACGAGGCGATGATCCGCCTCGGCCTCGCGCTGCACGGGCCGACCATCCTGTATCGCGGCATCTGGCCGAGCTATTTCGGCGCCGGCTTCGGGATCGCGGCGGCCGCCTCCCGGCTGATGCGGCTCGATGAGCGGCAGGCCGCTCACGCGCTCGCCTTCGCGCTCACCCAGTCGTCGCCCGGGGTCGGCCATCACAATGCTCCGACCACGACGCGCTGGCTCGCGGTCGGGCTCGCGGCGCACAACGGGCTCATTGCCGCGCAGGCGGCGCGCGCCGGGTTCACGAGCGACCTCAACCTGCTCGACGGCCGCTTCCTCGCGAGCGTTTACGACATCAAGGTCGACACGGCCGAGCTCACCCGTGGTCTCGATCAGCATTCCGTGCTTACCGAAGTCTCGTTCAAGCCGTGGTGCGCCGCCCGGCAGACTTTCGCCGCGACGCTGGCGCTCAAGGAGATTCTCGCGCGCGGCGTCGCCCCGGAGGAGATCGTCGAGATCGAGGCCGGGGTGCTGCCGCCGCATCACGCCATGCTCGACCACGGCGTCACGCCGGGCGACCGCGCGTCCCACCTCACCAGCCTGCCGTACCAGATGGCGCTCGCCGCCCTGATGCCCGAGGCGATGTACGACGTGCGCCAGTCGCCGGCGGAAATCCCGGCGGCGGTTGCAGCGCTGATGGCCAAGGTGAAGGTGAGGCAGAACGAACTGCTGCTGGCGCACTATCCGCGGGTCTGGCCGGCCCATGTGCGGGTCGCGACCGCGACGGGCGTGGTACACGAATGCGAGGTCGAGCACGTCCCGGGCGATGGGCGATTGCCATTCGATCAGGCGCAGATCGACGACAAATTCCGCCGCTTCGCGACGCCGGTCCTGGGCGGGGAGGGCGCCGCGCGCATGCTCGCGCTCGCGTCGGCCGCGCTCGATAATGCGCAGGCGGCTCCGCGGCTCGTGAGGGCCATCGAAGAGGCGTGCGCTCGTAGCCCGCATTGAGCGCAGCGAAATGCGGGGACGCCGGCCCCGGATGTCGCTCCGCTCCATCCGAGCTACAACTCAATCCGGGCTACAAATCTGCCGGGTCACACGCCCCGCACCTTCGGCATGTCGATGAACTGCCACGGGTCCGGCAGGTCGCCCGTCGGCACCTCGATCACCGCCGGCTCGGTTTTCGCCAGCGCCTGCTCCAGCGCCTTGCGCAAGGCATCCGGGCTCGTGACCCGGTAGCCGCCGATGCCGAAACTGTCGGCGAGGCGCAGGAAATCCGGATTGGCGAGATCGCTGCCGATCACCCGGTTGCCGTGATCCTTGCGCTGCATGTTGCGCACATTGCCATAGGCCCCGTCGTTGAACAGGATCACCACGATCGGGATGCGGTGGCGCACGGCGGTCGCGAGCTCCTGGACATTGAACATGAATCCGCCGTCGCCGGAGAGCACCACGACCGGCGCACCGCCCAGCGCGTGCTTCGCGCCGAGCGCGGTCGCAATTCCCCATCCGAGCGTCCCCTGATAGCCGGATGAGATGAAGCTGCGCGGCCCGCGCGCCTCGTAGGCCGTGCGCGCCGCGTAACCGACCTGGGTGAGCTCGTCGATCAGCACCCCATCGTCGGGCAGCACGTCGCGGATCGCCTGCAGAAATTCGAGGATGACGCCGAGCTTGCGAAAATCGGCGGCGACACGCCGCTTGAGCGCCTGGCTCGCCGCGACGCGCGCCTTGTCCATCGGCGCAAGGTGCGCGAGGTGCTCGTTGAGCCGGCGCAGCACCGCGGCGGCATCGCCGGTGATTCCGGTGACCGGCGCGCGCATGCGCGCGAACTCGTCCGGGTCGATGTCGACCTTGATGATCTTCAGCTTGTCATCGATGCCCCAGCCGGAGAGCGGCAGGAACATGCGGGTGCCGACCGCAAGCACGACGTCCGCCGTCTTCCACAGCGCATGCCCGCCGGGCAGGGCGTGGCTGAGCACATGGCGGTTGTCGAGCACGCCCTTGCCGCGCCGGAAGCCGACGACCGGCGCCGTCAGGCGCTCGGCGAGCGCGCGCACCTCGGGCGCCGCGTCGAGCGCGCCGCCGCCGACGAAGATCACCGGGCGTTCGGACTTGGCGAGCGCAGCCGCAGCCTGCGCGATCGCGTCCTCGTCGAACGCCTGGGCCGGCGGCGGCGGCAGCGGCACCGCAACATTGACGTCGGCCTTGCTGCCGAGCACGTCGGGCGGCACTTCGACCGCCACCGGACGCGGGCGGCCGCCGGCGAGCCCCTGGAACGCCTGGGCGATCAGCCCGGGCACGGCCGCCGGGCTTTCCGCCCGCTCGGCGGACTTGGTCAGGGTGCGCAGCACGCCGAGCTGATCGGGAATCTCGTGCAGGAAGCCGAGGCCCTTGCCGATCGCCCGGCTCGGGATCTGGCCGATCAGGGCGAGCACCTTCGCGCCGGTCGAGTACGCAGTCGCGAGCGCCGCGCTCGAGTTGAGGAAGCCGGGGCCGGGCACCACCGAGTAGACCGCCGGTTTGCCGGTCGCGAGCGCCGCGCCGAGCGCCATGTAGGCGGCGCCCTGCTCATGGCGCGTATGCACCACGCGGATGGCGTCGCCGGCGTCGAAGAACGCATTGAACAGATGATCGCTCTGAACCCCGGGCAGGGCGTAGACCGTCGAGATCCCGTGCGCCAGCAGGGATCTGACGACCGCATCGCCTCCGCTCATCTGCGGCATGGTGCTCTCCTGTTTGCGGCGTCATGGCCGGGCATAGCCGTTCGAAGAACGGCGTCGCTCCGCTCGCCTATGTCCCGGCCATCCACGTCTGTTCTGCGTCGCTTTCTGCAAGACGTGGATGCCCGGCCCAAGGCCGGGCATGACGGGTGTTGTTTCTAATCCGGCTTGATCTGGAAAGGCCGTTTCAGCGGCGCGAACCAGGCGTCGAAGATTCTTGCCGCCTC
>DASTZX010000224.1:0-5179 GCA_035764045.1 Xanthobacteraceae bacterium | reverse complement strand
ACATAGACGGCGTTCGAGCCGTAGACGCCCGGATTGACCCAGCCGACGGCGGCGATGGCGAAATAGATCCAGATCCCGCTCGCCTGCGCGAACCAGAGATGGAAGAACGCGCCGACGAAGTAATAGAGAAAGAGCACCGGCCGGCGGCCGTAGCGGTCGATCAGGACGCTGCAGGCCGCATAGCCGACGATCGCGGCGACGGCCTGGACGAACAGGAACACGAGGATCTGGGTGAGCGGAAAGCCGCGCTGCACCAGGATGGTCGGCAGCATGAAGATGATGCCGTTCGACGCCCACAGGAAGCAGAACGAGACGATCCACAGCAGGATGGTCCGCCGGCGCCGTTCCGGGGTGAGCAGCTCGAACACGGTCACGCCGCGCTCCTCCGCACCGACCGACGCGGCGACCGGCGCTGGCGGCGCCGCCTGACCGGCGAGCGCCTTGCGCTCGATGTCGGCAACGGTCGCCTCGGCCTCCGCGATGCGGCCGCGGCTGATGAGATAGCGCACGGATTCCGGCATCGCGAGACGCACGAAGAACAGGAGCACGGCCGGCACGACGCCGACCACGAAGACCGCGCGCCAGCCGTAGACCGGCATGACGAAATAGGCGACCGCGGCGGCGAGCGCGAGCCCGGTCGGGAAGCTCACCAGCATGCCGCCGGCCATCCGGCCGCGGATGGCGCCCGGGCTGTATTCGGAGGCGAGCGTCAGCGCCACCGGCACCTCGCCGCCGAGGCCGAAATTGGAGACGAAGCGGAAGACCGCGAGCGACAGCACGTTCCACGAGGCGCCGACCAGTCCCGTGAAAACCGAAAAGATGCCGATGGTGGACGCGAAGGAGGTGCGCCGGCCGATGTAGTCGGAGATCGTGCCCCAGAACAGTGCGCCGAGGAACGCGCCGACCAGGCCGACGGTGGCGAGCAGGCCCGACTGCGCCCGGTCGAGCCCGAACTCGCGGGCGACCGGCGGAAGCGCCATGCCGAACAGCGCGAAGTCGCAGGCATCGAACATCACGCCGACGAAGCAGAGGACGAAGAGGTTGCGATGCCAGCGCGAGAACGGCAGCCGCTCGAGCCTCCCCACCAGCTCGGCGGATTTGTCTGCAGCACCTGCCATGGTCCCCTCCCTCACGAGTTTGTTTGTCCCCGCGATTCCAGGAATTAACAACGGTCGTCATGCCTCGCGCAAGCGGCGCTTGCGCGGGGCATCCAGTCATCACGACGGCGGCGGTGGTTACTGGACTGCCCGCCATGTCCCCGGACTGAACATCGCGCAGGCAAATGACGCGAGATGCTGCGGCCAGCGCACAATGTCGCGGCTCTTTCGTTCCCTCCCCCTTGCGGGGGAGGGACACGGAGGGGGGTGCGGCTTGCGCATGCATCTGCTGCCCCCCTTCCCAACCCTCGCCCACAAGGGGGAGGGAGCATGCACCACCTGCGGCGTCGCTTGCGTCCGCTCAACGGCGCCTCTACGGTCGCGCCTCCGCCGGGACCGCCATGCTCGATATTTTCACCCACTTCATGCCGAAGCCGTTTCTCGACCGGCTCGGCGACCTGATCCCGGGCCATCCGGTGCTCACCGCGTTCCCGCGCATCAAGACGCTGTGGGACGTGGACGCGCGGCTCGCCCTGCTCGACGAATTCGACGGGCTGCAGCAGGTGCTCTCGCTCGCCAACCCGCCGGTCGAGCTGATCGCGCCGCCCGACCGGAGCCCGGAGGTCGCCCGCATGGCGAACGATGCGCTTGCGGCGATCTGCCACCAGCATCCCGACCGATTTCCCGCCTTCGTGGCATCGCTGCCGATGAACAATGTCGAAGCCGCGCTCGCCGAGATCGATCGCGCGATCGGAATCGGGGCGCGCGGCGTGCAGGTGTTCACCAATGTGGCGGGCGAGCCGCTGTCGGCGAAAAAATTCCGCCCCGTCTTCGCGCACATGGCGCGGCACGATCTGCCCATCTGGGTGCATCCGATGCGCGGCGCGCAGCATCCCGACTACGCCAGCGAGAAGACGTCGGAGAACGAGATCTGGTTCAGCTTCGGCTGGCCGTACGAGACCACCGCCTGCATGACGCGGCTGATCTATTCGGGCCTGCTCGACGAGCTGCCGACGCTGAAGATCGTCTCCCACCACATGGGCGGGATGATCCCGTTCTTCGCCGGCAAGATCGACCTCGGCTTCCGCCAGATCTTCTTCGGCACACCCGAGCGCAACCCGGCGGCCGAGGAGGCCGGCCTCAGGAAGCCTCCGCGCCGCTATTACGAGATGCTCTATGCCGACACCGCGCTCAACGGCGAGGTCGCTGCGACGCGCTGCGGCCACGCCTTCTTCAAGACGGCGCACTGCCTGTTCGCGACGGATGCGCCGTTCTGCGCCGAGCAGGGGCGCGGCTTGATCCGCAACACCATCGCGGCCGTCGATGCGCTGGAGATCTCCGCGGCGGAGCGGGAGCAGATTTTTTCCGGGAATGCGAAGAGATTGATGAGGCTATGACCACATGCCGTTGCCACAACCATGCTATTCAATCCGCCTCATGGTGAGGAGCGCGGCGAAGCCGCGCGTCTCGAACCATGGGCGGCCGATGTGGCGCCCCTTGCATGTGCGGCCCATCCTTCGAGACGCCCTCGCTACGCGAGGGCTCCTCAGGATGAGGGAACGGAAGATTGAGGGCGTGAGATGAAAACCCGATCCATCACGGTGAAGCTGCGCGACGGCGAGATGGGCGCGTATCTCGCGATCCCCGACAAGACGCCGGCCGGCGCGATCATCGCCATCATGGAGATCTGGGGCGTCAACGACACCATGCGCCATCACGCGCACGAGTTCGCCGAGGCGGGTTTCGTCTGCCTGGTGCCCGACCTGTTCTGGCGCCAGGAGCCCGGCGTCGAGCTCTCCGACGGCAATCCCGAGCATGTCAAAAAGGCGTTCGATCTCTACTACGACTTCGACTACGACCTCGCAGTGCGCGACATGGAGGACACCTGGCATTTCCTCGCGGCGCTGCCGGAATGCAACGGCAAGGTCGGCGCGGTCGGCTACTGCCTCGGCGGCAAGCTGTGCTACCTGATGTGCTGCCGCACCGACATCGACTGCGCGGTCGCCTATTACGGCACGTACATCGAGCATCACATCAAGGAAGTGAAGAACCTGCATCGGCCGTTCGTGCTGCACATGGCGATGAAGGACCGCTGGGTGCAGGCCGAGGTCAACGAGCTCCTCGAGCGCAGGCTGGCGCCCAATCCGCTGGTGACGATCCACAAATATCCCGGCGCCGACCACGCCTTCGCGCGCAAGGGGGGCAAGACCTATTCGAAGCCCGAAGCCGACCGCGCGCTCGCGCTCACCGTCGACTTCTTCAAGCGGCATCTTGCGGGGTGAAGGCCGCGTCCCCTTAGTTAACCATGTCCGCGCACAGCGCGCGGTTCATCGTCTCCGCTTTGCTGCCGAGATCCTCGTCGCCGAGGAGCGTGACGAGGTAATCGGCCGCGACCCTCGCATAGCGCCCGAGAATCTCGAGCTCGATCGGCGTCGGCTCGTGCGGGTTGGCGAACAGGGTCGAGATCATTCCCATCACCTTGCCGCGCGTCATCAGCGGCGTGCTCTGCACCGCGCGATAGCCGGCCGCCCTGGCGTCGGTGCGAAACGGGGCATAATCGCGATCCCTGTCCACGTCCGCCACCACCACGGTGCGCTTGAGCCGCCAGGCCCGCCCGCAGGCGCAGCCGGCATCTCGGGGTACGGACTTGAAGGTCTGCAGGAACGCGGCCGACAGCCCGCGCTGGGCGACGATGACGAGCCGGTCGCGGTTGACGAGCTGAAAGTCGCCGTATTCGGCGCCGTGCAACGCCACGACGTCGTTGAGCACCGTCTCCACCGCAGCCTCGAAGGTGCGCTGCGACTGCAGGCGCTGGGTCATTTGTTCGAGCATGGAACCTCCCCGACGGCACGCAATTCAGCCCGACCCCCTTAACTCAATGCGGCCGTCTAGGTTCCGCGAGCCTGTGTGAATTTCAAGGCGGCGATTTCGGGCCCCGACCGTAGCGGCCGGACTCCATTGGAATTGCTTGTAAATTTTTGTTCTGGAGAACTATTACTTTGATAAAGCTCACCCCCCAAACCTAGGTCAAGTTCCGCGCTGCCGCATGCCGGCGCTGGCGCGCCAGAAATCACGCCCGGGATGGTCGCGGCGGGCGTGGCCGTTTTGAAAGAATGTTCCCGGTCGCCTGTGAAGAAGTCTCAACAGCGCGCCAAATTTTGATGTAATCTTCATCTGGTCCCGCTCCCTCTACGCCGTAGAGACGAGAAAGCGGAGAGCATAGAGCCGCCGCAGGAACGAAGCCGGGTGGCTCATCGGGACTAGGGCGGGACCGGAGACGACCCAGTCTCAGCAAGTCGGCGGGGGTCCCAGTTGTCTCCCCGCCGCGCCCCACTGAGGAGATCGGCCATGATGGGATCACGCGGTTGGCGCGGCGCATTTGAGTGCGATGCGCTGTCCCACAAGGCGCGCCGCTTGAGGCGCTATCGGTCTGGTCAGGTGAAGTCCGCGAAGCGCGGCTATTGGAAGCGAGAGCGCAAGGAAGCGCGGGCTGAGTGCTGGAAGGCTACCAGCCAGAACTGATCTGGGCTGGTTCCTCGTGCCGCCGCCCATCCGGTGCAAGGATTACGATTTTCAATTTCGATGGGTCTTTCACGCGATTCCAGCGCATCTTGAAAACGTCTGGCGCCCACCGCTGAGCCGCCATCGCCGCGAAAATGATGTCGGGCTGAAGCACCGGAAATGAGCGACGATCGATGCCGTTAGTGAATTGAGCGACGTAAATCTGCTTACGCATACGCGCTACCCCTTCGTCTCATCCTTGAGTGTCCGAGGCTGCTGGTTAATGGATAGTAAATTTCGCTGCGAACAACGCATTTTTAAGCTGACCTTAAATCGCTTCCCAATAACGATCTCTCCGACGGAGAGAAGGGATAGGTTGCCACAACAATCGGAACGTCCGCCTTTACTGAGATTAATTCAATGCGCTGACGATACCGCTAGCGCTGCCGTCACTTCTTTGCCTGAAGCAGCCGCTCGCCGCGCTGCTGTGGATGAATTGCGATCCTATGCGCGTGATTTCGAGGCGCGGAACGGAAAATGCGCATACTCCGACTACATTCTCAAGCACGGCTGTTTACCTC
>DASTZX010000223.1:0-4721 GCA_035764045.1 Xanthobacteraceae bacterium | reverse complement strand
TCGCGCTTAGACATGGATCGCTTGCAGCTGCACCAGCACGGCTTTGGCTTCCTCCAGATCCCGCGTCTCGAACCCTTCGGTGAACAGGCCGTACACAGACGAAAGAACGTCGACCGCCTCCGTGCGCTTGCCCTCATTCATCCAAACTCTCGCAAGGTCGGTCGCCGCGCGCAATTCGAGCGATCGCGCTTGTTGGCCACGCGCGGTTCGCAAAGCCTGGTCGAGCAGGACCTTTGCTTCCTCGACCGACCCGCCGCGCATGAGGAGTGCCTTGGCCTTGATCCTGTACAGCTCAGCCTCGAAGAATCGCTCCTCATTCTTGCTGGCGATTGCAAGTCCCTGTTCGATGAGCATCAGCGCGGCCTCCGGCAGATTGCGGCTAAGCAAGGCCGGGCACAGCAGCACGAACTGGGCGGTGAGGCCGAGCTGGTATCCGGCGCGCTGATACTCTTCCAGAGACTTGGTGACCTCGACCGAATCGGCTGAGGGATCCAGAAGTGTGGCGCAGGTGCCGCGGATCGCGCGTGAGAGTCCGACCCAATGGCGGAAGCCGTGTTGCTCGGAAATCGCGAGACACCGTTCCGCATAACCTTCGGCGATCGACAGTTCGCCGCGCAGGGCATGCAGGACCGAGGCATAATACCAGGCGTAAGCGTGCGTGTGGGCATGCTGGACCGTATTGGCTCGATCGAGCGCGGCGGCAATACGCGAAACGGCCTCGTTGACTTGGCCCAGCGTCCAAAGCACCCATGCCATGAGAACGAGCATGGACACCCCGGCGTCCTGGCCGGCGCTCCGGGTCGCAACCCTCTCAGCCTCCGTGGCCGAGCCGAACACCTGCGCAGCTCGTTCGAGTGCTTCGCGGGCTTCGACAAGTCTCCCCATGAACATGAGGATCATTGCCTGACCACGTATGCCATTCACCACCGCCGCCCGATTGCCGCGTGCTTCGGCAGCAGCGGGTAAGCCGGCAATGGCTTCGAGGGCCTGTGGCAGCTCGCCCCGCATCACGCTTGCCGTGGCCAGCGAGAACATCACCTGAAGGTATTCCGGCGGCTGTCCGAGCCGCTCGCACAACTCACGAGCACGGGCGAAGGTCCCCAGAGCGTCGCTGGAAGCCGGCCCGTGCCTCGCACTGAGGCACGGCCCCAGGATGAGCTGGAGATCCAGTTCGGATCGGTCCCTGGCCTGGCCTGCCGGCAACCGGCCCGCCAGTTCGATGCCTCGCTGCAAATGCGCGATCGCCTCGAGATTGGCCGAGCGCAGAGCCGCGTTCTTGCCTGCCTGCAGCCAGTAGGCAATCGCCTTGTCCGTCTGCCCGGCTTCGGTGAAATGGCGCGCGAGCGTTTCGGGCTGACCTTGCACGACTGCGGGGAAGTGTTGCTCCAGCGCACTCGCAACGGCGGCGTGGAGCTGAGCGCGCCGGGTCTTCAGGAGGCCCGCATATGCGGCGTCGCGTACGAGCGTGTGCTTGAAGATATAAACCGCGTCCGGCGTCTCACCCCGGCGGAAGGCAAGTTCCGACCGCACCAATTGCTCGAGCGCCTCCTCCAGGCCTGCTCTTGCCAAACCGCTGACGGCACGCAGCAGCTCGAAATGAAACTCGCGACCCACGACGGCGCCGATCTGGGCGACGTCGCGCACCGCTGCCAGTCGATCGAGACGCGCCATCAGAGAGGCATGCAATGTGTTGGGGATGGCAAAAGCCGGCAGCGGCCGGTCCAGGACGTATTGGCCGTTCCGCTGGTCCAAAAGGTCGCTTTCCAGCACCGTCTTCGTCAGCTCTTCGATGAACAGAGGTACGCCATCGGTACGAGCGAGAATCTCGTCCAACAGCTCTCGCGGCAGCACCCTGCCGCCCGCCACGCGCTCGACCAGTGCCGCGCCGTAACGTCGGCCAAGGCGGCTGAGCGGGACAGTCGTCGTGTGGGAATAGCTTGGCCAAGGCGGAGCGAATTCCGGTCTCGCCGTGATGAGCACGAGAACCCGAAGCTGCGGGACGCGCTCCACTGTCGCTGCGAGCAACTCCAGTGACGTCGGGTCGATCCAGTGGACGTCCTCGAAAATCATGAAGACAGGCTGGCCTGCGGACAGGTTGTCGAGTTGAGCCAAAAGCGCCGAAAATGTCTTCTCCTTGCGCTGTTGTGGCGTGAGCTCCTGCAGCCGATATCGCTCGCCAGTCGGCAACCCCATCAGATTCGCCAATACCGCCGCCTGTTCGGGATTCTCCGTCGATCGCGAAACGAGATTGTTGATTTTGGCGACCTTGTCCGCAGGCGTATCGCTGAGCTCGAACCTGGCAGCTCGCTCGAGCTGGCCGATGATCGGGAATAGAACACTGTTGGTATGATGCGCCGAGCAGAAGTAGCGCAACACGACGTGCGGTTCGTTCTGGAGCCGCTCGGCAAAGGCGAATGCGACGTGCGACTTGCCGATCCCCGGTTCGCCCGTCAGCACCACGACCTGGCCTTCCTCCTCGCGGGCGCGTCGCCAGCGCTGGAACAGAAGCTCGAGATCCTCCTCGCGGCCGAACGGCGGCTGGACCTTGGCATGATGCATCGCCTCAAAACGGCTCTCCACGCCGCTCGGTCCCAGCGCCTGCCAAACGTGAGCCGGCTCGGTCCACCCCTTCAGCGCGACACGGCCAAGGTCTCGATAGTCGAACTGTCCACCGGTCAGCCGGCGCGTGTTTGCGCAGATCAACACTTCCCCTGGCTGGGCCAAGGTTTGCAATCGCGCCGCGAGATTCGGCGTTTCGCCGGCTATCGCCTGGTCCTGCGCCGCGCCTTGGCCGATCAGGTCGCCGACAACCGTCAGTCCGGTCGCAATGCCGATGCGCGTGGACAATTCAGCGTCAGGAACCGTTCGGAGCCTGCTCACGGCACCGGTCAGCGCGAGGCCGGCCCGCACCGCCTGTTCGGCATCGTCCTCGTGTGCCTGCGGATAGCCGAAATAGACCAAGACGCCGTCTCCGATGTAGCGGGCGATCGTGCCTTGATGTCGGCCTATGACGTCTGCGACGCAATTGTAATACGCGCTGATCACGGTCTGCATGTCTTCCGGGTCCAGGCGCGCCGAAAGAGCTGTCGAGCCGACCAGGTCGCAGAACATCAGCGTCAGGTGACGTCGCTCGGCCTCTTTCGGCCGCGCCGGTTCGATCGTTCTTTTCGCCGATGGAGGAGGGGCTGTCTGAAGCTCTGCGATCGCGCGCAGCATTTTGCGGCGATGACCCAGCAGGACGCCGAGGTCCTTCAGGTCCTGGTCTGTCAGATCGCGGAGGACGGAAAGGTCAATCGCATTCTCGGCAAAGCACTGCGCGTACTCTGGCAAGCCGATCGCTTCGAGCCACTCGGCGACGTCGGTCATGGTTCCGGACCATGTCGCGCAACCCTTCCAGCAACATTATTTTAATACCAGAGCAGGGCGCGATAAGTGTACGATCGCACCATTCAAAAAAGAAAAATGTCACTCGCTCCGCGTGCCAAACGCGAGGCCGCTCGCGAATGTCTGCTGCCGGGCCCTGGCTGGCGGCGGCCGCCGAGTCTCATCAATCAACCGCTTGAGTGGCGTCTGGCGCCATGATGCCCGATCCCGCGCCCGATCGGCGGGACGCGGCCGCGCTTTTCCGCCACGTGGCCGGAGGGACACCGTAGCTGCGCTTGAAGGCGCGATTGAACGCCGCCTCGGACTCGTACCCGACCTGTTCGGCGATCCGCGCGAGCGTAGTGTCCGTGTTGCGCAGCTGGTGGGCCGCGAGCTGGATGCGCCAGCGCGCCAGATAACGCATGGGCGGCTCGCCGATGAGGCGCGTGAAGCGGTCCGCCAGCGCCGAGCGTGACAGGCCGACCTCTCGGCCGAGATCGTCGACAGTCCATGGGTGCGTCATGCGCTTGTGCAGCAGCGACAATGCGCGGGACACGAACGGGTCCTTCAGTCCGGCGAGCCAGCCGGTCTGCTCCTCGGACAGCGTTTCGACGTAGCGCCGCAGGGCTTCCACGAAAAGCACCTCCGACAGCTTCGCAAGCACGGTCTCCGAACCCGCACGGCGCGCCGCCATTTCCTGGGCGGCGAACTCGAGCGAGCTCCTGATCCAGGCGCCGGACGCCTCCTGACGGGTGTCGAAACGGAGCAGGGGCGGCAAGGCTCCGACGAGTGGATTGCCGTCCAGCTTGTCGCAGCCCAGAAAGCCGCACACGATGCGGGTCTCCTCGCCTCCGCCGCCATGCTGGATCGCCAGCAGGCCACCCTCGGGTGGGACGCGCACGACCTCGATCGACGGCACCGCCGGCACATCGATGCGACTCCCGAGCAGATGTGGGTGATTGTGCGGGAAGATGACGAGCTGGCCCGCCTCGAGCGCAACGGGCTGGCTGTGCGGGATTTGCGCGATCATCCGCCCCGAGACGACGTAATGGTAGAGCACGATGTGCTCGGCGTCCTGGAGGAACGCACCGCAATGTTCTCCGGTGATCTCCGTCAAGATGCACCACGGCGCCGTGAACTGCGCGTGCAGGAAGACGCCGCCTTTCAGCCGAATGACTCGCAATACGTCCGAAAGCGCGTCCATGGAATAGGAGCCGCCCTTTCCGGCGCCCTGAGCAAAGGATCCGGCGCGCGCATCCTTCGCCTGCGCCGGTTATCGGCTTAAATCGAGGCAGGGAGACGGCCGTCAGCAAGGAGGCTGCCGGCCCGGCAATACGTCGTCAGAAAGTACCATACCC